>CAYHHE010000045.1:14713-22580 GCA_964356295.1 uncultured Actinomycetes bacterium | reverse complement strand
AGCTGCCGCTGAAGGAGTTCGAGCTGCTCGAGCTGCTGCTGCGCAACGCCGGCCGGGTGCTGACCCGCGGACAACTCATCGACCGGGTGTGGGGCGCGGACTACGTCGGGGACACCAAGACCCTGGACGTGCACGTCAAGCGACTGCGCGCGAAGATCGAGCCCGACCCCGGGAACCCCCGCTACATCGTCACCGTGCGCGGGCTGGGCTACAAGTTCGAGCCATAGCTGGTGGTGGCTGCAGCTTCCGTCGGCGGCAATGCCGGGTCGGGCAGCCGTCGCGGATGCGCCAGCGCCCGCATGGCCGGAGCCACCGGCCTGCCCCTGAGGAAGCCGTCGGTCGTACCGGCGCGCAGCGCTCGGGCGTAGACCTCGAACGCACCAGCCGCGGCCTCGGTGGTGATGGCGATCTCGTCGTCGGTGTGGGCAGCGGAGATCACCAAGGACTGCCCCAGCACCCCCCGCTCGAGCATCTCCTGGATGAACAGCGTCCGGAAAGCCTGAGAGGGCTGACCCTCGTGGTCCTTCGTTCCGAAGACCAGGCAAGAGGGACGACCCATGACGACGACATGCTCCTGCACGCCTGCAGCCTCCGCAGCGCGAGTCATCCCCTCCGCCAGTTTCCGACCCTGAGACTCCATGGTGCCGACGACATCCCACTTCTTGTACGCCTCGGCCACCGCCAAGTAGGCCGCCAAGCCTGTGGTCTCAGAACCGTGCGTCGTGGACAGCAGGAAGACACGGGGATCGTCCGTATTGAGGCCGCCCTGCTCCATGAGGTCTCGCCGCCCAGCGAGTGCCGAGACAGGGAACCCGTTCCCGATAGCCTTGCCCCAGGTCGACAGGTCCGGCGTGACCCCGTACACCGCTTGAGCACCGCCCGCCGACCAGCGCATCCCGGTGATCATCTCGTCGAAGATCAGGACGAAGCCGTGCTCGTCGGCCAACTCCCGCAGTCCTTCGAGGAACCCTGGAGCGGGCTCGGCAGTCGCCGTCGCCTGCTCCAGGATCAGCGCTGCGATCTGCTCAGGGTGCTTGTCGAGCAGCTCGCGTACCGAGTCGAGGTCGTTGTACCGGAATGTGACCGTCCAGTCTCGCTGGGCGTCCGGGATACCGGCGTTCATCTGGGTGACGGTGATGAACCAGTCGTCGGTGGAGAAGAACGGCTGGGTCCCGCACACCGCGACCAGGTCTCGCTTGGTCTTGGCCCGCGCCAGCTTCACCGCTGCGGTCGTGACGTCGGAGCCGTTCTTGGCGAACTTGACCATGTCCGCACCCGGCACGTGGGCCAGGAACTCCCTCGCCGCCTCCAGCTCCCAGATCGAGGGACGCGAGAACCCGACGCCCTCCGCGGCTGCTTTGCTCACCGCGTCCACGACCGGCCCGTAGCCGTATCCGAGCGTCACCGCTCTCAGACCCATGCCGTACTCGACGAACCAGTTCCCGTCGAGGTCTTGGACTCGGGAGCCGGCGCCCCGGACGATGACCGGCGCCATGTTCTCGGGGTACTGGTCCGACCCGCGTGCGTAGGTGTGCGCGCCGCCCGGGATGAGGGCGTGCAGCTCGCGCTGCGCGGCTGCGGAGCGAGCGAAGACTCGCCGCGCTGACGTCGCGAAGGGATGGTTGGTAGCGGTGCTCGTCGTCGTCGCCATCAGGGCTCCTCGTGCTGGGGTTGTCACTGTGCGTCGCCGTGCTCGTCATCTCCTCGGGCGCGTGCGGTGCCCGCGGAGATGACAGGGTTCCTGCTCCTCATCCGACGGCAGCGGATCTGAGTAGCATCGCGCGGGTGGATATCATCCAGACGTCGATTCCCGACCTGATCGTCTTCCAGCCAACTCCACATCGTGACGCGCGTGGCTACTTCTCGCGTACCTACGACGTGGACGTCATCGCCCAGGCCGGCCTGGACCCGGCAGCCTTCAAGCAGGAGAACCAGTCGCGGTCCTATCAAGGGGTCGTGCGGGGACTGCACGGTCGTTCCGGGGCAGGAGAGGCGAAACTTGTGCGTTGCGCCCACGGTGCCGTCCTCGACGTGGCCATCGACGCTCGCCCCGGCTCCCCGACGTTCGGCGCGATGGAGACCTTCCTTCTCGATGACCAGCAGTGTCGACAGGTCTACATCCCGCGGGGCTTCCTGCACGGCTACCAAGCGTTGACGTCGGTCACCGACTTCGTCTACCGCATCGACGACTTCTACAACCCTGCCGAGGACGTCACCATCCACTACCTCGACCCCGACCTTGCCGTCCCCTGGCCGGCGCCGATCACCGTGGTGAGCGAGCGCGATCGAATGGCCGGCTCGTGGGCCGACTTCAAGGCCAGCATCGGCGCCTGACGCGCGCCGACGCACACGACGGTAGCCGCCGGTCATGACAGCGGCTCGACCTCCCGCGGCATCGGGTCCAGCACCACCCACCTGCCACCCCGTGCCTCGATCTGGGGTAGCGCCTGCCGGACCTCGGTGAGCAGGTCGGGTACGAAGAGCAGAACTCGGTCGGGGGCGAGCGCGACCAGATCCTCCGGCGACACGATCGGGATCCGGTTCCCAGGCATCGTGCGCCCGTGCTTGGCCGCTGATGCGTCAGCAACGGCGACCACGTGCTCCTTCTCGACGTGAGCACACCGGAGCAGCGCGGAGGTGCGTGACGCAGCGCCGTAGCCCGCGACCGTGAGGCCCTGGTCGACAGCTGACGCGAGGTAGGCCTCGATCGCGGCCACCGACTCGTTCAGCGCGCCCCCGAGGCTCTTGACGTACTCCTGGTCGAGGATGCCCTCGGACGTCTCCCGGTCGATCATGGCCACCGCTTGGGGCGAGGGCGCAGAGCTCTTGGCCAGCCCGAGGAGAATCGTCCCCCCGTACAGCGGGAACTCCCAGCAGGCAACCGGTTCGAGGCCGAACTCTCGACCCATCTCACTGAGCACCGGCGTTGAGTAGTACGCGAAGTGCCCGTGCCGCAACGCGTTCCAGATCCCGGACCGGACGATCGCCGCCACGGTGTGGTACTGCATCAGCAGCACGCCGTCGTCGGCGAGGTGCGAGACCCGCTCGGCGAGGGCGGCGCGCTGATCGGCGTCGTGCATCATTCCGAAGATGTCGACTATGACCTCGGCCTTGCCGTCGGTGACCTCGGTGAGCCCGCGTGCCGTCAGCGGGTTCACCCAGGACCCGCCATGCGGGCTCGGGTACTCCAGGACGCGACTTCCCGCACGGATGAAGCCGGCCTCCGCCGCGCGGCCGACAGCGTCCTCCGCCTGCGCAACGAGGGCGGCTGGCTCGACTCCGCGAGGTTCCTCGGGCTTCGTCGGGTCGCTCCCCAGCTGCACCAGCCCGCAGTCCCGGCACATCACCATGTGAAGCGGATGCTCAGGATCCGGCAGCGGATCCATCGGCAGGGGGAACAGGTCGGCGGCCGGCTGCAGACCCGCGTCGAGCACCAACGAGCCGTTCGTCCCTGCGCACCAGCGGCACGCCCAGTCAGGATCGGACGCCGCCAGGGCGGCTGAGTCGGCGGTGGCAGAAGTCTCGTGCATCGGCGCCCCTTACGTCGTTGCGTGCAGTTCGAGGTGGCGCGGGAGGGAGGCCTGGCTCATGAGGCGTCGGAGCGACTCATGAGCCAACCGCTGCCCTCCTGGCCCGAAACTCCACCCTACGGGAGGAGTGAGGTGGGCGGGTCCGACTTTCGGCCGATGCGCGGCTCCGCTACGAACCGGAGTCGGAGAACTCGTCCTCGGCTGCCTGCACGACGGTAGTGAGTTCCTGCCGTGCGGCGGCCCCGAAGCTGATCTCCACCGTGACGAGCCCACCGGGTTCGAGGTCGAGACCGGCCACCTGGGCTTCTGCCTCGCCGGTCGGACCCAGGCGCACTGCCTGCCCAGGATCCACCTCGATGTCGCCGTCGATGTCGGCCTGCTCTCCCTGGACCAAGATCTCCGTCACGTCGTCGGTGTCGGTCCCGGTGTTGACGAACGTGCCGAGCACGACGGCATCGCCGCTGTCGGAGAGCACCACGAGTCCGCGCACGGCCATCCCGTCCAGGCTGTCCTCGGCGACGGTGTTCGCCGCGTCGGTGGGGTCGTACCACTCCTGCGTCTGGGCGTTGACATTCGTGCCGCACCCGGCAAGGGCGAGTGCGGCGGCCGCCGCAACGATCGTCGTGACCGGTTTCCCAGGGCGCGCCCAACGCAGGATGCTCACGGGGTCATGGTAGTGGTCGGGGTCCCGGGCCGGCCTCGGGCCCGCGCCCACGACCGCCGGACGTCGCTCCTGCGGCAGCTTGGCGCGCGCAAGCCGCGCAGCAGGGCGTGGTCACGCCGGGACCTCGCCCTCCTCGAAGGCGGTCGCGACCAGCAGGACGCCAATGGCCGCCACAGCACCGACCGCGACCATGGGACGACGGTCGCCCACCCCGCGCGGGGCTCGGACGGCCTGGCTGGTCAGGGTCAGCGCCGCGACCAGGGACACCCAGCGACCGGGACTGACTGGACCCGGCGCACCGAACGCGGCCACCGCGACACCCGTGAGGACCAGCCCGGCTGTCAGCAGTCGCGTGGTTCGAGGGTGCAGCCGGGTCACGATCCCGGTACGGCCGGTCCTCGCGTCCGCATCCAGGTCGGGCAGCGCGTTGGTCAGGTGGGCGGCCGTGCCCAGCAGGGCCGAGGTGAGCATCACCCACCACGGGGGCCAGGGTGAGGTCGGCAGTCCCAGCCAGACGAACGCCGGTAGCAGAGCAAACGCCACCGCGTAGGGCAGCCACGACAGCACTGTCGACTTGAGCTCCAGGTTGTAGGCCCAGGCCGCGCCGATTGCTACCATGTGCACCAGCAAGGCGTCGGCACCTCCGGCCAACCATGACAGCGGAACGGCCGCCACGAGCCCCACCAGTGCGAGGATCCACAGCAGGCGGGGCGAAACCGCCTCGGCGGCGACTGGCTTGTCGGTGCGGCCGGCGCGGGCGTCTGGCTCGGCATCGCGGGCGTCGTTGCTCCAACCCACCGACAGCTGACCGGCCAGTGCCGCGGCACCCACCACGAGGGAGTCGACACCTCGCCCCAACGCGAGCGCCAACCCCGCAGTCAGAGCGGTGACCAGCAGCGCAGGGCCAGGATGAGCGGCCCTCGTGACAGCGACAGCGGTGACCGGGATGAGGGCTGACGGCTCAGTCGGCAGTGGGATCTGCTCCGGCCTTCGAGCGGGACAGCACGGACTCGAGCCGGATCCCGGAACTCGGGTTCTCAACGACCGAATGGATGCGCCCATCTGTGCCGACCACGATCAACGTCGCCCCGGACACCGCAGGCAGGTCCAACGACTCCGCGATGGCCGACGCCTTGTCGATCAGCACCGAGACTGTCCCGGCCCCGATGTCCTGCGCCGTCTCCTCGAGCAGAGCTTCGCGGGTGGGCGGCCCAACAAGCATCAGGGGGATGCCGTAGGAGGCGGTCTGCAGGCGGACCGCGTCGAGCATCGCCTGATCCGCGCCCTCCGCAGGCAGCAGAAGCAGGGCGGCCGGACGCACCTCCCGCAATGACCGGGTGGCGCCGTCCTGGTCGACGCTGCCTCGCGGCAGCAACCCACCGACAGACCCGTCCTGCTGGACGGCCGTCGCCAACTGGCTCGGCGGAGTCTGCTCGACGGTGGCTGGGCGGATCGTGCTAGCCAGGCTGAACAGGAAGGCGAGGAGAAGTAGGCCGCCGAGCAGCATCGGCCCGACACGACTGGCGCCACGCCAGCCCGCCGACCGACGCCTGGTCTGCCATGGGGTAGGCCGACCGAGCAGCATCTGCTCGGAGCGCCATGCCCACAGGTCGACGTCGAGTGCGGAGGCGTCGTCGGGGATCTCAACCCGCTCCGGGTCGGGCAGAGCCCCGGGGCCCGGTCCCCGCTCAAGCTCCTCTGCCACCGCACAAGCATGACTGCCCGAGGCCCTCGCTGTGAAGACCGCACGTCGGTCGGATCGGGCGTGAGACGCCGCACGCCAGCCGCGGGCGGCGTGCGGATGGCGGCCTGTTGACTCGCCTGTGCCACGCCGGGTGCCATTTGTCAAGGCCCTGACCTGCAGAGATGTTCGGTGGAGGGGCAGACCGCGTCATCCGAACGTGGTAGCCTTATGCCACCGAAAGGGGTCAGCACCATATGGCTTTCAGTGTTGGAGAGACCGTCGTCTACCCCCACCATGGGGCTGCGCTCATCGAGGCAATCGAGTCTCGGGCCATCAAGGGAGTCGAGCGCACGTATCTCGTCCTCAAGGTCGCCCAGGGCGACCTAACTGTCCGGGTACCCGCCGACAACGTCGATCTCGTCGGTGTCCGCGACGTGGTCAACCGGGAGGGCCTGGACAAGGTGTTCGCGGTGCTTCGCGAGCCCTACGTCGAGGAGCCGACCAACTGGTCGCGCCGGTACAAGGCGAACCTGGAGAAGCTCGCGTCCGGGGACGTGATCAAGGTCGCCGAGGTCGTGCGTGACCTGACCCGCCGCGAGGGCGGGCGCGGGCTGTCGGCGGGCGAGAAGCGCATGCTGGCCAAGGCGCGGCAGGTGCTGATCTCCGAACTGGCGCTGGCGGAGAAGACCAACGAGGACAAGGCCGAGGCCGTGCTCGACGAGGTCCTCGCCAGCTGAGCACCGCCGCCATCGTCCCGGCGGCCGGCCGGGGTGAGCGACTCGGGGCCGGCGGGCCCAAGGCTCTTCGGCATCTGCACGGTGAGCCGCTGGTCGTGCATGCCGTTCGGGCATTGGCGGCGGCGGAGCCGGTCACGTCCATCGTGGTGGCCGCACCGCCGGACGACATCGCCCATGTGCGTGGCCTGCTGGCCGACGTCGAGGGGGCGAGCGTGTCCGTCGTCGCCGGGGGATCGAGCCGATCCGAGTCGGTCGTGCGTGCGCTCAAGACTCTTGCCGAGGACGTGGACGTGGTGCTCGTGCACGACGCCGCGCGTCCGCTCACCCCTGTTGCGCTGGTCGAGGCGGTGGACGCCGCGGTGCGCTCGGGCCACGTGGGGGTGGTCCCGGGCGTCCCTTTGTCGGACACGATCAAGAGCGTGGCCGGCTCGGACGGGACGGACGACGGGCCCGGGGCGGCCTCCGCTGCGACGCCGGAACGCGTGTCGGGGACGGTGGACCGGGCGAGGCTGCGCGCGGTGCAGACCCCGCAGGGCTTTCGACGCCACGTCCTGGAGGCCGCCTACGCCGCAGCCGAGGCCGACGGGGCCCTGGATGCCACCGACGACGCCGGGCTGGTCGAGCGGGCCGGATACCCGGTCGTCGTCGTCCCGGGCGAGGATCTGGCGTTCAAGGTGACCCGCCCGATAGACCTGCTGCTGGCCGACGCGGTGCTGTCCCAGCGCGAGGCGGCCCGCCACGGGGGCTCGGCGTGACGGCCGGGTCCGACGGGGGGTGGAGTCAGCCGCGGGTCGGCGTCGGGGTCGACGTCCACCCGCTGGAGCCGGGACGCGCGTGCTGGGTGGCCGGGCTGCTGTGGCAGGACGAGCCGGCCGGCTGTGTGGGGCACTCCGACGGGGACGTCGCCGCGCACGCCGCCTGCGACGCGCTGCTGTCGGCGGCCGGGCTCGGTGACCTGGGTGCCGTGGTCGGGACAGACCGTCCAGAGTGGGCCGGCGCCAGCGGGCTTCGCCTGCTCGCCGAGGTGTCCCGTGTCGTGCGCGACGCGGGGTTCGAGATCGGCAACGTCGCCGTCGCGGTGGTCGGGAACTGGCCGCGGATCGGCACCCGCCGCGGTGAGGCGCAGGCGGTGATGAGCCAGGCGGTCGGCGCCGCGGTGTCGGTGGCCGGCACCACGACCGACGGGCTCGGGCTGACCGGACGGGGGGAGGGGCTCGCCGCGATCGCCACCGCGATCGTCGTCCCGCGCTGA
>CAYHHE010000045.1:0-14613 GCA_964356295.1 uncultured Actinomycetes bacterium | reverse complement strand
CGGACGGGGGGAGGGGCTCGCCGCGATCGCCACCGCGATCGTCGTCCCGCGCTGAAGGAGAGTGCTCGGGCGCCGCCGGATGGGTGCGACCGTAGGCTTGCGGGCGTGGCACTGCGGCTCTACGACTCCCCGTCCCGGGAGGTGCGTGACCTCGTCCCGCTGCATGAGAGTCAGGTCGGGGTCTACCTGTGCGGTGCCACCGTCCAGGCTGCACCGCACATCGGCCACATCCGCTCGGGACTGGTGTTCGACGTGCTGCAGCGGTGGCTGGAGCGCAGTGGGTACGAGGTGACGTTCATCAGGAACGTGACCGACATCGACGACAAGATCCTGGCCCGCTCCGCCGAGGCGGGCATGCCGTGGTGGGCGTGGGCCACCCGCTACGAGCGGGCCTTCGCCGACGCCTACGAGGTGCTGGGCTGCCGCGCGCCGACCCACGAGCCGCGCGCCACCGGGCACGTCACCGAGATGGTGGCGCTCATGCAGGAGCTCGTCGCGCGCGGGCATGCCTACCCGTCGGCCGACGGGTCGGGGGACGTCTACTTCGACGTGCGGTCGTGGCCTCGCTACGGGGAGCTGTCCGGTCAGCGCCTGTCCGAGATGGAGCCCGCCGGGGATACTGACCCCCGCGGCAAGCGCGACCCCCGGGACTTCGCGCTGTGGAAGGGGCACAAGCCCGACGAGCCGGAGTCGGCGGCGTGGCCGACCCCATGGGGGGTCGGCCGTCCGGGATGGCACCTGGAGTGCTCGGCGATGGCCGGCAAGTACCTCGGGGATACCTTCGACATCCACGGCGGCGGGCTGGACCTGCGCTTCCCGCACCACGAGAACGAGCTCGCCCAGTCGGCGGCAGCCGGACGGGGCTTCGCCCGGTACTGGATGCACAACGCCTGGGTGACGACCTCGGGGGAGAAGATGAGCAAGTCGCTGGGCAACTCGCTGCTGGTGTCCGAGGTCGTGCGGCGCGTCCGGCCGATCGAGCTGCGCTACTACCTGGTGGCCCCGCACTACCGCAGCAACATCGAGTTCAGCGAGGAGTCGATGCTCGAGGCCGGAGCGGCGTTCCGGCGGATCGAGGGATTCCTCGAGCGGGCCGTCGAGCTCATCGGGCCGGTCGAGCCGGGGGTGGTCTGCGCGGAGTTCGCCGCTGCGATGGACGACGACCTCGGCGTGCCCGCGGCGGTGGCAGCCGTCCACGACGTCTTGCGCGAGGGCAACACCCTGCTGGCCGCGGGGGACTCGGCGGGCTTGCGGGGCAGCGTCGCGAGCCTGCGGGCCATGCTGGACGTCCTCGGGTTGGACCCGTTCGCGCAGCCGTGGGCCTCGCGGGCCGGCGGCGAGGGGGACGCGCTGCGCCGCGTGGTGGAGAGTCTGGTGGGGACCCTGCTGGAGCAGCGGGCGGCTGCCCGGGAGGCTCGGGACTTCGCTGCGGCCGATGCGATCCGCGACCGGCTGGCCGCTGCCGGGGTCGCGGTCGAGGACACCCCCGCGGGGCCCCGCTGGACCGTCGAGCCGGCGCGCTGATGGCGGGCAACTCGCAGCGCCCCGGCTCGCGCCGCAAGCCGGGGACCAAGAAGGGGGCGACCACCGGGTCGGGCGGCAAGGGCCGGCAGTCGCTGGAGGGGAAGGGCCCGACCCCGCGTGCGGAGGACCGCCCGGGACACCCCGCCCAGCGACGGGCGTCGGCAGCCAAGCGTTCGGGCGGCGGACGACGCGGGGGCGCCAAGCCCAAGCCGACCACCGAGGTGGTGGCCGGCCGCAACCCCGTGGTGGAGGCGCTGCGGGCCGGCGTCCCGGCGTCCGCGCTGCTGATCGCGGAGCGCATCGACTCCGACGACCGGGTCAAGGAGGCGTTGAAGATCGCCACCGAGCGCGGGCTGCCCGTGCTCGAGGGGCCGCGGCGCGAGCTCGACCGGCTGACTGGCGACGCGCCACACCAGGGGTTGGCGCTGCAGGTGCCTCCGTACGCGTACGCCCACCCGGACGAGCTGCTGGCCGCGTCCGGTCGCAGTGACGTGCCGACACTGATCGTCGCGCTGGACGGGGTGACCGACCCGCGCAACCTCGGCGCAGTCGTCCGGAGCGCGGCGGCGTTCGGGGCTGATGGGGTGCTCGTCCCGGAACGTCGGTCGGCAGGCATGACCGCGGCGGCGTGGAAGACCTCGGCCGGGGCTGCCGCGCGGGTCAGGGTCGCCAGGGCGACCAACCTGGCGCGGGCGCTGGCGTCCTACCGGTCGGCGGGGCTGTTCGTCGTCGGCCTGGCCGGAGACGGCGAGGTGGACGTGTCGGCCCTGGACCTGGCGACCGAGCCGTTGGTGCTCGTCGCCGGGTCGGAGGGGCGCGGGCTGTCTCGCGTCGTCCGGGAGCAGTGCGATGCCGTGGCGAGCATCCCGATCGCGAGCGGGGTCGAGTCGCTCAACGCGTCCGTGGCGGCAGGGATCGCGCTCTACGCGGTGGCTCAGGCCCGCGCGGCGCCCCGTCCCGGACGATCGTGACGTAGGGGCCTCTGCCGGGGCCCCGGCTCCCGCCCCGCTTTGCACGGCGAACGTCGGGTTTGCACGGTGCCGACACCATGCAAAGCCCACGCAAACCTGCCAAACGTGATCAGTGGGGGTAGGGGTGCGGGCCGGCTAGTGGCTAGCGGGGGTCGAGCTCGTCCCAGGGGATGCGGAACGGCTGGGTCGCCTCGAGATCGTCGGCGGTTATGGGTTCTCCTGGACGCACCGCGCTGCCGAGCACCGTCGCCTCGTCCGGCTTGTGTGCCAGCACGTCGCTGAGGTAGCTGCGCAGGGCCTCCTCGAGGGGGACCTGCTGGCCGCGCTCCTGGGAGGAATACCAGCGGTGCTCGAGCACCTCGTGGAACACCTCGGCCGGCTCGAGCTTGCCGCGCAGCTCCCGCGGGACCCCCTCGACGACGGGCTGGTAGACCTCGTGCATCCACTCGTGCGCGACCACCGACTCGTCCTCGGCCTGCTGGTCGGTGGCGGCCCTGTACGCGTCGAGGTCGTTGAGCAGCCGCCGCGCCTGGTTCTCCTCGGCGTCGATCCCGGTCAGCCGCAGCAGCCGACGGGTGTGGTGTCCGGCGTCCACGACCTTGGGCTGGAGCCGGACGGTTCGCCCGCCGATGTCGGTGATGATGTTGAGCTCGTCCACGTCGAAGCCCAGGGCGTTGAGCCGCTCGATACGCCGAGCGATGCGCCACCGCTCGCCGATGTCGAACTCCTCCACGCCGGTCAGCTCGGCCCACAGGTCTGCGTAGCGCTGGGGCACCTGTGCTGCGAGGTCGATGGGGTCGAGGTACTCGTCCAGGAAGCCGCCTGCCTGCAGGTCCATGAGCTCGCCGGCAATGTTGACGTGGGCGGTCTCCATGTCGTGCGCGCGCTGCCCGTCGCTGAGCCCGGCATGAAGCTCGCCGGTCTCGGCGTCGACGAGGTACGCGGCGAAGGCGCCGGCGTCGCGGCGGAACAGGGTGTTGGACAGCGAGCAGTCGTTCCACGCGAACCCCGACAGGTGCAGCCGCGCGATCAGCGCGACGAGGGCGTCCAGCAGCCTCTCGACGGTGTCCGGGCGCAGGTGCCCGGAGAACACCGCCCGGTAGGGCAGCGACCACGTGAGGTGACGGGTGACCAGCATCGCGTCCAGCGGCTCGCCGTCCGGGGCGGTCCGTCCGCTGACGACACCGACCGGCTCCACCGCGGGGACTCCGATGCGCTGCAGGTCACGCAGCAGCCGGTACTCACGTGTGGCGTAGGGCTCCACGACCTCCTTCACCGCGTACACCTGTCGGTCGAGCCGGACGAAGCGAACGACGTGCCGCGAGATCCCGCGGGGCAGGGCGACGAGGTACCAGGACGGCCACTCCTCCAGCGGCATGTCCCAGGGGAGGTCGAGCAGGGCGGCCTGCTCGTTCGCCCCGGCGAGGACGTTGAGCTGCACGGTCTCCTCCGTGGTGCCTCTCCGTGGTGCCTGGGGGGGTGCCTCTCCGTGGTGCCGGACGGGGGTGCCGGACGGGGGTGCCGGACGGGGGTGCTGGACGGACGGGGGTGCTGGACGGGGGGCGGACGGGGGTGCCTGGGGGTCAGGATGCACCGACGGCGTCGGTCCCGCGTGGAACCGGCGCCGTCGGTGCAGGACGTCGTGCTGTCAGCGTGTCGGGGCGACGAGCTCGCCGGACTCGGTGATCCGCTGACCGGTCGAGGCCGAGAAGAAGTGCATTGCGTCCTCCTTCGGCTTCAGCCAGACCTTGTCGCCCTTGCGCGGCGCGTCGTGCGGGTCGATGCGCGCGATGATGCTCTCGGTCTGCAGGACGCTCTCCCCTCCGATCGTGGGCTCGGCGTAGACGAAGGCGTCCGAGCCCAGCTCCTCGACGATGTCGACGTCCACCGGGAAGGCGTTCGGGGTGCCCTCGCTGGACAGCTCCATGCCCTCCGGGCGGAAGCCGATGGTGATCTTGCCGTCTGGGCGGGCGGTGTTGAGCACAGGGGCAGGCAGGGCCATCTTGCCGAAGGGCGCCATGGCGTGGTCACCCTCGATCGAGAACAGACCGATGTTCATGGCGGGAGAGCCGATGAACCCGGCGACGAAGACGTTGCCGGGGGAGTCGTAGAGGTTCAGCGGGCTGTCGACCTGCTGGAGCAGCCCGTCCTTGAGCACGGCCACCCGGTCGCCCATGGTCATGGCCTCGATCTGGTCGTGGGTCACGTACAGCGTGGTGATGTCGAGCCGGCGCTGCAGCGAGGCGATCTGCGTGCGGGTGGACACCCGCAGCTTGGCGTCGAGGTTCGACAGCGGCTCGTCCATGAGGAACACCTGAGGCTGCCGGACGATGGCGCGGCCCATGGCCACCCGCTGGCGCTGCCCACCGGAGAGGGCCTTGGGCTTGCGCTCGAGGTACTGCTCGAGGTCGAGGATCTTGGCGGCCTCCTGGACGCGCTTGGCGATCTCGTCCTTCGGGGTGCCCTTGATCTTCAGCGCGAAGCCCATGTTCTCCGCGACGGTCATGTGCGGGTAGAGCGCGTAGTTCTGGAAGACCATCGCGATGTCGCGGTCCTTCGGGGCCATGTGCGTGACGTCTCTGTCACCGATCAGGATGCGTCCGCTGGTCACCTCCTCGAGGCCGGCGAGCATCCGCAGGGCGGTGGACTTGCCGCAGCCGGACGGGCCGACGACGACGAGGAACTCGCCGTCCCCGATCTCGAGGTTGAGTTCGTTGACCGCGGGCGTGTCAGACCCCGGGTACAGACGGCTCGCTTGGTCGAACGTGACCGTTGCCATGAGGCACCTTTCCTTCCACCGGCAGGTACGTGCCGGACGATCCGAGTGGGAGGGACGTGGCCAGTCTGCCGTAAACGGAAGGTGAATGGAACGCCTTCCCCGGCGCGCCGGGTCAGCCCTTGACCGATCCGGCCAGCAGGCCGCTGGCGATGTAGCGCTGGGCGAAGAAGAAGATGATCGTTGGCGGGATCGCTCCCAGGATGGCGCCAGCGGAGAACACGCCCCACTGAGCCTCGAATCCGCGGTTGATGAACTCGAAGAGCCCGACCGGCAGCGTCTGCACGTTCGGATCGGTTCCCAGGACGGTGCGGGCAATCAGGTACTCGTTCGCTGTTGCCACGTACGAGAGCATCCCGACCACGGCGATGATCGGGACGACCAGCGGCAGGATCAAGGTGAAGAACGTCCGGGCGTGCCCCGCGCCGTCCACCTTGGCCGACTCGTCGATGTCGCGGGGGACGGTGTCGAAGAAGCCCTTCATGAGCCAGGTGTTCACGCCGAGGGCGCCACCGAGGTAGATGAGGATGAGGCCGAGCAGCGTCCCGAGACCGATCGCCGGGAAGTACTCCTGGAACGACAGCATCAGGGCGAAGATCGCGATGAACCCCAGCAACTGGGGGAACATCTGGATGAGCAGAAGTCCGAACAGCCCGGCGCGGCGGCCCTGGAAGCGGAACCGGCTGAAGGCGTAGGCGGCCAACGCGCACAGGAACGCCGTGGTGACGGCGGTGACCCCCCCGACGACCAACGAGTTGATCCACCAGCGTGCGTAGTTGGTGGTGTCGAACAGCAGTCTGAAGTTGACCGTGTCGACGGTCTGGAAGAGGTCGTTGGAGCCGACCAGGGTCCCCGACGGGTTGAGGGCCGCCGAGAGGATGTAGACGACCGGGAAGAGCGCGAAGACAACGAGGGCAAGGGCTACCAGGTGGCGCCAGCCGGTGTCGCGGAACCAGCGCATCAGTCGATCTCCTCAAACGATTGGGTCTGCTTGAACTGGACGTACGAGATCAGCGCGACGAAGACGAAGATGACGATGGCGATCGCTGAGGCAAAGCCGAACTCGCGGGTCGCTCCAGCGAAGGCAAGCTTGTTCACGAACGTGATGAGGATGTCTGTGGCTCCGTAAGAGATGGCGGCCTCGGTGTTGGTGGGACCACCGTTCGTCGAGAAGTTGATGACGTTGAAGTTGTTGAAGTTGAAGGCGAACGACGCGATCATCAGCGGGGCCACTGCGACGAGGAGCAGCGGCCACTTCACCTGCCAGAACGTCTGCGAGGCCGTCGCGCCGTCCATCTTCGCCGCTTCAAGCACGTCATCGGGGATGGACGTCAGCGCGCCAGTGCTGACGATGAGGAAGTAGGGGAAGCCGAGCCACAGCTGGATGAAGATCACAGACAGGCGCGCTAGCCAGGGATCGCCGAGCCAGTTGATCGTCGCCCCGTTGAGGAGCACCTGGTTGATGAAGCCGAAGTCCCGGTTCAGAAGCCCCTGCCAGATGAGCGTGGTCAGGAAGGCCGGAACCGCGTACGGCAGGATGAGGATCGACCGGTAGGCGCGCAAGCCCCGCATCGTCTTGTGCTGAAGGACCAGGGCGCCGGCGAGGCCGAGCGCGAACGGCAACGCCACGCTGGCGACGGCGAAGACGATGTTCCAGATGAAGATCTCGATGAACGGGCCGCGGATCCGATCGTCGGTGAAAATCCGCGTGTAGTTCTCGAACCCGACGAAGACCTGCCAGCCTGGCGTGAGCGACCGACCAGTCTCGGTACTGACGAAGCGCCCGATGTCCTGGTCAGCGACGAAGGTTTCGCCGCTCTCGACGTCGACGAGCGTTCCCTCGTCCTCGTCGTAGCGCAGCGTCGGAACGAACTCGAAGCCGGTTGACCCGTCCTGCGTTCGGATGCTGCCGGACGAGGGGTCATCGCTGATGGGCACGCGGAGGTTGAATACCTCGTTCTGGATCTGGACGATCTCCGCGAAGGTCAGGGGCGTGAACTGCGCGTCACCCAAGGGCTGCAGCGGTTGATCGGCGAACCCAACAGACTCCTCGCCCGTGTCCGGGTCGGTGATGATGAAGCCGAGCCCTTGGCCGCCGATCCCGGTGTCCTGGATCACCTGGAGGGGATAGCTGGGTGAGTCTGGGACGCGCCGCTCCTCGCGGGCGAGGATCGTCTCGGCCGCACCCGCTTGGGTGCCTTGGTTGACGTCGCTGAAGTTCGTGAACGACAGGACCAGGGTGTAGACGATGATGAAGACCTGGTAGACCAGCAGGAAGATGAGCCCGGGCACCAGGTACTTCGCGGGGATGGCACGAGGTGAGATGTAGGCCCAGTTGATGAGGGCCGTGAGTGCGACGAGGGCCGCGAGGTAGCCCCAGGCCTGCTCGTTGAGGAGAACGATGATGCCGTAGACGGCCAGCGCGTCGACGATCGCCAGCCCGATGATCTTGGCGACCAGCGCCGTTCCGCTCGACCCGCCGAACCACATCTGCCCCCTGGGCCTTCGTGGTTGTTCGACGGGACGCGGTGCCTGGTCGGAGACGGTCTGGGTTCCGCTCATCAGTCCTCGTAGCCCTCCCTCGCTGCCCCAGCCATTTCGGGGTTGGGGACCCACCGCGCTACGCGACGGGTCCCCACCCCGACCGGCTACTGCTCCGTTGCTGCGGCCTCGCGAACCTTGTCGGCCATGGTGGTCCACAGCGTGGCTGGGTCTCCGCGGTTCTCGATGATCGCCGCCTCGGCCCGGCCCCACTCTTCGTAGATCGTCGACATCGAGGCGAAGCTCGGCTGCGGGCTACCGTTCGCGCCGGCTGCACCGAAGCCCTGGATCAGCGGGTCATCGGATACCTCGGTGAACACGGTCTTGTTGGCCGGCGGTCGTGGGTCTGCCTCGAAGAGTGCGCGGGCGGTGTCCTCGCTGCCGAGGAAGTTCACGACGAACTCGCTCGCGGCCAGCTTGTTCTCCGAGAAGTTCGAGATCATGATCCCCTGGACACCGACGAACGGTGACGGGGTCTGACCGCCAGGCCCGGGGAGCGGCTCGACGGAGATGTTGATGCCCGCGTCGACGGCCTCCGGAGCCCACCACGGACCAGTGATCCAGAACGGGAGCCTGCCGGCTTCGAACATCTCCTTGAGGATGTCGCCGGTGTTGGAGATCGAGAAGATCCCCTGCTGGGCAGCCGTCTGCAGGAACGGCGCGTACTGCAGGCCGCCCTCGTTGTCGAGCTGGACGTTGGCTGGGTCCCAGTCGCCCTCGGGTGTCTTGCCGAAGATCGCAGCGCCGAACGAGGTGAGCAGCGAGTAGAAGTGGTACGGGTCGCCCGCCTCACCGTTCATCTGCACGCCGAACGGAAGGTCGGCCTGACCGGCGGCCACCAGCTCCTGCCCCTTCGCGATCATCTCGTCCCACGAGGCCGGCTGGTCCGGCGCGAGGTCGGTGTTGCGGATCAGTGCGACATTCTCGATCGCGTAGGGCATCGCGTAGGTCTGTCCCTCGACGGAGACGGCTTGCACGGCCACGTCAGCGAGACCGCCGGCGACGTCCCCGAGCTCGATCGGGGTGATGATGCCCTGATTCACGTAGCTGCCGATCCAGTCGTGCGCCCCGACGACGATGTCCGGACCCTGCCCGGCCGGGGCCTGCCTCTCGAAGTCCTGCCGGATCGAGTCGCGGGCCTTCTCGACGACCTGCACCTCGACACCGGACTCGGCGGTGAAGTCCTGGCTGATCTCCTCGATCACTGGGGTCCGGGTGTCGTCGGCCCAGACCACGAGGGCGCCCTCGGCAGCGGCTTCGCCGCCGCCTGCCTCCGGGCTCGTTGCTGCCTCGTCTCCGCCGTCGTCACCGCCGCAGGCCGCGGCCACCAGGCCAACGGTTGCCACGAGGGCCAGGCTGCGCCATCGCAAACTCATGGATGCTCCCTGTGTGTTGACTCCCGCCAATGGCGGACCGGGCCTGGTTGCCTGGCGAGGCGAACCGTAGCGACGCACGGTGCGCCTCGCCGGGCGATCGCCGGAATTGCTACGAGATCGTTACCGCAGAGTTAACCGAGCAAGACCCCGAGTCGCTCGTGAAGCCCTTCCGCGCTGGTCAGGTTGTGTTCTACGGTTGGTGCTCTACGGCAAGCGCCTCGCGACGAGGCAGGAGCCTCGGTGACCACAGGGGTGATGGATGCACATCTCGGACGTGTTGCGGGTCAAGGGTCGCGAAGTGGTGACGGTTCCGCCGGACACGATCGTCCGGGACCTGCTCGACCTCCTCGCGGAGTTCGGGATCGGCGCGGCGGTCGTCTCCGCCGACGGCGAGAGAGTCGACGGCATCGTGTCCGAGCGAGACGTCGTTCGGGCACTCGCGGCTCGGGGCTCGGTGATCCTGACCGAGGAGGTCGCTGGGCTCATGACGCGCGACGTCGTCGTCGTCAAGCTCGAGGACAACGTGGATCAGCTCTTCGCCCTCATGACCGAGCAGCGGGTGCGGCACATCCCTGTGCTCGTGGACGGCAAGCTGGCTGGACTCGTCAGCATAGGTGACCTGGTCAAGGCCCGGATGTCGGATCTGGAGAGTGAGCGGGACTCGCTGGCCCAGTACATCCACGCCGCCACCTCCTGACCCTCGACCGGCGATGGGCAGCGGCGAGCCGTCCGGCTGCGGACACGTCGTCGTCCTGACAGGCTGAGGGCGTGATCGACGAGGCCCTTGGCGCGTTTCGGCACCCGCGCCAGACGTTGGGCCGTCTCGTCCGCAGCGCCGAGGCCGCCGCGCTGGTCTCGGATCTCGACCGCCGGCTGTCCCGTTACCGCCGGGACCGCAAGTTCGGCGCCGGGACGTTCCGCGGGATGCACCTGGTGGTCCATCGCGGCTACGTGGTCGGCGACGAGGTTCGGGTCCACCTGCAGGTGCTCGAGCAGCCGGCGATCCCCGAGGCCGGTCACGGCCTGCCCTTCCACGACGTCGCCGAGCAGAACCTCCGCCGCTACGCCGCGCTTGGCTTGCCGCAGGTGCAGGTCTGCGTCCGTGTCGAGGACGTCGAGGTGGAAGTGACCACCGAGCGACGCGGGTACGCCGCGACCACGCTGACCGTGCCCGGACTGCCGCCGGGGTGGCATCGGGTGCACGCCACCCTCGTGCCGGAGGACGTTGACGGCGAGGTGGTCACCGGACGCGGACGAGTCGTGGTGCCCGACCCCGAGGCGCCGTTCGCGGTCATCAGCGACATCGACGACACCGTGCTGCGCAGCAGGGTGACCGAGGGGATCACCGCGGTGCTCAGGACGATGGTGGGGGACGCGAACAGTCGCGAAGCGATCCCCGGGATGGCGTCGCTGTACCGGGGACTCAACCGGGGTCCAGAACGCGCTGACGATGCACCGGTGGCTGCGCTGCCGTCCTTCTTCTACGTCTCGACCGGCTCGTGGGCGATGTATCCCTTGCTGACGAAGTTTCTGCAGGGACGCGGGTTCCCGCGAGGTCCGCTGTTCCTCACCGACTGGGGCCCGACCGACCGGTACATCGTCAGGTCGGGCGCGGAGCACAAGCGCAACGCCATCGGGCGCCTGCTCAACGGCTACCCCCACACGCGGTTCGTCCTCGTCGGCGACTCCGGGCAGGGCGACGCCGAGGTGTACCTCGAGTTCGCCGGCAGCCATCCGCAGCAGGTGGCCGCTATCCTCATCGTCGACGTCGGTGAGCACATGGCCCCGCGAGCGGAACAGCTCGCCGCCCGCGCCCTGGAGGCGCAGGCGAACGGCGTCGAGTTCCACTTCGTCCGCGACGCGCTGCAGGCCGCGGAGGTGGCTCACGAGCTCGGGTTCTGCGACGCGCTGACGGTGGACGAGGTGGAGACGGAGCTCGTCGGTCCACGCTGACGTGGTTCGTAGACTCGTCACGTCACGCCGGCGTGGCGCAAACGGCAGCGCACCTGTCTTGTAAACAGGTGGTTAGGGGTTCGAGTCCCCTCGCCGGCTCCAGCATTGGTGCGGGTCAGAGCCGCTTCCCGAAGTCATGGGGGGGGCGGTGACGACAGGGTGGTGTCGGACCCTCGTGACCGAATGTGACCAACGGGCGGTAACGAACCGCCCCCGACACACCCCTCAGGAGGCCGCGATTGGCAACCGCGGAAGCGCCACCACAGCAGTTTCGGCAGTGTCACCCGCCTGCCGTCGGGTCGGTTTCGAGCGCGGTCCACAGGCCCGGACGGACTGCGCCGAGCGGCGCCAACGACCTTCGATGCGAGGACTGCGGCGCAGGACTGGCTCGCCGGCGTGCGGACCGACCTCGTCCGGCACCAACGGCTGGAGCGATGGACGACAAGACCAGCCCGCGCGTCGGCTCTTCCAGTCGCCGCTTGACAAGGGAGCGTCGGACAGTTCCGGGAGCTAGACGCTGACAGCCACGCCTGGAGTGTCGGCATCCATGGGGGCAGCCGTCGGTGGGATGGCGGGACCGGGACGGGGGGTGGCTGGACGGCGCCGCGGACGCTTCTTGCTGTCACCCCTGGAGCCGCGGCCGTACACGAACCACAGCACCAGCGTCGAGACGATCATCACCAGCACGGTGTAGACGAAGGTGGTCGCCGTGGCGTCCCCGGTGCCCTCGTTGCGGGTGGCGTTCTGAATCACGACACCCAGTGGCTGGAAGAAGGGGTTCGCGAGGAAGACGGCGGTGTCGAACTCGGTGAGCAGGCTGTTGAACGTCAACGCGCTGACTGCGGCTGCCGTCGGTAGCGCCATGGGCAGCAGCACCTTGCGGAATGTGTAGAAGTCGCTGGCTCCCAACATGGACGAGGCCTCTTCCATGGAGTGGGGGATGCCCGTGAACGTTGCCCGCAGCAACCGGAGAGTGAACGGGATCCGCTGTGCGACGTAGGCGATCAGCAAGAGTACGAGCGTCCCGGTGAGCACCTGGCCGAGCACCAGGGGCTGCGGGAAGGAGAACGTGATGATGAAGCCGAGCGCCATCATCGCGGCTGGTACCACCCACGGGATGTGCAGCAGGTAGTCGAACGCGGAGGTCACCCAGTTGGTGAAACGGCTGATCAATCGCGCCGTGGGGAGGATGAGCACCAGGACGAGCAACGACGCGAGCGTCGCGTAACCCACCGACACGAACAGCGGCCTCAGCGCGCTGCCATCGGTGAGCACCGCGATGTAGTTGTCCAGAGTGAAACTGTCCCAGGTGATGTCCCCGGACCGGATGGTGCGTGCATCGGTGAACGAGTACACCACGATCAGGACCGGCGGCAGCACGTAGAGAAGGAACAAGGCGTAGGCGGCGGCATGAAGGGCGACATTGCCGGCTCTGCTGTCGACGTTCTGTCGGACCATCGTCGACGGCACCTTGGACACCGAGACGTATGTGCCGCCCTTCTGGATCCAGTTGAGCACGGCGAGCAACACCAATGTCGACGCGCCGAGAATCAAGGCCAGCATGATCGCCAGGTCCTGTGACCGCGGGATCCCGGAGAACGTCAGGATGAGCGGCGCCACAGTCTGGAACTCCCGCCCACCCAACACCTGCGGTGCTGCGAAGGCGCTCAGTCCGGACAGGAACGTCAGGATGGTGACCGCGAAGATCATCGGCTTGATGGTGGGCAGTACCACCGAGGTGAGGATCTTGGTGTTCGACGCGCCCATCTGGCGGGCGGCTTCGATCGTCTGGTTGTCGACTTTCGCCAGCGCTGCACTGAGGAAGAGCATGTGCTGCCCGGTACCCCCGAGGGTCAGCACCACGATCACGCCGAGCGAACCGGTGAACCAGTCCGGGCTGAGGTTGGGGATGAAGGTCGTCAGGAACTGCGTGGCGAGGCCGTTGGACCCGAACACGAACTCGTATCCGGCGACGGCGACGACGCCGCTGTAGATCAGTGCCGTGCCGAACCCGAGCCAGAGAATCCGCGACCCTTTGATATTGAAGTACCGGGTGACCAGAACGATGAAGACGCCGAGCACGTTCACCGTGATGCACAGCGCTGCCCCCAAGATGAAGCTGTTCCGCAATGCGGTCATCGCCGATTCCGACGACCTCAGTTCGTCGACAGCCCTCAGTGACAGCTCTCCTTCGGGGAAGAACGCCTCCCTGATCATGTTGATGTTGGGCAGGAGCAGGAACGTGACGATGAACCACGTCAGGATGATCCCGAGCACGATCGCCATCGGCGATCGGAGCAGGTCGCGAACCGGCGAGCCTTTCATCGCTGTTCGCCGTATTGCAGGACGTACTCCGGGCGGATTCCCACCGCGACCTTTTCTCCGACCGCGAACCCCGTCGTTCCCCTGGCTCTTTCGACGACCCTGAGCAGGTCGTTCAAGACCTTCACCTGGTAGGAAGTGAACTGTCCGTGGAACGACCGCGACACCACCTCTGCGTCGAAACGCACGCCGTCAACCGGCGAATCCGGGGGCTCCACATCGACCTTCTCCACCCGGATGTAGCTGGGCTTGTCCGGGTCGAGTGCTGCACCGAACGAGTTGAGGTGCAGTAGCGACGACCGCGTGAGCCTGTTGGCATCGCCGATGAAGGTGCAGACGAACTCGGTCCTCGACGCGTTGTAGATCTCCTCGCCGGTCCCCACCTGCTCGATGCTCCCTCGGTTCATGACCGCGATGCGGTCCGACATCTCCAGGGCTTCTTCCTGGTCGTGCGTCACGTAGACCGTGGTGATGCCGAACTGGGTCTGCAGATCTTTGAGCTGCACCCGCAGTTGGGCGCGGAGCTTGGCGTCGAGGTTGGAGAGTGGCTCGTCCAGCAGCAGGATGTCGGGGCGCATCACCAGCGCGCGGGCGATGGCTACGCGCTGCTGTTGGCCGCCTGAGAGCTCCGAGATCTGTTTGTCCAGCTGCTCTTCGGTGAGATCGACTTGCCCGGAGATCTCCTCGATCCGAGTCGCGATCTCCGCTCTTGGTGTCTTCTTGACCTGCATGCCGTAGGCGATGTTGTCCCGGACAGTCATGGACGGGAACAGCGCGTAGTTCTGGAACACCATGCCGATGGAACGCTTGTCGGGGGGTTTGTCGTTGACGCGCTGACCATTGATGTTGATGTCGCCGCTCGAGGGTGTGACGAATCCGGCCAGGGCCCGCAGGGCCGTCGACTTACCGCAGCCCGACGGACCGAGGAAGGTGAAGAACTCACCCTTATTGATGGTGAGGCCCATCGGCGGGATTGCGACGAAATCGTCGTACTTCACGGTGACGTCGATGTAGTCGATCATGTCAGGTACCTCAGGGTCACGCGCTCGATCCACTCGTCGAGGTTGGCGGCAACAAACCGCCAGTCGATTTCCTGGATGTCGAATGAATTGGCCTCGGCGATGGCCTGCTGATCAGCGTTCGGGAGTGC
>CAYHHE010000044.1:0-22651 GCA_964356295.1 uncultured Actinomycetes bacterium | reverse complement strand
CGAGGAGGTTCGGGTCCGTGCCCCAGCGCTCCCGGTTCGCCGCCGCCGACACTCCGGGACGGGCGAACCGGGAGCGCTGGGGCACGGACCCGAACCTCCTCGGGCGGCCTGATCGCCGAGGTGAGGCCCTGGCTCGACCACCCAGGTGCGCACGCAACGGCGCAAGCGTGTCGTTGGTGACGCGACCGGACCACACCATCGCCCACAGTGCGGCCGAGACGTCCTGCTCGGGATGGCCCACCGCAGCCACGAGGTCTCGGAAGAACAGCCCGCCTCCGGCTCTCAGGAAGGCTGCCAGGGCGCCGGTGACCGACTCTGGGTCGTCGAGGCCATCGACCGGTTGCCGGACGGGGAGGGTCAGCGGGGCGTCCTCGGCCAGGTGCAGCGACACCCACCCGTCACCACCGGGCAGCAGCCCGTGCCCGGTCCAGAGGACCTCCCCAGATGCGCTCAGCTCGTCCAGCCACGCCGGCTGATAGCCGCGCACCCGGGAGGGCAGCACCAGTGTCTCCATGGCGCTGACCGGGACCGGATACCCGGCGAGCTGCTCGACGACCTGGAGCACCCCGGACTGGCCTGTCAGCCCGGTCGGGACGTGCTGCCATGCCGGGAGGAATCGGGCCAGCACCACCGGCTCGACCGGCTCGGCCTCCTGCCGCAGCGCTGCCACCGATCGGCGCCGCAGCAGCCGAAGCACGTCCGGGTCGCACCACTCGGTGCCGGCCCCGTCGGGACGGAACTCGCCCTGAGTCAACCGGCCCCGTCCGGCCAGGCGCCGCAGGGTGTCGTGCACGACGGCGACCCCCAGCCCGAGCCGACAAGCCACGTCGGTGGCGGGGAAGGGGCCGTGCGTGCGGGCATACCGCGACACCAGGTCACTGGTCGGGTCGGCCACCGGGTCGAGGAACGCCTCGGGTATGCCCACGGGCAGGGCGCAGCCCAACGCATCCCGCAGACGTGCGGCGTCCTCGACGGCTGCCCACCGCTCCTGGCCGGCCATCCGGACCTTGATCGCCCGTCGCGCGGCCTGCAGGGCCTGCACGGCGGTGCTCGCCAGCACGGGATCGGAGCAGCGTTCGGCGATCTCCCTGTCCGACAGAGGCCCCAGAGTGCGCAGCAGGTCCGCCACCGCTTCGACGTCCCTGGCCCGACGGTCCGCAGCCAGCCTCTGCAGCTCGGCCTCGGTGCGGGCCAGCACCTGCGGATCGAGCAGCTCACGCAGCTCGGCGCGACCGAGGAGCTCGGCCAGCAGCGAGGCATCCAGCGTCAGGGCCTGTGCCCGCCGCTCGGCCAGCGGCGAGTCGCCCTCGTACATGAACGCCGCCACGTACCCGAACAGCAGGGAACGGGCGAACGGTGAGGGCTCTACGGTCTCGACCTCCACCACCTGCACCGCACCGCTGCGGATCGCCGCGGTCAGCTCGATCAGCGCCGGCATGTCGTACACGTCCTGAAGGCACTCGCGCATGGTCTCCAGGAGGATGGGGAATGTCCCGTACTGCGCGGCAACGGTGAGCAGGTGTGCCGAACGCTGCCGCTGCTGCCACAGCGGGGTGCGACGCGCCGGGTCGCGTCGCGGGAGCA
Source organism: uncultured Actinomycetes bacterium (assembly GCA_964356295.1). Taxonomy (GTDB): domain Bacteria; phylum Actinomycetota; class Actinomycetes; order Jiangellales; family Jiangellaceae; genus CAVQGZ01. The sequence continues at coordinate 21,067 of CAYHHE010000044.1, read as the reverse complement.
GCAGCGCACGGGCCGCGCACTCGCGGAACCGTGCGGCGAACAGCGCGGACCCACCGACCTCCGCGGTCACCAGGTTCTCGACCTCCTCAGGGTCGAGCAGGACCAGCTGCGCACTCGGCGGCCCCGCAGCCTGGCCGCCCGACGAGCCATCCGGATCCGCCCAGGGGTCGGCGAGCGTGTCGGGGACACCGAACACCATGCCGTCGTCGGAGTGCGCGGCCTGAACGTCCACCCCGTACCGCTCCCGCAGACGCGCCGCCACTGCCAGCGCCCACGGTGCGTGCACCCGTGCCCCGTACGGGGTGTGCACCACCAGGCGCCAGTCCCCGAGCTCGTCGCGGAAGCGCTCCACGACGATCGTCCGGTCGTCGGGGACGTACCCGGTGGCCTGCCGCTGCTCGGCCAGGTAGGCGAGCAGGTTCGTGGTGGCCCGCTCGTCCAGGCCGGCCTCGGCGACGCGGTTGCGGGCCCTCGCCGGGCTCAGTGCGCTGACGGCTCGCACGAAGGCGCCGAGCGTGGCGCCGAGCTCGGCCGGGCGTCCGATCGAGTCACCGTGCCAGAACGGCAGCCGGCCGGGCTGGCCAGGGGCGGGGGAGACCAGCACCCGGTCGTGGGTGATGTCCTCGATGCGCCAGGACGTCGCCCCCAGGGCGAAGACGTCGCCGACCCGGGACTCGTAGACCATCTCCTCGTCCAGCTCGCCGACCCGCGCGCCGGCCTCACCCACGATGAACACCCCGAACAGGCCCCGGTCGGGGATCGTGCCGCCGCTGGTCACCGCCAGTCGCTGCGCGCCCGGCCGGGCACTCAGCCGTCCGGCCACGCGGTCCCACACCAGTCGCGGGCGGAGCTCGGCGAACTCGTCGCTAGGGTACCGACCGGACAGCAGGTCCAGGACCGCGTCGTAGGCCGACTGGGGCAACGAGGCGAACGGGTGCGCCCGCCGCACGAGCGTCAACAGGTCATCGACGTCCCAGTCCTCCATCGCCACCGCGGCGACAACCTGCTGGGCGAGCACGTCCAGGGGGTTCTGCGGCACGCTGAGCCGTTCGATCCGTCCCGCGCGCATGCCCTCCACTGCCACCGCGCACGCCAGCAGGTCACCGCGATACTTGGGGAAGACCACTCCACGCGACACCGCGCCGACCTGGTGACCCGCCCGCCCGACCCGCTGCAGACCGCTGGCCACCGACGGCGGGGCCTCGACCTGCACGACCAGGTCGACGCTGCCCATGTCGATCCCGAGCTCCAGGCTGGACGTGGCCACCACGGCCGGCAGCCTGCCGCTCTTGAGGTCGTCCTCGATGAGCGCCCGTTGCTCCTTGCTGACCGAGCCGTGGTGCGCCCGTGCCACCAGCGGTGCCTGCTCGACGATCGCGGCGGAGGTGCCGGACTGGGCAGGGTTGAGCGCGGGAGGTGCCGCTGGACGCTGCGCAACCGTCCCGGATCGTTCGGCGGCTGCCTCGTTCAGTCGGGCGGTGAGGCGCTCGGCCAGTCGACGCGAGTTCGCGAACACCAGGGTGGTGCGGTGGGCCTGGACCAGGTCGAGCACGCGCTCCTCGACGTGCGGCCAGATGGACGCGCGAGACTCGGCCCCGGCCGCCGAGCCGGTCACCTCCGGGCGCGGTGTGCCCAGCTCGGTCATGTCATCCACCGGCACCTCAACGCGCAGGTCGAACTCCTTGACACTGGGCGGGTCGACCACCTCGAGCGGCCTGCCGCCGGTCAGGAACGCACCGACCTCATCGACCGGACGCACGGTGGCAGACAGGCCGATCCGTTGCGCCGGGGAGTCCAGCAGGTGGTCGAGCCGTTCGAGGGACAGCGCCAGGTGGGCCCCGCGCTTGGTTCCGGCGACCGCATGCACCTCGTCCACGATGACCGTCTCCACCCCGGACAGCGCCTGCCTGGCCCTCGAGGTCAGCAGCAGGAACAGCGACTCCGGCGTGGTGATGAGGATGTCGCTGGGCTGCCGCGCGAATCGCCGGCGCTGCTCGGCAGGGGTGTCGCCGGAGCGCAGCGACACGGTGACGTCGGGCTCGGGCAGCCCGAGCCGACGTGCCGCCTGCTGGATGCCCACCAGCGGGGAGCGCAGGTTGCGCCCCACGTCCACGGCGAGCGCCTTCAGCGGGGACACGTAGAGCACACGGCACCGCCGGAGCCGATCGGGCGGTGGTGGCTGCGTGGCGAGCCGGTCCAGCGCCCAGAGGAATGCCGCCAGTGTCTTCCCGGACCCGGTCGGTGCGACCACGAGCGTATGACGGCCGGCAGCGATCGCCCGCCAAGCACCGGCCTGGGCCGGGGTCGGCTGCTCGAACGCCGAGGTGAACCAGTCCCTGGTGGGGACGGAGAACGCGGCCAGCGGGTCAGGGCCGCCCGTCATCGTCCGCGGTACTGCCACGTGGGCATCCTCCCTGCCACGTCCGACACTTGCGCGCCCGGGCTGCGGCACATACTGGGACGGTGCGCCACACCGAGTTCTGGGCCCGGATGGAGCGGCACCTCGGGTCGGGGTACGCCGAGTCATGGGCCAAGGACCAGCACCTGGCCGAGCTGCACGGGATGACCGTCCTGCAGGCCCTCGACGGCGGCGTCCCGCCCCGGACGGTGTGGCGTGCGGTGTGCGCAGCTCTCGGCCTGCCGGCCCGAGAGCGTTGAGGGTGAGCTCGGCGTGTCTGATGGCGTCGAACATGTGTTCGCACTAGTGTCCCCAGTATGTCCAGCGCTCGGCGTGGCGTCCACAGCTGCTGTCGGCGCCGTCGTCGTGTCGGAGGGTCGGTCTACGGTCACGACCGTCCAGCAACCCGGGTCCGGACAGACCCCTGACATCGAAGGTGGCAGACATGGCAGTCCCCGCGGATCGGGAGAAGGCGCTGGACTCGGCGCTGGTCCAGATCGAGCGTCAGTACGGCAAGGGGTCGGTGATGCGACTCGGCGACGAGGGGCGTGCCCCGGTCGACGTGATCCCCACCGGGTCGATCGCGCTGGACATCGCGCTCGGGATCGGCGGTCTGCCGCGAGGCAGGGTCGTCGAGGTGTACGGGCCGGAGTCCAGCGGCAAGACGACAGTGGCGCTGCACGCAGTCGCCAACGCTCAGCGGATGGGCGGTATCGCGGCGTTCATCGACGCCGAGCACGCGCTGGACCCCGACTATGCCCATCGGCTCGGCGTCGACACCGATGCGCTGCTGGTCTCCCAGCCCGACACCGGGGAGCAGGCCCTGGAGATCGCTGACATGCTCATCCGCTCCGGTGCGCTGGACGTCGTGGTCATCGACTCGGTGGCCGCGCTCGTCCCGCGGGCCGAGATCGAGGGCGAGATGGGCGACTCGCACGTCGGGCTGCAGGCCCGGCTGATGAGCCAGGCGTTGCGCAAGATAACCGGCGCGCTCAGCTCGGCCAACACGACGGCGATCTTCATCAACCAGCTGCGGGAGAAGATCGGCGTGATGTTCGGCAGCCCGGAGACGACCACGGGAGGGCGGGCGCTGAAGTTCTACTCGTCGGTGCGACTGGACGTGCGGCGGATCGAGTCGCTCAAGGACGGGACGGCCGCGGTCGGCTCACGCACCAGGGTCAAGGTGGTGAAGAACAAGATGGCCCCGCCGTTCCGCCAGGCCGAGTTCGACATCTTGTACGGCGAGGGGATCAGCCGCGAGGGCGGCCTCATCGACATCGGGGTCGAGGAGGGCTTCGTGCGCAAGGCAGGTGCCTGGTACACCTACGAGGGCGACCAGCTCGGCCAGGGCAAGGAGAACGCGCGGCAGTTCCTCAAGGACAACCCCGACATCAGCGACGAGCTGGAGAAGAAGATCAAGGAGAAGCTGGGTGTCGGCCCGAGGGTGGACGAGCCGACCGAGCCCCCTGTGGACTTCTGAGCCGGTGCTCGTGACCGCCAGTCCCGACGCGGATGCCGATGCCGACCCGGTCGAGGTCGCCCGGCTGATCATCCTGCGCCAGCTCACCCGAGGGCCACGCACGCGTGCCCAGCTCGCCGAGGCCTGCCGACGCCGCGGCGTGCCCGAGGACGCGGCACAGCAGATGCTCGACCGCTTCGGTGAGCTCGGGCTGGTGGACGACACCGCCTACGCTCGCGCGTGGGTCGACTCCCGACACCTCAGCCGCGGCCTGTCACGACGAGCGCTGCGCCACGAGCTCCGGCACCGGGGGGTGGACGACGAGACCGCAGAAGGGGCGCTCGAGCGAATCGACGCTGCGGACGAGGAGGCGACGGCGCAGGCGCTGGTGCTATCCCGGCTCCCCGGCCTGCAGCGCTACGACGCGGCCACCCAGACGCGTCGACTCACCGGGCTGCTCACCCGGCGTGGCTACTCGCCAGGAACGGCGCTTGCGGTGGTGCGCCGGGTGCTCGCCGATGTGCAAGGGGAGGCTTTCGACCCCTAGATACGTCGGGCACGGGCCCTAGACTTCCCCCATCGCTTGTACTCGGAAGGGGGTGGCATCGTGGTTGTGATGGCGGTCCCGGAGATGCGGACGGTCCGGATCCACGGTCATCGCCGTGCCTTCGTCACTGCTGGGGACGGACCCGTCCTGCTGATGATCCACGGCATCGGGCACGACCACCGCACCTGGCTCCCCGTCCTGTCGACGCTGTCGAAGCGGTTCACCGTGATCGCTCCGGACCTGCTCGGCCACGGATCCTCGGACAAGCCGCGCTGCGACTACAGCATGGGCGGGTTCGCCAACGGGATGCGCGACCTGCTCACCGTTCTTGGCATCAACCGCGCCACCGTCGTGGGCCACAGCCTCGGTGGCGGCGTCACGATGCAGTTCGCCTACCAGTTCCCCGAGCGAACCGAGCGCATCGTGCTGGTGGCCTCCGGTGGGCTCGGCAAGTCGGTCAACCCGTTGCTGCGGGCCCTGTCCCTTCCCGGGGCCGACACCGCCATCTCGGTGGCCACTGCGCCGGGGATACGTCAGGCGGCGACCGCGGCCATGCGCGGGCTGAGGGCCACCGGTCTGACCTACGCCCAGGACTTCGAGTCCGTGAGCGACATCTACAACAACCTGGCCGACCCGGGGGCGCGTAGAGCGTTCCTGCACACCCTGCGCGGCGTGATCGACCGCCGCGGACAAGCGATCAGCATGATCGACCGCGCCTACCTCGCCCGCGGCATGCCGACGATGATCGTGTGGGGAGAACGCGACATGGTGATCCCGGTCAAGCATGCCTGGGCCGCCGCCCAGTTGTTGCCGGGATGCCGGTTCGAGGTTCTCAAGGAAGCCGGCCACATGCCGCAGGAGGATGCCCCCCTGCGGTTCGCCGAGGTGCTCACCGACTTCGTCGAGCGCACCAAGCCGTCCACCTACGACCCGGGCACGTGGCGCAAACGCCTGCTGGAGGGGCCGCCGCCACGGCGAACGGTCGTGAAGGCCTCCGCCTGAGCACCGCCTCGAGGCGGGGAGTCGCCTTGACCCTCGCGGGACTGGTTCGTAGCCTCGGAGGCCTATCACTGCGCACCGCGCGGAAGAGCGACACAGACGAGACGACGATCAGATCCGTGACCTGGTAACGACTGACAACCGAAGATCACCGGGGTCAACGCGGGGTGACGCCCCAGGGCGTCCTAACGTCTCCTCGTCCGTGCCTGTCGGCCACCGGTCGGAGTGAGCACGGTCGGTCCGGTGGGCCGACCGCACCGACAGGAGACAGCTGATGAGCACCGTAGAGATCATTCTGGTGGTCCTCGGGGTGGCCGTGCTGGCCGTGCTCAGCGTCATCGCGTGGATCGTCATCCGCAACCGCTCGGTCACGACTCCGGCCGCCCAGGTGCAACCACCCGACCTCGACGCCGTGCACGCCGAAGCCGAGCGCTTGCGCCTGCGTGCGCAGGAGGAAGCCGATGCGATCCGTCGCACGGCGGACGAGACTTCCAGCCACGCGATCGCCCTGCGCAACGAGGCCGAGGACGAGGTTCGCGGAATGCGGGAGGACATCCGCGAGCAGCGGGTGGACATCGAGCGTCGCGAGCACCGCATCACCGAGCGCGAGGAGAGGCTGGCCGAGGAGGCCCGCTTCCTCGAGGATCGCTCGAGGGGGGTGAGCCAGCGCGAGAGCGAGCTCGAGGAGCGCGCGGATCGGCTCCGCCGGCTCGACGCCGAGCGCCTGCAGGTGCTCGAGCGTGCCGCGGGGCTGACCGCCGAGCAGGCCAAAGCCGAGCTGGTCGCATCCGTGGAGGGGCAGGCCAAGCGCGAGGCCACGATCGTCGCCCGCGACATCGAGCGCGCCGCGATCGAGGACGGTGAGCGCCGGGCACGACAGATCATCGTGGGCGCGATCCAGCGGGTGGCCTCCGACCAGACCTCGGAGTCGGTCGTGTCGGTGCTGCACCTGCCCAGCGACGAGATGAAGGGCCGGATCATCGGTCGGGAGGGTCGCAACATCCGCACCTTCGAGCAGGTCACCGGCGTCAACCTCATCATCGACGACACCCCCGAGGCGGTGCTGCTCTCCTGCTTCGACCCAGTGCGTCGCGAGGTGGCCCGGATGGCGCTCGAGGCCCTGGTGCTCGACGGACGGATCCACCCACAGCGCATCGAGGACCAGGTCGAGCGCAGCCAGAAGGAGGTCGAAGCGGTATGCCTGCGGGCAGCCGAGGACGCGCTGGCCGAGGTCGGCATCACCGACCTGCACCCCGAGCTGGTCCCGGTGGTCGGGCGCCTGAAGTACCGGACGAGCTACGGGCAGAACGTCCTGAAGCATCTGGCCGAGTCCGCTCACATCGCGGGCCTGATGGCTGCCGAGCTCGGGATGGACATCGACCTGATGAAGCGCTGCGCCTTCCTTCATGACATCGGGAAGGCGCTGACCCATGAGGCCGAGGGCAGCCACGCCCTGGTGGGAGCCGAGCTCGCCCGCCGCTACGGCGAGTCCGAGGACGTGGTGCACGCGATCGAGGCTCACCACAACGAAGTCGAGCCGCACACCGTGGAGGCAGTGCTCACCCAGGCAGCCGACGCGGTCAGCGGCGGACGTCCGGGTGCCCGGCGGGAGTCGCTGGAGTCCTACATCAAGCGGCTGGAGCGTCTGGAGGCGCTCGCCCAGTCCCACGAGGGCGTCGCGAAGGTGTTCGCCATGCAGGCCGGCCGTGAGGTGCGGGTCATGGTGCAGCCGGACGTGGTGGACGACCTGGCGGCGCAGGTGCTGGCTCGCGACATCGCCAAGCAGGTCGAGGAGGAGCTGACCTACCCGGGTCAGATCCGCATCACCGTCGTCCGGGAGTCCCGCGCCAGCGAGTTCGCACGCTGACTCACCTCGAGCACTCGCCGCAGGCCAAGGACGAGTTCGCGGCGGTGGACAAGCCGCTGGCTCGCGCCGACGAGCTGCGCGCCTGGCCCTCCCGGGAGTTCTGAGCACGCACCCGGACGCGGCGCGCTACTCCCGTCCCAGCGGGAGGACGGGTTCGACCTCGTCGGGCAGGGGCTGGACCGCGACGACCTTCGGGCTGCGGGAGGTTCGGCGGTCCAGCCAGCGGGCGAACATCGACAGGGCGAGGTTCACCGTGATGTAGAACACCGCGACCGCGACGTAGATCTGCAGCCCGTAGCGCGAGCCGAAGTAGTCCACGTACGACCGTCCCTGCCGCAGCAGCTCGAAGTAGCCGATGATGAACCCGAGCGAGGTGTCCTTGAGCAGGGTGACGAGCTGGGACACGATCGCCGGCAGCATCCGCCGCACCGCCGGTGGCACCAGGACGATGCGCATCACCTGGCTCTTGCGCAGGCCGAGGGCGAAGCCGGCCTCCCACTGGCCACGGTCCACCGACAGGATGCCGGCCCGGAAGATCTCCCCGAGCACCGCCATGTTGTAGGCCGTGAGCCCGGCGACCAGCGTCCAGAACAGGTTGAGGTTGATGCCCAGCCGGGGCAGTGCCAAGTACGCGAACAGGATGAGCAGCAGCAGCGGCACGCCACGGAAGAACTCGACGACGGCCCCGACCGGGGTGCGGACCCAGCCGTGGTCACTGAGTCGCCCGGCCGCCAGCAGCGCACCGAGGACCATCGACAGAGCCATCGCGACCAACGCTGCTCGCAGGGTCGTCAGCAACGCACGGAACAGCCCCTGTGGCACCCCCGTGCTGGGGTCGAAAAGGATCGCCCACCGTTCGGACTCCAGCTGCCCGGTCTGGTCCAGCTGGATCAGTGCCGCACCGATGAGGACGAGGACCAGTCCGGCCCCGATCCACGTGCCGATGCGGACGTTGCGCCGTCCCTTGGGTCCCAGGTGGTCGTAGAGAACGCTGGTCTGCTGGCTCACCGCAGCACCACCACCCGCCGCTCGAGCACCCCGAGTGCCAGCCCGGAGGACAAGGTGATGACCAGGTAGGCCACCGCAGCACCGATGAAGACCGCGATGACATCGGCGGGGTTGGTGTTGGCCAGCCGGTTCGCCACGGCAGTGATCTCGGTGATGGCGAAGGCCGAACCCACCGAGGAGTTCTTCACCAGGGCGATCCAGAGGTTCCCCAACGGGGGGACCACCGTGCGCAACGCCTGCGGAAGGACCACCAGGCGCAGCGACTGCCCGAACGTCAGCCCGATGGCCCTGGCGGCCTCGGCCTGCCCGGCCGACACTGCGTTGATGCCCGAGCGGACCGCCTCGCAGACGAACGCCGCGGTGTAGAGACCGAGAGCGAGCACACCAGCGACGAAGAAGGACGGCAGCGTGAGGTTGAGCAGGGGGAGCCCCAGGGCCATGAAGAACCACAGGACGGTCAGTGGCGTGTTGCGCACGATCTCGACGTAGAAGGTGCCGAGCCCGGCCAGCGGCGGGAAGGGCGAGACCCGGAAGGCCGCCAGGAGCGTCCCCAGCGAGAAGGCGAGCAGCGCGGCCAGCACGCTGAGCGCGAGCGTGGTGAGCAAGCCCGACCGGAACAGGTCGAGGTTGTCCAGGACGGCACTCATCGCGGCGGGCTACCCGCCCCGTGCGGGGCGGGTAGCGACCGTCGGGGGCGGTGCAGTGCGGTCAGTACCGGTCGACCGAGGGAGGCTCGGGCGTCTCGGCGAACTCACCCGCGGTGGACTCCCACGCCTGCGCCCACCGACCGTCCTCGAAGGCCTCCTCGAGCACGTCGTTGATGAATGCGCGGAACTCGTCGTCCCCCTTCTGCAGCCCGATGCCGTAGGGCTCCTCGGTGAAGGGGTTGTCCACCAGCTCGAAGGACTCCGGGTCCTGCGCGATGAGGCCGAGCAGGATGACGTTGTCGGTGGTGACGCTCTCGACCTGACCGTTCTTCAGGGCCTCGGCGCACTTGCTGTAGACGTCGAAGAGCGTCAGCGTGGCGCCTGGGAAGTTGGTGCGGATGTTCTCCGCCGGGGTGGAGCCCTCCACCGAGCAGGTGTTCGTGCCGGCCAGGTCGTCCGGCCCGGTGATGCCCAGCGGGTTGTCCTTGGCGACCATGATGTCCTGCCCGGCCACGTAGTACGGCCCGGCGAAGTCGATGACCTCCTTGCGCTTGTCGTTGATCGTGTAGGTCGCTACGACGTAGTCGACCCTGCCCTCCTGGATGAACGGCTCGCGGTTGGCCGAGACGGTCTCGGTCCAGGTGATGCCGTCCTCCGGGATGCCCAGCTCGTCGGCGATGATCTTGGCGATCTCAACGTCGAAGCCCTCGGGCTCGTTCGTCGCCGGGTTGAGCAGCCCGAACCCGGGCTGGTCGAACTTGGTCCCCACCGTCACCGACCCTGCATCGGCCAGGGCGGCCATCGTCGAGCCCTCCGGGAAGTCCGCAGCGGCCTCCTCGGTGGCCTCGGCCTCCTCCGTCGGTTCGGTCGTCGCCTCGGCTGTGCCGTCGTCGCCTGCATCGCTGGTGCAGGCGGCCAGGCTCAGCGCGAGCAGCGCGGCGCTGGTGATCGCCAGCATGCGGTGAACGGGTCGTCGTGTCATGGCGCCTCCTTGGTCGGGCCGGGTCGATCGCCCGGCTGGGTCAATGGGTGAGAATCTTGCTGAGGAAATCCTTGGCCCGCTCGGACCGAGGGTGGGAGAAGAAGTCGTCCGGGGTCGCCTGCTCGACGATCTCCCCGTCGGACATGAAGATCACCCGGTCTGCGGCGGCCCGAGCGAAGCCCATCTCGTGGGTGATCACCATCATCGTCATGCCCGACCTGGCCAGCGCGACCATCACGTCGAGCACCTCGTTGATCATCTCGGGGTCCAGGGCCGACGTGGGCTCGTCGAAGAGCATGAGGGTGGGTTCCATGGCCAGCGCCCGAGCGATCGCCACCCGCTGCTGCTGCCCGCCGGACAGCTGCGCGGGGAACTTGTGGGCCTGGTCGGAGACCCCGACCCGCTCCAGCAGGCGCTGGGCCCGTTCGGTGGCCTCGGCCTTGGACAGCTTGCGGACCCTGATCGGGCCGAGCCTCACGTTGTCCAGGACCGTCATGTGGGCGAACAGGTTGAACGACTGGAACACCATGCCCACGTTGGAGCGCAGCCTGGCCAGCGGACGTCCCTCGGCCGGCATCGGCTCGCCGTCGACGATGATCAGGCCGCTGTCGATCGGCTCGAGGGCGTTGATCGTGCGGCACAAGGTCGACTTCCCGGACCCCGACGGCCCGATGACCACGAGGACCTCACCGCGGTCGACGCTCAGGCTGATGTCCTTGAGCACGTGCAGCTCACCGAAGTGCTTGTCGACGTGCTCCATCACGACGACCGGCCCGACCCCCTGCGCCACCTAGGCCACGGTACTCGCCGGCACACCGGCGGCGATGATCACGGCAGGTCACGATCCGGGCACGATCGGCACGTACCCTGGACGGCGATGACCGCGCGCACCTACGAGCTCCGCACCTTCGGATGCCAGATGAACGCCCACGACTCGCAGCGGCTCGCTGGGCTGCTCGAGCACGCCGGGTACGTTCGTGCGGGCGAGGACGACACCCCGGACGTCGTGGTGCTCAACACCTGCGCGGTGCGGGAGAACGCCGACAACCGGCTCTACGGCCATCTGGGGCACCTGGCGCCGGTCAAGCGGGCGAACCCGGGCATGCAGATCGCCGTCGGCGGGTGCCTGGCGCAGAAGGACCGCGGGGAGATCACCCGGCGCGCCCCGTGGGTGGATGTGGTGTTCGGCACCAACAACCTGGGCTCGCTGCCGACGCTGCTGGAGCGGGCACGCATCGAGCAGGAGGCGCAGGTCGAGATCCGCGAGGCGCTGGAGGCCTTCCCCAGCACCCTGCCCGCGCGACGGGACAGCCCGTACGCGGCCTGGGTGTCGATCAGCGTCGGCTGCAACAACACCTGCACCTTCTGCATCGTGCCCAGCCTGCGCGGTCGGCAGCGCGACCGGCGCCCGGCCGACATCCTGCGTGAGGTGGAGGTGCTCGTCGGCCAGGGGGTGCTCGAGGTGACCTTGCTCGGGCAGAACGTCAACACCTACGGCGTGGACATCGCACGGCCCGGGGCGTTCGCCGACCTGCTGCGCGAGGTGGGGTCGGTCCCGGGGCTCGAGCGGGTGCGGTTCACCAGCCCGCATCCGCGGGACTTCACCACCGACGTCATCGAGGCCATGGCGCAGACCCCTGCCGTCATGCCGGCCCTGCACATGCCGCTGCAGTCCGGGTCGGACCGGGTGCTGCGGGCCATGCGGCGGTCCTACCGCAAGCAGCGCTACCTGCAGATCATCGACGAGGTGCGCGCCGCCCTGCCGGAGGCTGCGATCACCACCGACATCATCGTCGGGTTCCCCACAGAGACCGAGGACGACTTCGCCGACACCCTCGACGTGGTGCGCCAGGCGAGGTTCTCCGGTGCCTTCACCTTCCAGTACTCGCCCAGACCGGGGACACCCGCGGCGAGCATGGACGCGCAGGTGCCCAAGGAGGTCGTCCAGGACCGCTACGACCGGCTGGTCTCGCTGGTCGAGGACGTCGCCTGGGCGGAGAACCGGGCCAGACTCGGCACCGACGTCGAGGTGCTGGTGGCCGTCGGCGAGGGCCGCAAGGATGCCGCCACCGGCCGGGTGAGCGGCCGCGCGCGCGACAACCGCCTCGTCCACGTCGACCTGCCACCGGAGTCGGACCCGCCGCGTCCGGGAGACCTGCTGATGGCCACGGTCACCCGGGCCGCGCCGCACCACCTCATCGCGTCCGCGTCCCCTGCCGGGCTGCGTCGCACCCCGGCCGGGGACGCCTGGGAGGCCCGCGAGCGCTCCGGCCGTCCGGACGCACCCATCGAGGACGTCGGGGCCGGCACCTTCCTGGGCCTGCCGAGCCTCGGGCTCCGGGTCGCTGGCTGAGCCGGTGCTCGTCTCGGCCGCGGTGTGCCCGTCGCCGCCGATCCTGGTGCCCGATGTCGCCTCCGGCGCCGCCGGTGAGCTCGACGACTGCCGACGTGCCTGCCACGCCGCCATCGATGCCGTACTCGCCGGGGCGCCGGACCTGCTGGTTGTTCTCGGCGCCGGCCCGACCACGATCCGCTACGACGACACAGCCGAGGGGACGCTGCGTCCGGTCGGGGTGGCCATCGACCTCCCGCTGCGACCAGCAGGGACGCTCCCGACACCGCGGGCTCAGCCGCCCACCGGCGCACGGCTGGGCCTGTCGCTGACCGTCGGCGCCTGGCTGCTGGCCGGGCATGGCTGGTCGGGGCCACTGCAGGCACAGCAGGTGGCCTGGGACAGCGACCCGTCGGCGTGCGCGACCCTCGGGGGGCAGATCGCCGCGGTCGCCCCCACGGTGGGCCTGCTGGTACTGGCTGACGGGTCGGCTCGGCGCGGCGTCCGAGCGCCCGGCTACCTCGACCCGCGGGCCGCGCCGTACGACGACGCGCTGACCGGCGCGCTCGCCGAGGCCTCGCCGGAGGCGTTGATGGCGCTCGACCCAGTGCTCGCAGACGAGCTGATGGTGGCCGGGCGGGCGTGCCTGCAGGTGCTGGCCGGAGCCGCGGGCGGCGGCTCCTGGCAGGGGCTCGTGGGGTACCGGGGGGATCCGTACGGGGTCACCTACCTGGTGGCAACCTGGCTCAGGTCCTCCGGGACGTGACCTCCCCGCCTGTCCTGGTCGCCATCGTCGGGGCGACCGCGTCCGGCAAGAGCGACCTGGCCGTCGCACTCGCCCAGCACCTGCGGGGCGAGGTGGTCAACGCCGACGCCATGCAGCTCTACCGCGGCATGGACATCGGGACCGCCAAGCTCACCCCCCAGCAGCGCGGCGGGGTGCCGCACCACCTGCTCGACGTGCTCGAGGTCTGCGAACCTGCCTCGGTCGCGCAGTACCAGACCTGGGCGCGAGCGAGTGTCCGGGACATCTGGGCTCGGGATCGTCTGGCGCTCGTGGTGGGCGGCTCCGCGCTCTACGTACACGCGGTCGTGGACCTGCTGGAGTTCCCCGGCACCGATCCGCGGGTCCGCGCCGACCTGGAAGCCGAGCTCGCCGCCGTCGGGACGCCGGCCATGCACGCCCGCCTCGCCGCGCTCGACCCGGTTGCAGCTGCGGCCATCCTTCCCAGCAACGCCCGACGCATCGTGAGGGCGCTCGAGGTCGTCGAGCTCACCGGAAGGCCGTTCACGGCGCGGCTTCCGGCTCCGCAGCCGTGGCACACGCCCACGGTGATGATCGGCCTGGACGTCCCGCGCGACGTCCTCGACGCCCGCATCGCCGAGCGGGTGACCCGGATGTGGGACCTCGGCCTGGTCGAGGAGGTGAGGCACCTGGTCGAGCGTGGGCTGCGGGAAGGCCGCACCGCCTCTCGCGCCCTCGGCTACGCGCAGGTGCTGGCCGTGCTGGACGGGACATGCACCGAGGACGAGGCTCGGCGGCGCACGGTCACCGCGACGCGGCGGTTCGTCCGACGGCAGCAAGCCTGGTTCCGCCGCGACCCGCGGGTGCAGTGGCTGCGCCACGACGACCCGGGCCTGGTCGATCGGGCGGCGTCCCTGGTGCGCTGCCTACCATCGTGACCATGACGTCCGTGCCGTTCCTCAAGGGGCATGGCACGGGAAACGACTTCGTGCTCCTGCCCGACCACGACGCTTCCCGGTTCGGACCGTCGCTCGACCCGGCGACGGTGCGTGGGCTGTGTGACCGCAGGCGCGGCATCGGAGCCGACGGTGTCATCCGCATCGTCCGCGCGGCGGCGCTTGCGACGTCCGAGCCCAGGCCTGCCGTCTGGTTCATGGACTACCGCAACGCCGACGGGTCGCTGGCCGAGATGTGCGGCAACGGGATCCGGGTGCTGGTGCGCCACCTGCTGCAGGCGGGGCTGGTCGATCCCGCCGCCGCAACCGTCGCGATCGGCACCCGGGCCGGGACCTTGTCGGTAGCGGTCCGTCCCGACGGGGACCTCAGCGTCGACATGGGCCCGCCCCGTCCCGGACCCTCCGGTGCCCGCGTCGAGGTCGAGCACCCGGCCGTCTCGGGTCCGGGAACCGCCGTCGCGATGCCGAACCCACACGCGGTGGTCCCGGTCGCAGATCTCGACGCCGTCGGCGCCCTGCTGGCTGCACCGCAGGTGCGTCCGTCACTGCTGTTCCAGCAAGGGACGAACGTCGAGTTCGTCCAGCGGCTGTCCGGCGACCACCTGCGGATGAGGGTGTGGGAGCGCGGAGTCGGGGAGACGCAGTCCTGCGGCACCGGGGTGTGCGCGGCTGCCTGGGTGGCGATGCAGGACGACGCGAGGAACGGGATGCGGGAGGCCGTAGGGGACGCGCAGGTCACCTACCGGGTGGACGTCCCCGGCGGCACCCTGCACGTCACGAGGGACGAGACGGGGTCGCTGCACCTGTGCGGCCCAGCAGTGATCGTGGCCGACGGGACCGTCGATCTCGACGCGCTACCCGCGATGTGACGTCAGAGCGCAGTCGTGCGACCCTGAGATCAGGATGACGAGACCAGAACCGATGCCCGTGCCTGCCGACGACCCGGTGACCGGGACGCTCGACCTGGAGGACCGACAGGCCCTGCGTCGTGTGGCGGGCCTGTCGACCGAGCTCGCCGATGTCACCGAGGTCGAGTACCGGCAGCTCCGTCTGGAGCGTGTCGTCCTCGTCGGCGTCTGGACCGAAGGCACCCCCCGGGATGCCGAGAACTCCATGGCCGAGCTCGCCGCGCTCGCCGAGACGGCAGGCTCGCAGGTGCTCGACGTGCTGGTGCAGCGGCGCAGCCGTCCGGACCCGGCCACCTTCATCGGCTCGGGGAAAGTCACCGAGCTGCGGGAGGTGGTGGCTGCGGTCGGCGCCGACACCGTGATCTGCGACGGCGAGCTGACTCCGGCGCAGCTGCGGACCCTGGAGGACCGGGTGAAGGTGAAGGTCGTCGACCGCACCGCGCTCATCCTGGACATCTTCGCCCAGCACGCCAAGAGCAAGGAGGGCAAGACGCAGGTCGAGCTGGCTCAGCTCCAGTACATGACGCAGCGGCTGCGCGGATGGGGTGGTGAGCTGTCCCGGCAGGCCGGCGGACGCGTCGCCGGCGGTGGCGGCATCGGTGGCCGCGGACCGGGGGAGACCAAGCTCGAGACGGACCGCCGCCGCATCGGTGCCCGGATGACCAAGCTGCGCCGCGAGCTGGCCCACATGAGCACCGCCCGGGACACCAAGCGCGCCAACCGGGTGCGCCACGAGGTGCCCGCGGTCGCGATCGCCGGCTACACGAACGCAGGCAAGTCCTCGCTTCTCAACCGGCTCACCGATGCCGGCGTCCTCGTCGAGGACGCCCTGTTCGCCACGCTCGACCCCACCGTCCGCCGGGCCGAGACTCCGGACGGGCGCGTGTACACCCTCAGCGACACCGTCGGGTTCGTCCGACACCTGCCTCATCAGCTGGTGGAGGCCTTTCGGTCCACCCTGGAGGAGGTGGTGGACGCCGACCTGATCCTGCACGTGGTGGACGCCGCCGACCGCGACCCGGAGGGACAGATCGAGGCCGTCCGCGAGGTACTCGCCGAGATCGGCGCCACCCGCGCACCCGAGCTCGTGGTGGTCAACAAGATCGACGCCGCCGACGACATCACCGTGAGCCGCCTGCTGCGTTCCGAGCCAGGCTCGGTGGCGGTGTCGGCCCTCACTGGTGCAGGGATCGATGCGTTGCGCCGGGCCATCGAGGCCGCCTTGCCCCAGCCGGAGTTCGAGGTGCAGGCCGTCGTCCCGTACGAGCGAGGTGACCTGCTGTCCCGGGTGTTCGAGGAGGGCGACGTGATCGCCTACGAGCACCTCGGGGAGGGCACGCGGGTCCACGCACGAGTGGGGTCGGCGCTGCGCACCGCCCTCGGCCTGGACGGCGAGGAGCCGGACGTCCCTTCGGGGCCCACCTCGGCGCGCGAGGAGCGCTTGCGTCCGAGCATCTGAGGGTGATGACCCTCCCGTCTTCGGACGATGAGCGCTTGGCGGTTGCGACGGAGCCACCTCGGACGGCCGCGCTCGAGCCCCTCAGGACTCGGGCTCGGCCCGTCCGCCCAGGTGCGCGGCGAGGAAGCGCTCGGCGACGCCGTAGAAGCGCTCCCGGTTCTCCGGACGGACCAACCCGTGTCCCTCGTCGGCGAACAGCAGGTACTCGTACGGGAGGCCCTTGGCCTGCATCGCGTCGACGATCTGCTGAGCCTCGGCCTCCTTCACTCTGGGGTCGTTCTTGCCCTGGGCGATGAGCACAGGGATCGCGATGTCGTCCACACGCGACAGCGGCGAGCGAGACCACAGGAAGTCGGCCTCGGTCTCCGGGTTGCCAACCTTGCTGTGGAACAGCGCGATCTGCGGTTTCCAGTACTCCGGGACGCTGGTGATGAGCGTGTTGAGGTTGCTCGGCCCGACGATGTCGACCGCGCAGCGAAACACCTCGGGCGTGAACGCGGCGCCGACGAGTGCGGCGTAGCCGCCGTACGACCCACCGTAGATGCCGACCCGGGCGCGCTCGATCGTCCCGGTGCCCACCAGGTGGTCGATGGCGTCCAGCAGGTCGTCGTGCATGGCGGCCCCCCACTGCCGGTCACCGGCGTTGAGGAAGCCCTTGCCGTAGCCGGTCGACCCGCGGTAGTTGACCTGGACGCAGACGTACCCGCGGTTGGCGAGCCACTGCGCCTCGGCGTCGTATCCCCAGGCGTCCCGGGCCCACGGCCCGCCGTGGACGACGAGCACGGCCGGCAGGCCGTCACGCGAGACACCGACCGGGTACGTGAGATAGCCGTGGACGGTGAGCCCGTCGCGGGCGAGGAACGAGAAGGGTTCCATGGGGGCCAGCGAGTACTGCTCCAGGGCGGGCTTGTGGGCGAACAGGAAGGTGAGCACGCCGGTGTCGCGGTCGTAGCGGTGGTAGCGCACCGGCCCGTCGGAGACCGACTGCGAGACCAGCCAGGTGCGGTTCGAGCGGTCCCGACTGATGCCGATGTCGCCGTCCAGCCGGCTGCGCAGGGAGTCGATCTCGGCCCCGAACTCCTCGTCGAGGTGGACCCACTCGTCGCGATCCTTGGCGAACACCACCGACAGCGGCTCAAGAGTCTCGGGGTCGGTGACGATGCCGCTGACGTCGTAGGTGGGGTCAGCGGCCAGCACCCGCTCCTCGCCGGAAGCGAGGTCGAGCCGGACGAGGCGTCCGGCGTTGACCCCAACCGAGGAGATCATGAGCATCGCGGAGGCGTCCCGGGTGTAGCCGAGAACGCTCGTGGTGGCCACGTCCGCGGGATCGATCTGCCGCCAGGTCTGGTACTCGCCGGACTCATCTCGCAGAGCGATCACGACGCCGCCGTCCGGGGTCATCGCAGCGCCGCCACGAACCCGCAGGTCGGAGTCGGTCAGCCAGCCGGCGAAGCCCGGGTTCTTCTCGACCAGGGTGAGCTCCCCCGAGCCCAGGTCGAGGGAGTACACGTCGTGCAGCTGCGGGTCGTCGGCGTTGAGCCCGACCAGCACCGTGGTGGGGTTCCAACGGTTGTGACCCATCATCGCCGCGGTGACGTCCTTCTCGGGCGTGCGCAGGGTCGACTCTCCGGTCTGCAGGTCCAGGGTGTAGAGCCGCCAGTTCTCGTCCCCGTCGGTGTCGCGCAGGTAGAGCAGCGTCCGGTCGTCGTGGGCGAAGCGGTAGACCTGCACGCCGTGGCCCCGGTCGAACGTCACCGGCTGCGCAGCCGCGGGATCGTCGATCGGGCCGACCCAGACGTTGAGCACGTCGTCCACCGGCGCGACGAACCCGAGTCGAGTCCCGTCCGGGGAGATGGACGGCGACACCCGTTCGGGGTTACCGAAGAGCACCGAGCGGGGGACGAGCGGAACGGCGTCGTAGGTCACCGAGGTATCCCACCACGGCTGGGGCTGTGTACGGGCTGGGGGACGAGTACGGACCGCCCGGTCCTCGTGTGGTTAGCCTCCTCCGGTGACGCAGGCGGGGGAGTCGGCGGTCGTCGGGCTGCTCGGGGCCGCTGTTCACCAGCTCGGCGGGACGGACCGCCCGGGCCAGGTGGCGATGGCCGAGGCGGTAGCCGAGGCGTTCGCGTCCGGGCGACACCTGCTGGTGCAGGCGGGGACCGGGACGGGGAAGTCGCTGGCCTACCTCGTCCCCTCGGCGGTGGCCTGTGCGACGGACGGTGGCTCGACGAAGCGGGTCGTCGTGGCAACGGCCACCCTCGCGCTGCAGGCGCAACTGGTCGACCGAGACCTGCCCGCCCTGGCGCCGGTCGTAGAGCGCGAGCTCGGGCGTCCGCTCACCTGGGCAGTCGCGAAGGGACGCAGCAACTACGCATGCCTGCACAGGGTGCGCGAAGGCGTCCCGGACGAAGATGGGGCGCTCATCTCCGTCGAGGCGATCGGCGGGGGCGCGGGGAGTCAGGTCGGCCGCGAGGTCGTGCGAGCGCGCCGATGGGCTGAGGCGGAGACGGACGGCGGTACCGGCGAGCGGGACCGCCTACAACCCGGCGTCTCCGACCGAGCCTGGGCGCAGGTCTCGCTCAGCGCGGCGGAATGCCTGGGCGCCGCCCGCTGCCCCTACGGTGGCGAGTGCTTCGCCGAGAGGGCGCGCGCTCGCGCCGACAGCGCCGACGTCGTGGTCACCAACCATGCGCTGCTGGCCATCGGCACCATCGACGGGCTTCCCGTCCTGCCGGAGTTCGACCTCCTGGTGGTCGACGAGGGCCACGAGTTCGCCGCGCGGGTGACCGGGGTGGCCACGCAGGACCTCACCGTGGCGCAGGTGGAGCGGCTGGCCAAGCGCGTGCGCAGTCACGTCGGTGAGGAGGTGACGGACCGCCTGCTGGACGCGGCGGACGCGCTGCGGTCCGCCGTCGAGGAGATCCCGGTGGGGCGGCTGGACGATGTCCCGGAGCCGATTCGGCAGTCTGCCGACGCGATCCGCGAGGCGACGCGGCGCGTGCAGTCCGGACTTGGCCGCTCGGCCGGGGACGGCGGTCCGAACGAGGAGGCGGTGACGCGCGCGTCCAAGGCTGCCGCCGACGCTGTCTCCTCCGTCGCGGAGCGGCTGCGGGCAGCCCGGGAGACCGACGTGGTCTGGCTGGAGGACCGGGAGCGAGGCGGCCGGGTGCTGCGCGTGGCCCCGCTGTCGGTCTCGGGCCTC
Organism: uncultured Actinomycetes bacterium; assembly: GCA_964356295.1. Classification (GTDB taxonomy): domain Bacteria; phylum Actinomycetota; class Actinomycetes; order Jiangellales; family Jiangellaceae; genus CAVQGZ01. Next base: position 1,555 of record CAYHHE010000044.1, on the reverse strand, counting down.
ATCCGGGACCGGGTGTTCGGCGAGGCGACCGTTGTCATGACCTCGGCCACGCTGACTCTGGGCGGAGCCTTCGACGCGATCGCGGCAGGCCTCGGGCTCACCGGCGGCGAGGCCCCTGACTGGAACGGCCTGGACGTCGGCTCACCCTTCGACTACCGCAAGCAGGGCATCCTGTACATCGCGCGGCACCTGCCGAGACCGGGCCGAGACGGGCTGTCCGGCCTCGTCCTGGACGAGATCACTGCGTTGGTGCGGGCTGCGGGGGGTCGCACCCTCGGGCTGTTCAGCTCCCGTCGAGCCGCCGAGACAGCCGCCGCGCACGTGCGCGAGCAGGAACCCGACCTCACCGTGCTGTGCCAGGGAGAAGACCTGGTGCCCACCTTGGTGCGACAGTTCCGCGAGGAGCCGAGGTCATCCCTGTTCGGCACTCTGTCGCTGTGGCAGGGCGTGGACGTGCCGGGCGCGACCTGCGTGCTGGTGATCATGGACCGGATTCCGTTCCCGAGGCCGGACGATCCGCTGATGTCGGCCCGGCAGCGAGCGGTCGACGCCTCCGGCGGGAACGGGTTCATGGCAGTGGCTGCGAGCCATGCGGCGCTGCTGATGGCTCAGGGTGCCGGCCGCCTGATCCGCACCGCCGACGACCGCGGAGTGCTGGCAGTCCTGGACTCGCGGCTGGCCACCGCTCGATACGGGGCGTTCCTGCGGGCCTCGCTTCCGGCCATGTGGGCCACCAGCGACGGCGAGGTCGTGCGCAGGTCGCTGCGACGCCTGGCTCGCGAGCACGACGAGGCCGGTGCCTGACCTCCTACCCTTTCGGGTCGACCAGTTCGGCCCGAGCCTCGCGGATGGCCAACGAGGCAGGGACGGAGTAGACGAGAGGCTCGATGTCCACCGGAGGGACGCCGGGGACGGAGACGTCACCTTCCCAGGTGACGGTGAGCGTGACCGATGCCTCGCCGCGCTGGCGGTACACGGCGTGGACGTACCGGTCGGGCTGTGCCGTTGGGCTGATCCCGGGCGAGTAGGGGATGCCCGGGCCGGTGGCCGTGGTGCCGTTGCTCCAGGTCCACTCGTAGCTGGGCGTGGCCCGCACCGTCCCCGGGAGCGGCTGCTCGATGTCCAGGGTCACCTCACCTCGGTCGTCCGTCCATGCCAGTACCGGGAGGTTCACCAGGCCCCCGTTGCGCGGAGACAGCTGGATGGTTGGTTGCGCGATCTCGCGGAACTTCTCCTCGACGACGCGGCGGATCTCGGCCTCGACGTCGGCGAGATCGACGCGGAGCTCACCAGGCACGCATTGGGTGCCCTGCAGGGTCCAGGAGGAGCCAGGTGGGTCCAGCGGTCGGGAGAAGACCCAGAACTGGGTGCCGGGACGCCCGTCCGGGGCCGTGCACAACGCTGCCAGGCAGAGCAGGCCGTTGGCGCCGGGGCTGTTCCCATCGCAGGTGGCAACGTGCGACCACTCCAAGTCTGGACCGTCGCCAGTGGCCTGGAATGAGGTCGGGACGCGGAAGAACGCGGTCTGCTCCGCGGAGTAGTACCACCCGATCCC
>CAYHHE010000043.1:0-23082 GCA_964356295.1 uncultured Actinomycetes bacterium | reverse complement strand
GTCTGACCCACCTAGCCTGTGCGGCGTGACGCCGGACGATCTCGCCGCTCTCGTGACCGACTGCCTCGGCCCCGCCGTTCGCGGCCTCGGTGGAGACGACTCGGCGATCCCGACCGCGGTCACCGTCGAGCGGCCACGCATCCCCGAGCACGGGGACTACGCCACGAACGCGGCCATGCAGACCGCCAAGCGGGCGGGAGTTGCGCCGCGCGACCTCGCCGACGCGCTCGCGCAGTGCCTGCGCGCCCACGAGGGCATCGCCCACGTCAACGTCGCCGGGCCGGGGTTCGTGAACATCACCCTGCAGGCCGCGGCCGCAGGTGCGCTCGCGGCGACCATCGTCGAGGCGGGCGAGCGCTACGGGCACAGCGACGCGCTGGCCGGTCGTCGCATCAACGTCGAGTTCATCTCCGCCAACCCGACCGGACCGCTGCACCTGGGCCACACCCGGTGGGCGGCCCTGGGGGACGCCCTGGCACGCGTCCTGCAGGCCGCCGGTGCGGAGGTCACCCGGGAGTTCTACGTCAACGATCGTGGCGCGCAGCTGGACAGGTTTGGCGAGTCCTTGATGGCTGTCGCCCACGCACAGCCGGTCCCGCCCGACGGGTACCACGGGCAGTACATCCACGACCTGGCCGATCAGATCGTCGCAGATCGGCCCGAGATCGTCGCGCTTGCCGAGGATGAGCAGGTCAGCGCCTTCCGGGAGGAGGGGTACCGTCGCCAGCTGGCCGAGCAGCAGGCCGAGCTGGAGGCCTTCCGCACGTCCTTCGACGTCTGGACGTCCGAGCGGGTGCTGCACTCCTCGGGGAAGGTCGCCCACGGCATCGATGCGTTGCACGGGCAGGGTCACCTGTACGAGGCGGACGGGGCGCTGTTCATGCGCACCACCGACTTCGGCGACGACAAGGACCGGGTGCTGGTCAAGCAGGACGGCGAGTACACCTACTTCGCCTCCGACACCGCCTACTACGTCGACAAGCGAGAGCGCGGGTTCGACGTGTGCCTGTACCTGCTCGGTGCAGACCACCACGGCTACGTCGGTCGGCTGGCCGCTATTGCAGCCTGTGCCGGGGACGACGCCGAGCAGACCCTGGACGTGCTCATCGGGCAGCTCGTCACCGTCGTCCAGGGCGGCGAGGAGCTGCGGCTGTCCAAGCGCGCCGGCACCATCGTCACGCTGCAGGACCTCGTGGACGTCGCCGGCGTCGACGCCGTCCGGTACTCGCTGTGCCGCTACCCGGCCGACTCGCCGCTGACGCTCGACCTGGACCTGATCACTCGCCAGACCTCCGACAACCCGGTGTTCTACGTGCAGTACGCCCACGCCAGGCTGGCGTCGATCCTCCGCAACGCCGCCGAGATGGGCATCGACCGCGGCACTCTCGACCCGTCGCTGCTGGACCACCCACGAGAGGGAGCCCTGCTCGGCGCGCTCGGGGAGTTTCCCCGTGTGGTGGCCACAGCAGCCGAGCTGCGCGAGCCGCACCGGCTCGCCCGGTATCTCGAGGACACGGCCGCGGACTTCCACAGGTTCTACGACGAGTGCCGCGTGCTGCCCCTCGGGGACGAGACGGTGAGCGACCTGCACCGGGCGCGGCTGTGGCTGGTGGAGGCGACCAGGGTGGTGCTCGCCAACGGGCTGGGCATGCTCGGCGTGGACGCCCCGGAGCGGATGTAGCACCGTGGGGGAGTCGATGACGGGTGAGGAGGGCCTGTTCCTGGCCGTCATCGCCGCCCTGCTGCTGGGCTGGGTGCTCGTTGCCCAGCTGGCCGAGCGACGAGGCGTCACCGCGCCGATGGCCTTCATCGTCACCGGCGCCGTCCTCACCGCCTCGCTGCGAGCGGAACTGACGGCAGGGACTGTCCTGTTCCTTGCCGAGATCACCCTGGCGCTGGTGCTGTTCCACGACGCCAGCACAGTCCGCTTCGCCGAGCTGCGCCGGGACCCGTGGATATCGATCCGGCTCCTCGCCGTCGGGTTCCCGCTGGCGCTTGCGCTTACTGCGGCGACCAGCGCGTGGCTGCTCCCTTCGATCGGGGTCGCGGGGGCAGTCCTCATCGCGGGTGCCATCACCCCGACCGATGCCGGCCTCGGAGCGCCCACGATCCTCAACCCCATCGTTCCGCTGCGGGCCCGACGTGCCCTGAACGTGGAGAGCGGCCTCAACGACGGCCTGGCCACGCCGGTGGTCCTCGGCGCGCTGGCCATCATGCTGCAGGCCAGCGATCCCAACGGCGACACCGAGCTGCCGTCCGCGCTCAGCCTCGCCGGGGTGCCCGTGGCCTACGCCCTGATCATCGCCGTGGTCGTGGGGCTGGTGGGGGCCTGGCTGCTCGACCGGTCGCTGCAGCGGGGCTGGAGCAACCGTCGCGGCCGAGCCATCGCCGTTCTCGCGCTGCCGCTGCTGGTCTTCGGTCTGGCCGAGCTGAGCGAGGCGAACACGCTGATCGCCGCATTCGTGTCGGGCCTGGTCTTCGGCCGGGCCTCCCGGACCGTCGAGGAGGAGCCGGAGGCCTCGGAGACCCTGGAGATCGCCGCGGACATCGTCAGCGCGGTGCTGTGGTTCCTGGCCGGGGGCCTGCTCGTGGCTGCGCTGGAGGACGGCTTCCGCTGGCAGTGGCTCATCCTGGCGGTCGCTGCGCTCGCCGTGCTGCGGCTGCTGCCGGTGGCTGTGTCGCTGATCGGCACGGGTTTCCAGTGGCCCACGGTCGCGTTCCTCGGCTGGTTCGGTCCGCGCGGCGTGGCCACCATCGTCTTCGGTCTGATCGCCGTGGAGGAGCTGGGTGAGGGTGACCCGCGGCTGGACGACGTCGGCGGTGTGCTGAGCCTGACGGTGCTGCTGAGCGTCTTCGCCCACGGCATCACCGCCGGGCCGCTGTCGAACCGGTACGGCAGGTGGGTCCAGCGCAGCCATCCGCCGATCGAGCTGGAACCCTCGGTCGAACCGATGCCTTCGCGCGGGCGAACCTCGAGCCAGCAGTGACCCTCGCTGTCGCGCGGTCGCGGACTGGCTAGGATTCCGGCGCGTGCGCGCCCACCCGGCAGGCCCCCGACACGCCGACCTGCTGCCCGAGCAGGGCCCCGGCCTGCCTCCTCCTGACCCGGCGGCCCTCGACCCCCACGTGTGGCCGGCCGGAATGCTGCGAGACTCGGGCTCGGGTGCGTTGTCCCTTCGTGGGCACAGCCTCGAGGCCTTGGCGCAGCGCTACGGCACACCAGCGTTCGTGCTCGACGAGCAGGACTTCCGCGCCCGAGCCGGCGCGTTCCGGGACGCCTTCGACGGCGGGCAGGTGTACTACGCAGCCAAGGCCTTCCTGAGCCGAGCGGTCGCCCGATGGGTCGCGGAGGAGGGGCTGGGCATCGACGTCTGCACCGGCGGAGAGCTTCGGGTCGTCCTGGACGCGGGGTTCCCGCCTCAGCGAGTCGCCTTGCACGGCAACAACAAGTCCGTCGAGGAGCTCGAGAGCGCGGTGAGCGCCGGAGTGGGTCTCGTCGTCGTCGACTCCTTCGGCGAGATCGAGCAGCTCGCGTCGATCGCCTCCGCCCACGGCAGGGTTCAGCCGGTGCTGCTGCGGGTGCGGGTCGGCGTGGAGGCGCACACCCACGAGTACATCGCCACGGCCCACGAGGACGTGAAGTTCGGCTTCTCCCGAGCCGCCGGCGACGCGCTCGAGGCGGTACGGCGCACGCTTGCCCAACCGGCTCTCGACCTGCGTGGGCTGCACAGCCACATCGGCTCGCAGATCTTCGACACGGCCGGCTTCGAGGTCGCCGCCCACCGCATGGTCGAGGTTCTCGCGCAGGTTCGCGACCGGTTCGCAGTCCAGCTCCCCGAGCTCGACCTCGGCGGCGGGCTCGGCATCGCCTACGTGGCCGCCGACGACCCGGAGCCGCTGGACACCCTGGCCCGTCGCCTGCTGGAGATCGTGCGGCGCGAGTGCCACGCAGCCGGGCTCACACCGCCGCGAGTGGCGGTCGAACCAGGCCGCGCGATCATCGGACCCAGCGTGGTGACCCTCTACCGCGTCGGCACGGTCAAGGACGTCGACGGCATCCGGACCTACGTCAGCGTGGACGGGGGGATGAGCGACAACATCCGCACGGCCCTGTACGACGCCGACTACACCGTCACGCTGGCCAACCGGGCGCCGAGGTCCCCGCTCATGCTGACCCGGGTCGTCGGCAAGCACTGCGAGTCAGGGGACGTCGTCGTTCGTGACGCCTGGCTACCGTCGGACACCAGCACCGGGGACCTGCTCGCGGTTGCCGCCACTGGCGCCTACTGCCGGTCCATGGCCAGCAACTACAACCAGGTCGGGCGGCCGCCGGTGGTCGCTGTCGACTCCGGCGTCGCTCGGCTCATCGTGCGGCGGGAGACGATGGACGACCTGCTGGCCTGCGACGTGGGGTAGCGCGAGCCGGCCCGACGATGTCCGGGCGATCTGCAGGTCGTGGGACACTAGCCAGGACTGCCGGCGATCACCGCCGTGCAAGGCATCGAGGAGAACCGGGAGGTCACAGGCCGCCATGGCTGAGCCCGTCCGCCTGGCGCTGCTGGGCTGCGGCACGGTGGGATCGCAGGTGGTGCGGCTGCTCGAGCAGCACGCCGACGACCTCACCGCCCGCGTCGGGCGCCCGCTCGAGCTCGTCGGAGTTGCGGTCCGGGACGTCTCCCGGCCACGTCCGGGAGTGCCGGACGAGCTGCTCACCGATGATGCCGACACGCTGGTCCGGCGCGGTGACATCGACGTGGTGATCGAGCTCGTGGGCGGCATCGAGCCGGCGCGCTCGCTGCTGCTGGCCGCGATGCATGCCGGGGCCAGCGTGGTCACGGCCAACAAGGCCCTGATGGCCGCCGACGGTGCGACACTGCACCGAGCGGCAGACGCCGAGGGCGTCGACCTGTACTTCGAGGCCGCAGTGGCCGGCGCCATCCCCCTGCTCAGGCCGCTGCGCGAGTCGTTGGTCGGGGACCGGGTGCAGCGCGTCATGGGGATCGTCAACGGGACGACCAACTACGTGCTCGACCGAATGGACACCAACGGCGAGCCCCTCGAGGAGGTCCTTGCCGACGCCCAGCGCCTCGGCTACGCCGAGGCCGACCCGAGCGCGGACGTCGACGGCCACGACGCCGCCGCCAAGGCGGCCATCCTGGCCTCGCTGGCGTTCCACACCCGGGTCACCGCCGACCAGGTCGAGGTGCGGGGCATCCGCGGGATCACCCTCGGCGACATCGCCGGCGCCCAGGCGATGCGGGGCGTGGTGAAGCTCCTGGCCGTCGCCGAACGGCTCGACGACAGACGGATCAGCGTCTGGGTCGCTCCGGCGATCATCCCGCGCACCCACCCTCTCGGCAGCGTCCACGGTGCGTTCAATGCCGTGGTGGTCGAGGCCGAGGCGGCAGGCCAGCTGATGTTCTACGGCAAGGGTGCCGGCGGGACCCCCACCGCCAGCGCGGTTCTGGGTGATGTCGTGACCACTGCGCGCAACCGGGTTCAGGGGGTGCTCGGGGTGGGGGAGAGCACCTACGCGGACGTGGTCGTCGCCCCGCCGGGCGATGCAGTGACCCGCTACCACGTGGTGGTGGACGTCGACGACCGTCCCGGCGTGCTGGCCTCGGTCGCCGGACTGTTCGCCGCCAACGGCGTGTCGATCGAGACGGTCCGCCAGGAGACCCGGGACGAGGCTGACGCCGAGCTGGTGGTGGTGACGCATCCGGCGGCCAAGCGGGCACTGGACTGCACGGTCGACGACCTGCGCGAGTCCCGCGAGGTGCGGTCGGTGGTGTCGGTGCTGCGCGTGGAGGCGCTGTAGATGGCCACGTTGTGGCGTGGGGTGATCGAGGAGTACCGGGACCGGCTGCCGGTCACCCGGTCGACCCCGGTCATCACCCTTCACGAGGGCGGCACACCGCTGGTGCCGGCTGCGTGGTTGTCCGAGCAGACCGGGTGCGAGGTCTACTGCAAGGTCGAGGGGTGCAACCCGACCGGGTCGTTCAAGGATCGCGGCATGACGGTAGCGATCTCCAAGGCGGCCGAGGACGGCGCGAAGGCGGTGGTGTGCGCCTCGACCGGAAACACCAGCGCGTCGGCGGCTGCGTACGCCTGTGCTGCGGGCATGACCCCGGTGGTGCTCATCCCCGCGGGCAAGATCGCCCGTGGCAAGCTCGCCCAGGCAGTCATGCACGGCGCCCGCGTGCTCCAGGTCGACGGTAACTTCGACGACTGCCTCACCCTGGCCCGACACCTGTCCCAGGAGTACCCGGTCGCGCTGGTGAACTCGGTCAACCCCTACCGCCTGCAGGGGCAGAAGAGCGCTGCCTTCGAGATCGTCGACGCCCTCGGCGACGCGCCGGAGCTCCATGTGCTCCCGACAGGCAACGCGGGCAACATCTCCGCCTACTGGCTAGGCTACTGCGAGTACGCCGACGACGGGACCGCCACGCGACGTCCCCGCATGTGGGGGGTGCAGGCGGCCGGGGCTGCCCCGCTGGTCTCGGGCAGCCCGGTGGCTTCCCCGGAGACGGTGGCCACCGCGATCCGCATCGGGAACCCCGCGTCCTGGGACCTGGCGATCGCCGCCCGGGACGAGTCGGCAGGAGCCATCACCGCGGTCAGCGACACACAGATCCTGGACGCGCAAGCCGCTCTGGCCAGCCGCGACGGCATCTTCGTCGAGCCCGCCTCGGCTGCACCTGTGGCCGGACTGCTCGAGGCAGCCCAGTCCGCTCGGCTTGCTCGCGGCCAGCAGGTCGTGGTGACGGTCACCGGTCACGGGCTCAAGGACGTCGAGACTGCGCTGGGCCACCACGGGGAGATCGATGCCACCGTCGTCGCGCCAGACGCATCGGTGGCCGCCCACGCGCTCGGACTGGCGTGAGCAGGCCTGTCGTCCCGGACGGCGTGTGCGTGCGGGTCCAGGTGCCGGCCACCAGCGCCAACCTCGGTCCGGCGTTCGACACCGCCGGGCTGTCCCTGGCGCTCTACGACGAGATCGAGGTGAGCGTCGGCGCGGGCGGCTGCACCGTCGAGGTGACCGGGGAGGGGGCCGGCGCCGTCCCACTGGACGAGTCACACCTGGTGCTGCGGGCGCTGCGCGCGGGGCTGGACCACGTGGGAGCCGCTGCGCCGCACCTGCGGCTCCGTGCGCACAACCGTGTCCCGCACGGGCGGGGACTGGGGTCGTCGGCGGCGGCCACCATCGCAGGTCTGGTGGTGGCCCGCGAGCTCGGACGCACCGCCGGGGCGCCGCGCGCCCTGGACGACCTCTCGCTGCTGACCCTGGCCGCCACGTTCGAGGGTCACGCCGACAACGTGGGCGCGGCTCTGCTCGGCGGGCTGGTCCTGGTGTGGACCGATGCCGCCAGGAATGTCCAGGCCGTACGCCTGACGCCCGATCCCCGGGTGCAGCCGGTGCTGCTGGTGCCCAAGGACACCCTGAGCACCGCTCGCGCCCGTGATCTGCTGCCCGAGTCGGTGCCGCACCGGGTGGCGACCTACAGCGCCGGGAGGGCGGCGCTGCTGGTCACCGCACTGACCCAGCGTCCGGACCTGCTCCTGGTCGCCACGGACGACCGGCTGCACCAGCCGTACCGGGCCAGCGCGTTCCCAGAGTCGATGGCCCTCGTCGAGTCCATACGCGCCCGAGGAGTCGCCGCCATGATCTCCGGCGCCGGTCCCAGCGTGCTCGTCCTCGCCCTGTCCAGCGACGACGCGCCGACCTCTCCCGAGGCGCCGGCGGGCTGGCGGCGGGTGGTCCTCGAGGTCGACCAGCACGGCGCGCGAGCGAGCGTCGGCTGACCCGACAGGTCACGACATGGACACAGGTCGTTCGGGGGATGGCGGTGACGTGATCGCGTGTTACATTGATGCTCAGACGCGCGTAGTCGTCGACCACCGTCGACAGAAGCGTCACCCCGCCGACTGGGCAGCGCTCGCGCCCCTCCGCAGCGCCCACGTCGGAACCTGAGATCTCTGCCGCCGGACCGGCGTGGTGGCGAACCCACCTCCGCCTCGGCGGTCCCGCCGGGATGTTCCCGGCGCGTGGGAGGAAAGGGTCCTCGTTGACCGACAGCACAGACACATTCTCGCCCTCGACAGGGCCACAGCAGCAGGAGACAGCGCCACCCAACGGTGGCGCCCAGCGTGGTGCAGGCTTGGCCGCCCACCGGCTCCCTGAGCTGCAGCAGATGGCCGCCGGGCTGGGCATCACCGGTACGACCCGAATGCGCAAGGGCCAGCTCGTCGAAGCCATCGAGCAGGCGCGGGCGGGTCGGACTCGGCCGTCCGGGCTGCAGGAGTCCGGCCGCGAGGAGCAGGCTGCCCGCACCGACAGGCAGGAGGTCCCCGCGCCGCAGCCCGCCGAGGAGGCTGCCGGCGAGGCGACCTCGAGCGGCCGCGACGACGACGAGGACCGCGCCGGTCGGCGTCGACGTCGCCGTGGACGTGACCGCGGCCGCGACAGAGACCGCTACGACCGCAACGACCGCAACGACCGCAACGACCGCAACGACCGCAGGGGAGACCAGCCCATCAGCGACGACGACGTCCTCATCCCTGTCGCCGGGATCCTCGACGTGCTGGACAACTACGCGTTCGTCCGCACGTCGGGCTACCTGCCCGGCCCCAACGATGTCTACGTCTCCCTGGCGATGGTGCGGCGCAACAACCTTCGCAAGGGGGACGCGATCACTGGTGTCGTGCGTCAGCCGCGCGAGGGTGACAAGCAGCAGAAGTTCAACGCCCTCGTCCGTGTCGACACCGTCAACGGAGCCGACCCCGAGCTGGCCGGGTCCCGCCCCGAGTTCCACAGACTCACTCCGCTGTACCCGCAGGATCGGCTCCGCCTGGAGACTGAGCCACACCTGCTCACGCCACGGGTCATCGACCTCGTCGCCCCCATCGGCAAGGGCCAACGCGGTCTGATCGTGTCCCCTCCCAAGGCCGGCAAGACGATGGTCCTGCAGGCGATCGCGAACGCGATCACCACGAACAACCCCGAGTGCCACCTGATGGTCGTGCTCGTCGACGAGCGTCCCGAAGAGGTCACCGACATGCAGCGGACGGTGAAGGGAGAGGTGATCGCCTCGACCTTCGACCGTCCCGCCGACGACCACACCACGGTCGCCGAGCTGGCGATCGAGCGGGCACGCCGGCTCGTCGAGCTGGGCCACGACGTCGTCGTCCTGCTCGACTCCATCACCAGGCTCGGTCGCGCGTACAACCTGGCCGCTCCGGCCAGCGGACGGATCCTGTCCGGGGGTGTGGACTCCAGTGCTCTCTACCCGCCGAAGAAGTTCTTCGGCGCCGCGCGCAACATCGAGAACGGTGGCTCGCTGACGATCCTGGCCACCGCGCTGGTCGAGACCGGGTCCAAGATGGACGAGGTGATCTTCGAGGAGTTCAAGGGCACCGGCAACATGGAGCTCAAGCTGTCCCGACAGCTCGCGGACAAGCGGATCTTCCCGTCGGTTGACGTCGATGCGTCGGGGACCCGCAAGGAGGAGATCCTCCTGGCACCCGACGAGCTCAAGGTCGTGTGGAAGCTGCGACGTGTTCTTGCCGCCCTGGACGACCAGCAGGCCATCGAGCTGCTGCTGAGCAAGCTGCGTGAGACTGCGTCGAACTACGAGTTCCTCATGCAGGTCCAGAAGACGACACCGATGGCCCCGGGGGGGCCGGGGGAGGAGTACCCGGTATGAGCGACAGGATGCCTGTGATGGACCTGATCGGCGACGAAGCCCTGGGCGCCGGCCCATGGGCGTGCCCGCGCTGCGGGCGGGAGAACAAGGCCTCGTGGCGGGCGTGTCCCGGCTGCGAGTCCGACCGCGATGGTGTGCTGCCGACCACCACCCGGCAGCAGCCACGGCAGATCAGCGCGCTGGGCGTGGTGCTGGGCCTGGTCATCCTCATCGCCGTCGTGGTGGCTGCAGTCATGCTCGCCGAGCCGGTGTGGGCCTGGGCGGTCGAGCAGTGGACGGCGCTCGTGGCCTGGGTGGACGCTCGCACGTAGCACGCTCGCCGGAGCCGGAGGCCTGGCGGACTCCCGGTCCTCTGCTCGGTTTGGCCGGCCGGACGCCCGCTGGAATACTGGTGGCTCGCCCTGCTTCCGGTTCACGCCGCCAGCCGGCGACCCGGAGGCGCAGACAAGGAGCCGACATCATGAAGCCTGACATCCACCCTGAGTACGTCGCCACCCACGTGACGTGCAGCTGCGGGGAGACCTTCATCACCCGCAGCACCGCGCGCAAAGGTGTGCTGCACGCCGAGGTCTGCTCGGCATGCCACCCGTTCTACACCGGCAAGCAGAAGATCCTCGACACCGGTGGTCGGGTGGCTCGTTTCGAGGCGCGCTACGCACGAAAGGGCGCGTCCGGCGCGTCGAAGTAGCCGGGTCTGGTGCTCCCTCCACCTCTGCTGCGTCGCGCCGAGCAGCTGACCTGCGAGCTGGCCGAGATCGAGCAGGCTCTCGCCGATCCCGACCTGCACACCCAGCCGGACCGGATGCGTGAGCTCGGCCAGCGGCACGCCGTCCTGCAGGCTGCTGCGACCACCTACCGGTCCTACCGGCAGGCCACCGAGGACGCCGAGGTGGCCCGGGACCTGTCCGAAGCCGATCCGGGGTTCGCCGCGGAGGCCGAGGTGCTCGAGGCCGAGGCGCAGCGTCTAGCCGACCGGCTGCGTTCGGCCCTGCTGCCCCGCGACCCCGACGACGCCCGCCCGGTGCTGCTGGAGATCAAGGCAGGCGAGGGAGGGGACGAGTCGGCGCTGTTCGCCGCGGACCTGCTGAGGATGTATCAGCGCTACGCCGATCGTCAGGGCTGGCGGCTCGAGGTCATCGACCAGGATGTCACCGCCCTCGGCGGGATCACCACCGCCACCGTCGCCGTGCGGGCACGCGTCGGGACCGACCCGGACCGCACCCCGGGGGCTCGACTGAAGTACGAGGGGGGCGTCCACCGGGTCCAGCGTGTTCCGGTGACCGAGAGTTCCGGACGCATCCACACCAGCGCGGCGGGCGTGCTGGTGCTGCCGGAGGCCACCGAGGTGGACAACGTGGCCATCGACCCCACGGACGTGAGGATCGATGTGTACCGGTCCTCCGGTCCGGGCGGGCAGAGCGTCAACACCACCGACTCCGCCGTGCGCATCACCCATCTGCCGACCGGCACTGTCGTGTCCTGCCAGAACGAGAAGTCTCAGCTGCAGAACCGTGAGCAGGCGATGCGCATCCTGCGGGCCCGGCTGCTGGCCCGGGCGCGCGAGGAGGCCGCCGCGCAGGCGTCAGCCGAGCGACGCAGCCAGGTGCGCTCCGTCGACCGCTCCGAACGGGTGCGCACGTACAACTTCCCGGAGAACCGGATCTCCGACCACCGGGTCGGTTACAAGGCGTACAACCTCGACCATGTCCTCGCAGGCGACCTCGACGCGGTGGTGGACGCCCTGGTCGCCGACGACGTGGAGCGCTCCCTGGCGGCCCTGGAGGCCGCCGGGGGCCGGCGGTGATCCCGACATGACCTCACAGGCGACCAGCGGATGGTTGACCCGGGCGGTGGCCGTGCTCGCCGAGGCCGGAGTCCCCAGCCCTCGGGTGGACGCCGAGCTGCTCGCCGTCGACGGCGCCGGCCTGCGCAGGGAGACGCTGGCGACGGCGGCCGACCCGGGCCCGGACTTCTGGGCGCTGGTGCAGCGCCGCGCGCAGCGTGAGCCGCTGCAGCACGTGGTCGGCCGTGCCTGGTTCCGCCGGATCAGCGTCGCCGTCGGTCCCGGCGTGTTCGTCCCTCGGCCGGAGACCGAGGTGGTGGCCGGTGCGGCCATCGAGGAGGCTGCGCGTCTGCGACACCGCGCCAGCCCGCCGGTGGTCGTCGACCTGGGTACCGGCAGCGGTGTCATCGCGCTCGCCGTCGCCGACGAGGTGCCGGTCGCGCGCGTGCACGCCGTGGAGCTGCACGCGCAGGCACTGTCCTGGGCCCGGCGCAACTGCCAGGGCTCGGCCGTCCGCCTTCACCGGGGCGACCTGCGCGACTGCCTGCCGTGGCTCGACGGGTGCGTGGACGTGGTGGTAAGCAACCCGCCCTACATCCCGCCGGACGGGGTGCCGGTCGACCCGGAGGTGCGCGACCACGACCCTGCCCCGGCCCTGTACGGGTCGGGCAGCGACGGGCTGGGAGAGGTGCGGGCGGTGGTGGCGCGCGCCGAACGGCTGCTCACCGAGGGCGGGCTGCTGGTCCTCGAGCACGCCGAGCGCCAGTCCGATGCCGTGCTGGGGTTGCTCGGGCCCGGGTGGAGGGAGCGTCGCGGGCACCGTGACCTGGCCGGACGCCCCCGATTCGTCACCGCGCGGAGGTCGGGGTGACGCGGCGGTTCGACGTGACCGACCCGAGTGATCGGACCACCGCCGTGAAGGCTGCGGTGACCAGCGCGCGGCACGGCCGCCTCGTGCTGCTGCCAACGGAGTCGGTGTACGCACTGCTCACCGACGCGTTCGCGTCGAGCGGCGTGCGTGCGCTTCGCGCGCTCAAGGGCCGCCCGCACGACGCACCGCTGCCGATCGCCGTCGGCTCGGTGGCCATGCTCGCCGGTGTGGCAGACCGGCTCAGCGCCTCCGGTCAGGCGCTGGTGGAGGCGTTCTGGCCGGGGCCGCTGACCCTTGTGTGCCGGCAGCAGCCGTCGCTGGCCTGGTCGGTCGGTGGCGGGCTCGCGCTGACGGTCCGCATGCCGCTGCACCCGCTGGCGCTGGAGGTGATCCGAGCCGTCGGGCCCTGCGTCCTGCTCGGCGCAGACCCACCGTTGGACGTCGACCCGACCGGTCTGCCGGCTCCGGGCGTGGACGTCGTGCTCGAGGCGGGTCGACTGCCCGGGCCCTGTCTCCCGTCGAGCGTGGTCGACCTTCGCAGCACCCCTGCGGTTCTGCGTCGCCGCGGCGCCCTCAGCGAGGATCGGCTCACCGCAGTAGTGCCTGACCTGCAGGTACCGGACCGCATGCGGGAGGTCACCGCCGCCTCGAGCCCGGGACCCGCGACGTGACCAGGCACACGCCGGTCGACCGCGAGGAGTCGTTCGGCATCCTCGTGGTGTGCACCGGCAACATCGCACGGTCACCGATGGCCCAGCGCTTGCTGGAGCACCGTCTCGCCGGTGTGCCATCGCTGATGGTCACCAGTGCCGGCACCTGGGGCCATGAGGGCTCGCCGATGGAGCGGCCGGCAGCGGCCGCGCTGGCCGAGGTGGGCATCGACGAAGGGGGGTTCCGCGCCCGGGACCTCGCAACGGACATGGTGCGCGACGCCGCCCTCGTCCTGACCGCCACCCGTGACCACCGGGCTGCGGTGCTGCGCCACGACCCCAGCGCGCTGCGTCGCACCTTCACCCTGCGGGAGCTGGGCCGGCTGGCGGCCGCACCCGGCACGCAGGCCGGGATGCCGCCTGGGTCGGCGCGGGCTCGCCTGGTCGTCGCGACGGCTGCCGCAGCCCGTGGTTCGGTGCGGGTGCCGGCGCACGAGGACGACGTCGCCGACCCGTTCGGCGCTCCGCTGACGGTCTACCGCACCTGTCGCGACCAGATCAGCGCGGCCGTGGACCAGATCTGCGCGGCGATGCTCGGCCGACACGACGGGTGAGGCGGGCCGAGGCGACGACGTCCCAGACCGGGATCTCCGCCTACAGTGGACGCGGGACGCCCCGACTGCCCGAGCGCGGCGCGATCCCGTCCGCGGACCCGACCGGAGGAGATCGACGATGACGTTCTGGGGCCCCGACTTCGCCCAGCTCGCCGACACCGACCCGGCCATCGCTGAGATCGTGCTGGCAGAGCTGGAACGGCAGCGCTGCGGGCTCCAGCTCATCGCCAGCGAGAACTTCACCTCCCCGGCGGTGCTCGCCGCGCTGGGCTCCACGCTGTCGAACAAGTACGCCGAGGGCTACCCCGGACGCCGCTACTACGGCGGCTGCGCCGAGGTGGACAAGGCCGAACAGATCGGTATCGCCCGGGCCAAGGAGCTCTTCGGCGCTGAGCACGCCAACCTGCAGCCGCACTCCGGCGCGAGCGCGAACATCGCCACGTTCGGCGCGTTCCTGCGGCCAGGTGACACCTACCTGGCCATGAGCCTGCCGCACGGTGGGCACCTCACCCACGGAGCGAAGGTGTCGTTCTCCGGCACCTGGTTCAGCCCGGTGCACTACGGGGTGTCGCCGGACACCGAGCAGATCGACTACGACCAGGTGCGTGACCTCGCCCGTGAGCACCGCCCGCGCCTGGTCATCGCCGGGGGGTCGGCGATCCCCGGACTGATCGACTTCGCCGCCTTCCGCGACATCGCCGACGAGGTGGGCGCGATCCTCATGGTGGACGCCGCGCACTTCATCGGCCTGGTGGCCGGCAAGGCGATCCCGTCCCCTGTCCCCTACGCCGACGTGGTCACCTTCACCACGCACAAGGTGCTCCGTGGACCGCGTGGCGGGATGATCCTGTGTCGTGGCGAACACGCCAAGGCCATCGACAAGGCGGTCTTCCCGATGATGCAGGGCGGTCCGCTCATGCACGCCGTGGCCGCCAAGGCCGTCGCTCTGAAGGAGGCGGCGACTGCGGAGTACGCCGCCTACGCCCGGCAGGTCATCGCCAACGCCCGTGCCCTCACCGAGAGCCTGGTCGCCGAGGGGATGCGAGCCGTTGGAGGGGGCACCGACACCCACCTCGCGCTCATCGACCTGCGCGACATCGGCGTCACCGGTGCGCAGGCCGAGCAGCGCTGCGACGCTGCCGGGATCGTGCTGAACAAGAACGCCATCCCCTTCGACCCGCAACCACCCAGTGTCGCCTCGGGGATCAGGGTCGGCACCCCGTCGGTCACCACGCAGGGGATGGGCGAGGGCCAGATGAAGCAGGTCGCCTCACTCATCGGTCGCGTGATCCGCGACGACGACCCCCGAACGCGCGCCGAGGTCGCCGACACGGTCGCGGAGCTGGTGACCGCCTACCCGGCGTATCCGCACCCATGAGCTGAGGCGGCGGAGGGCCGCGGATGCGGGAGTACCTGTTCGTCATCGTCGTGGCGGCGGCGGTCACCCTGCTGCTCATCGGCCCGGTGGGCGCGATGGCCTCGCGTTGGGGGGCGGTACCGCCGACCCGAGAGCGTGACGTCCACCGGTTCCCCATCCCCCGCCTCGGGGGGCTGTCGATGCTCGCCGGTCTTCTTGCCGCGTTGGCGGCGGCCAGCGCCCTGCCTCGGCTCGGTCGGGTGTTCGAGCTGTCCACGGACGCCCGGGGAGTGCTTCTCGGTGCCGTGGTCATCTGCCTGGTGGGTGTGGCCGACGACGTGTGGAACCTGGACGTCTTGACCAAGCTCGCCGGACAGGTCGTGGCGGCGGGGGTCATGGTGCTCTCGGGGGTGCAGCTGTACTGGATACCGCTGCCCGGCGGCCCGCTGGTGCTCACCCCGGAACTCGCCGTGGGACTCACCGTGCTCACCGTGCTGGTGACGGTGAATGCGGTGAACTTCGTCGACGGGCTCGACGGACTGGCGGCGGGCGTGGTGGGCATCGGCGCGCTGGCCTTCTTCACCTACTCCTACCTGCTCGCTGTCGTGGAGAACCTGTCCCGGATGACGCTGCCGGCGCTGATCAGCGCCGCGCTGGCCGGGATGTGCCTGGGCTTCCTCCCGGCGAACGCGCACCCTGCGCGCATCTTCATGGGCGACTCGGGCTCGATGCTCATCGGCCTGCTCCTGGCCGGCAGCGCGATCAGCCTCACCGGGCAGCTCGACCCCGAGCTGCTCCCCCAGGGCAGCGTGCTGCCGGCCCTGCTCCCGCTGCTGCTGCCCATAGCGGTCATCGCCGTACCGTTCCTGGACCTGCTGGCCGCGGTCTGGCGCCGTACCCGAGCCGGCCGCAGCCCGTTCACCCCCGACAAGCAGCACCTGCACCATCGGCTGCTCGACCTCGGGCACTCCCACCGCCGGGCGGTGTCGATCATGTGGATCTGGGCCGGGCTGGTCGCCTTCGGTCTGGTCGTGGTGTCCCTGGTGGGCGGGACCGTCCCGCTCGTGGCCGTCGGGCTGGGGGTGGTCGGTGTGGTGTTGCTCACGCTCGGTCGTCCGGCGGGGCTGTTCGGCCGCTCGGGCTCGCCGTCGTCCTAGCCCTACTCTTGCCGGGTGCCCACCCCACCTACCCGCCAGGCGACGCACCCACTGGAGCCGCTGCGCCGCGTGCTGCGCACGGGAGTTGTCGCCGTCGTGGTGGCGCTGCCGCTTGCGGGGGTGGTCGGCTGGCTTGTCGACGGCGCGGCCGGCCTGGCGGGGGCCCTGCTCGGGGTGCTCATCCCCGCGGTGTTCTTCGCGATCACGGTGGTCACGGCTCTGATCACCCTGCGGCTGTCCCCGGGAGCCCTCGGCGCTGTCGTGCTGGCCTCGTGGGTGGCCAAGCTCGTCCTGCTCATCGTCGCGTTGACCCTGCTCGACCAGTGGTCGGGGTGGTCCCGACCGGTGTTCGCCGTGACCTTCCTGGTTGCGGTGGCCGGGTGGCTGGGCCTGGAGGCCTGGATGGTGCTGCGCACCCGCCAGCCCTACGTGACTCCGGTTCCCTCTGGCAGCACGGCGACGAGTCCGTCCACCCCGACACCGAGGCGAGGGGCGACGCATGAGCCCGGACCCGGTGTTGGTAAGGTCCAGGCCAGCCATGATCGGCACACGTGAGTCTCGTCCCCGGCGGCCCCTTGGGCTGGTCGAGGGGGAGAACGTCGCCTGGTCGGTCATGTCGCTCCTGGTCGCCGGACCCGTGCTGTACGGGTTCATCGGCTGGGGTATCGACGGGCTTGTCGGGACGGACCAGGTCTTCCTCGGCTTGGGGGTTGTCGTCGGGTTCGTCCTGAGTTTCTTCATCGTGTACGCGCGCTACGGCCGCACCTGAGCTCAGGCCGAGGGATCGGAGCAGACGCTGGCCATGACCGGGATCACCGTCCTCGCCTCCGAAGGCGACACCTGGAGCCCGCCGTCGCTGGCGGAGTTCTTCCCCCCGGCGATCCTGTTCGAGGGCACCCCTTTCGAGATGAACCGGATCAACCTCATCGGGCTGTTCATGACCGGGCTGCTGTCGCTGTTCTTCGTGCTGGCTTTTCGCAACCCGCGGCTCGTGCCCCGCGGTATCCAGAACGTCGGGGAGGTCGCGGTCGACTTCGTCCGCACCTTCATCGTGGACGAGATCCTCGGGGTGCAGGGCCGCAAGTACACCGCCTACCTGACGACGCTGTTCTTCATGATCTTGGCCTTCAACATCACCGGGGTCATCCCGGCCCTCAACATGCCCGTGACAGCCAAGATCGGCTACCCGGTGTTCCTGGCGATCACGTCCTACGTCGTGTTCAACTGGGCGGGGATCCGGGCCCAAGGGCTGGGCGGTTACCTCAAGTCCAACCTCTTCATCCCCGGGGTACCCAAGGTCATGTACCTCCTGCTGACCCCGATCGAGGCGCTGTCGACCTTCGTGCTGCGGCCGGTGACGCTCTCGCTTCGTCTCATGGTCAACATGCTGGCCGGGCACCTGATGCTCGTGCTGTTCTACTCGGCGGCCTGGTACTTCGTGTTCTTCCCGAACAGCGTCCTGCAGCCACTGCTCGGTATCGGCGTCTACGGTGCCGGGCTGGCGTTCACGCTGTTCGAGATGCTGATCGTGGTCATCCAGGCCTACATCTTCACCCTGCTCACCGCCGTCTACATCTCTGGAGCCACGGCCGAGCACCACTAGCCCACCCGCCACACCATCCGGATCCGCCGGACGCCACAGGAAGGAACCACAGTGGACCCCGTCAATCTCGCAGAGGTCACCGGCTCGGTAGCCGCCATCGGGTACGGCCTGGCCGCCATCGGACCCGGCATCGGCATCGGCATCGTCGTCGGCAAGGCCATCGAGGGGATCGCCCGGCAGCCGGAGATGACCGGTGTGCTGCGCACCAACATGTTTCTCGGTATCGCCTTCACCGAGGCGCTGGCCCTCATCGGCGTCGGCCTCGGCTTCGTCTGGCAGGGCTGATAGGTGCTGCTCCTCAGCGTGCTGGCCTCCGAGGGCGGTGAGGAGGTCGAGGGCAGCCAGATCCTGCTGCCGGCGATCTACGACATCGTCTGGTCAGCGGTCAGTTTCGCGATCATCCTGGCGCTCTTCTGGCGGTTCGTCCTGCCGCAGATGAAGAAGGCACTCGATGCCCGCACGGAGGGGATCGAGAAGAAGCTCGAGCAGGCCGAGGCCGATCGGGCCGAGGCTGCCGCGCTCCTCGAGCAGTACCGAGCACAGCTGGCCGACGCCCGGTCCGAGGCAGCAAGGCTTCGCGCCGACGGCCAGGCCCAGCGGGCCTCGATCGTCGCCGAGGCCAGATCCGAGGCCGAGCAGGCGGCACGGGTGGTGAACGAGCAGGCTCAGGCTCGAATCGCGACCGACACCGCGGCGGCCAAGGCCTCGCTGTCCAGGGAGGTAGGCGTGCTGGCCTCCGACCTCGCCGAGCGGATCGTCGGGGAGTCGCTGGACGAGCAGCGCACCCGCGGCACCATCGACCGCTTCATCGCCGACCTGGAGTCAGCATCACAGGGAGCCACCGGCTGATGCAGGGACCGAGCCGGGAGGCCTTGCGCGCAGCTTCGGAGGCATCGCGGGCGGTTGCAGCCACCGACCCGCAGGTGGTCGGGCAGGAGTTGCTCGCGGTCGCCACGCTGCTGGGCGCTCAGACGTCGCTGCGCAACGCGCTCACCGACAACGGGGCGACCCCCGAGCGCCGGCTGACGCTGGCGGCGCAGGTCTTTCAGGGCAAGGTCACGCCGCCGACGCTGAGCGTCATCTCGTCGGCGGTGGCGCAACGCTGGTCGCGCCCGCGTGACCTGACCGAGGCCCTGGAGGAGATGGGGGCGGATGCGCTGCTGGCCCACGCAGAGCAGGACGGGCGCATCGATGCCGTCGAGGAGCAGTTGTTCCGGTTCAGCCGGCTCATCGAGTCGTCCTCTGACCTGCAGATCCTGCTGTCGAATCCGGCGGTCCCCGACGCCACCAAGGCGGCCGTCACCGGCGACCTGCTCGCCGGACGAGCCGAGCCCGAGACCAGCACGCTGGTCGACCATGTGGTGTCCCACCCCGCCGGCCGTCGGGTGACCCACCGACTCGATGAGCTGGTCGAGCTGGCAGCCCAGCGGCGCGAGCAGCTCTTGGCTGACGTCCGCGCGCCGGTGGGGCTGACCGAGGCTCAGCAGACCCGGCTGGCTGCGGCACTGACCAGGATCTACGGGCGCCCGGTGACGTTGGCCGTCTCGGTCGACCCCAGCCTGCTCGGCGGCGCCGTCGTCCGTGTCGGCGACGAGATCATCGACGGGTCGGTCGCCAGCCGGCTGGCTACCACCCGACGCACACTGACCCAGTAACCCGCGACGAGTCTGAGCACAGGCAGGAGCACACAGGACGATGACCGAGCTGAGCATTCGGCCAGAGGAGATCCGAGACGCGATCGCCCGCCACGTCGCCGAGTACCGGCCCGAGACCTCCCGCGAGGAGATCGGCCGGGTCGCCGAGGCCGGTGACGGCATCGCTCGCGTCGAGGGGCTGCCCTCGGCCATGGCCAACGAGCTGCTGGAGTTCGAAGGCGGGGTGCTGGGACTGGCGCTGAACCTCGACGTCCGCGAGATCGGCACGGTCATCCTCGGGGACTTCCAGCCCATCGAGGAGGGCCAGCAGGTGCGGCGCACCGGAGAGGTGCTGTCCGCCCCGGTCGGGGACGGCTTCCTGGGTCGGGTCGTCGACCCTCTGGGGGAGCCGATCGACGGCCTGGGCCCGATCGCGTCCGAGGGTCGTCGGGCTCTGGAGCTGCAGGCCCCGTCGGTGGTGCAGCGCCAGCCGGTGAAGGAACCGCTGCAGACCGGCATCAAGGCCGTCGACGCGATGACGCCGATCGGCCGCGGCCAGCGACAGCTGATCATCGGCGACCGGCAGACGGGCAAGACCGCGCTGGCCGTCGACACCATCATCAACCAGAAGGACAACTGGGCCAGCGGTGACCCCCAGCTGCAGGTCCGCTGCATCTACGTCGGGATCGGGCAGAAGGGGTCCACCATCGCCTCGGTGCGTACCGCGTTGGAGGATGCAGGGGCGCTGGACTTCACGACCATCGTCGCCGCGCCTGCATCGGACCCCGCGGGTTTCAAGTACATCGCGCCCTACACCGGCTCGGCGCTCGGCCAGCACTGGATGTACCAGGGCAAGCACGTGCTGATCATCTTCGATGACCTGTCCAAGCAGGCCGAGGCCTATCGCTCGGTGTCGCTGCTGCTGCGCCGCCCGCCCGGCCGAGAGGCCTACCCTGGTGACGTCTTCTACCTGCACTCCCGGCTGCTGGAGCGTTGCGCCAAGTTGTCCGACGACCTCGGCGGCGGGTCGCTTACGGGGCTGCCGATCATCGAGACCAAGGCCAACGACGTATCGGCGTTCATCCCGACCAACGTCATCTCCATCACCGATGGGCAGTGCTTCCTGGAGACCGACCTGTTCAACGCCGGCATCCGCCCGGCGATCAACGTGGGCATCTCAGTCTCTCGCGTCGGTGGTGCCGCCCAGGTCAAGGCGATGAAGAAGGTCGCCGGGTCGCTGCGGCTCGAGCTCGCGCAGTTCCGCGCGCTGGAGGCGTTCGCCGCCTTCGCCTCGGACCTGGACAAGGCGTCGCGTGCCCAGCTCGACCGCGGGTCGCGACTGGTCGAGTTGCTCAAGCAGCCGCAGTACGATCCTTTCCCGGTCAACAAGCAGGTCGTGTCCATCTGGGCCGGCGGCTCGGGTGGGCTCGACGACGTCCCGCTGGAGGACATCCGACGCTTCGAGGCGGAGTTCCTGGACTTCCTCGGCCGTGAGCGCGCCGACCTGCTGGCCGACATCGCCGACACCAACGACCTCTCCGACGCCACCCAGCAGGGCCTGACGGCCGCGCTGCAGACCTTCAAGAGCCAGTTCGTGACCAGCAGCGGGCAGCCGCTGGTCAAGGACGAACCGGTCGAGGCGCTCGAGGCGGGGGAGCAGGCCGACGCGCTGGCCGTGACCAAGATGGTGCGCAAGGCCCCGCCTGCCGGGACCGCAGGGAAGACGTCCTAGCCGATGGCCGCCCAGCTCCGCGTCCTGCGCCGACGGATCAAGTCGGTCGAGTCGACGAAGAAGATCACCCGAGCCCAGGAGCTCATCGCGGCATCGCGTATTGTCAAGGCACAGAACCGGCTCGAGGCCACCCGTCCGTACTTCCAAGCACTGATCGCGGCGCTGTCGGCGGCGGTGTCCAACGCCACGGTCGACCACCCGCTGCTCACCGCACGTCACGGCGCACGAGCCGCCGTGATCGTCTTCACCGCCGACCGCGGCTTCGCCGGTGCCTACTCAGCGAACTCGATCCGCGAGGCTCGCGCGCTCATCGGCCTGCTGGAGCAACAGGGGATGGAAGTCGACCTCTATGTGGTAGGCCAGAAAGGCACCCAGTACTTCCGCTTCCGCGGCCGCGAGCTGTCCGCGTCCTGGACCGGATTCACCGAGGAGCCGACCTACGAGGACGCCATCCCGATCGCCGACGCGGTCATCGAGGACTACCTCAGGGGGTCGGAGAACGGCGGGGTCGACCAGATCCACGGCGTTGGACACCTGTTCATCAACCGGGTCTCGCAGCAGCCCACCGCGCGACGCATCCTGCCGATCGAGGTCCAGATCCAAGAGGTGGAGACTCCCACCGACCTCAGCGGCGGTCCGGACACCTTCCCGCTGTACGAGTTCGAGCCCTCGCCGGAGGGCGTCCTGGATAGCCTGCTGCCCCGCTACGTGCGGTGGTTCGTGTTCTCTGCGCTGCAGCACGCTGCGGCGTCTGAGCACGCAGCGCGGCAGCGCGCGATGAAGTCGGCCACCGACAACGCCGAAGAACTCATCAAGACCCTCACCCGGCAAGCCAACCAGGCCCGCCAGGCAGAGATCACCCAAGAGATCAGCGAGATCGTCGGCGGGGCGGACGCCCTGGCCGCCGCAGCCGCAGGGAGCGAGTGAGCATGACCACCACTGTCGTCGAGAGCACCAACACGTCCGCTGCGGGCGGCGTGGGGCGTGTCGCCCGTGTCATCGGGCCCGTCGTGGACATCGAGTTCCCCGTCGACGCCATGCCGGAGATCTACAACGCTCTGCACGTCGAGCTCAACCTCGGAGGTAACCAGACACTGCTGACGCTGGAGGTCGCCCAGCACCTCGGCGACAACCTCGTGCGCGCCATCTCCATGCAGCCGACCGATGGCCTCACCCGAGGCGCTGCGGTGCGTGACACCGGCGAACCGATCACCGTCCCCGTGGGTGACGTCGTCAAGGGACACGTCTTCAACGCCCTGGGCAAGCCGCTGGACGTCGACGAATCCACGCTGGAGATCACCGAGCGCTGGGGGATCCACCGCTCGGCGCCGAACTTCGACCAGCTCGAGGGCAAGACCGAGATGTTCGAGACCGGTATCAAGGTCATCGACCTGATCACCCCGTACGTAAGCGGCGGCAAGATCGGCCTGTTCGGTGGCGCCGGTGTCGGAAAGACCGTCCTCATCCAGGAGATGATCACGCGGGTCGCGAAGAACTTCGGCGGCGTCTCGGTGTTCGCTGGGGTCGGCGAGCGCACCCGTGAGGGCAACGACCTGTTCCTGGAGATGACCGAGTCGGGCGTGATCAACGACACCGCCCTGGTGTTCGGACAGATGGACGAGCCGCCGGGAACTCGTCTGCGGGTCGCCCTGAGTGCGCTGACGATGGCCGAGTACTTCCGGGACGTGCAGAAGCAGGACGTGCTGCTGTTCATCGACAACATCTTCCGGTTCACCCAGGCCGGCTCCGAGGTCTCCACGCTGTTGGGCCGGATGCCCTCGGCGGTCGGCTACCAGCCCACCCTGGCTGACGAGATGGGCCAGCTGCAGGAGCGGATCACGTCTACGCGTGGTCACTCCATCACGTCCATGCAGGCCATCTACGTGCCGGCCGACGACATCACCGACCCCGCCCCGCACACCACCTTCGCGCACATGGACGCCACGACGGTGGTGTGCGGGGCGGGGTCGGTGATGT
>CAYHHE010000042.1:0-23161 GCA_964356295.1 uncultured Actinomycetes bacterium | reverse complement strand
GCGAGGCGTACAGGGACGTGACTGGGCTCCTATGCCTCGCCAAGTACCCATGAGCGTACGTGACGTGATCATTTGGGAGCGGTGGCAGGGGCGGGTCAGGCGCGGATGTGACGGCGGGTGAGGTACCAGGCGACGCCGAGGGCGGCGGCAAGGGCGCCGAGCGATGCGGCCAGGACGAGCTGCTCGGCATCGTCGCGGTCGCGCAGCCTGCCTCGGCGCAGCGCCACCGGCTTGCTGAACGCCAGGACCGGCCACCCGCGAGCGGACGCCTCGCGGCGTAGCGCGCGGTCGGGGTTGACCGCGTACGGGTGCCCGACGGCCTCGAGCATCGGCAGGTCGGTGACGGAGTCGGAGTAGGCGTAGCTGCGCGACAGGTCGTAGCCCTCCAGATCGGCGAGCTCGCGCATCGCCTGCGCCTTGCCCTCCCCGTACAGGTACTCCTCGATCACCCCGGTGTAGCGGCCGTCCTCGACCTGCATGCGAGTCCCGAGGGATCGGTCGGCGCCGAGGAGCTCCCCGATCGGCCCCACGACCTCCGCGCCTGAGGAGGAGACGATCACCACGTCGCGGCCAGCGGTGTGGTGCTCCTCTATCAGGCGCAGCGCCTCGTCGTAGACGATCGGGTCCACGATGGTGTGCAGGGTCTCGGCGACGATGTCGCGGACAGTGGCCTCCGGCCATCCCACGACCAACCCCGACAGGTACTCGCGCATGCGCTCCATCTGGTCGTGGTCGGCGCCCCCGACGAGGAAGACGAACTGCGCGTAGGCGCTGCGCAGTACCGAGCGGCGGTTGATCAGCCCCCCGCGGTAGAAGGGGCGGCTGAACGCGAGCGCACTGGACCTCGCGACGACGGTCTTGTCCAGGTCGAAGAAGGCGGCTGAACGACGCAAGGCGTGGCGTCCCGTGGACGTGGGGCCGGCGTGTCCACTCACGGCATCGACGATACGCCCGCGGCATCGTCGATGGGCCGCGAGCGGGCGCTCGTCCCCAGCCGCGTCCGCGTCCGGTGTGTCGTCCACAGCCGCTGGCGTGCCCGGTGACGCCACGTGGGTGCGCCGTTCACCCTGGTCGGGTCACTGCTGCTCCGGAGGACCCGACCGTGCCCGCGCGCCCAGCCGCCCCTTCCCACCGACAGGTGCTCATCGGCACGGCGTCCGGAGAGGTCTTGGACGAGTTGCTCGGCCTGGCCGCGGCGGCCCGCGTCGAGCCGCTGGTGGCACACGACTCAGGGACGCTGGCCAGGTGGTGGTCCCGGGCTCCGCTGGTCCTGCTCGGGGCTGACCTCGCCCAGCAGTTGACGGCCCCTCCGTCACGGCGCGCGAACGTGGTCCTGGTGTGCCCGGCCGAGGTGGGCGAGCACGTCTGGAGGCGCGCGGTCGCCGTCGGTGCGGAGGAGGTCGCCGTTCTGCCGGAGGCGGCGGCCTGGCTCGTGGACCGCATGAGCGAGGCCGGGGACCGGATCCGCCAGGGGATCGTGGTGGCTGTCGTGGGGTGTGTCGGTGGCGCGGGCACCACGACGCTGGTGGCGAGCCTGGCTCGGTACGGAGCCGGTCACGGCCTTGCGACTGCCGTCGTGGACCTCGACCCGACCGGTGCTGACCTCGACGACGTGCTCGACATGGTGGACGCCCCCGGCCTGCGGTGGTCCGACCTGGCCGGCTCGCGTGGGCGGCTGCCGGCAGCCTCGCTCCGGTCAGCCCTGCCCGAGCGCTCCGGCGTCACGCTGGTGTGCCAGGGAGCGGATCGCGAATGCTCACCCCTCCCGGACGAGCCGGTGCGCGCGGTCCTCTCCGCGCTGGCCCGCTCGTTCGACCTCGTCCTGGTCGAGGTCCCGCGTTGGCTTCCCGACGGGGCGCGCGCCGCCACGGACGACGCGTCGGCGATCCTTCCCGTGACGACGGCCGATCGGCGGGGGGTCGGCGCAGCCCACCGGCTGCTGGCCAGGCTGCCCCCGTCGATCGCTGACTGGCACCTTGTCGTGCGGACCGGTCGCGGCTACGGCCGAGGGTCCGGCCTCCTCGCGCAGGACGTGGCGCAGGCGCTCGGTCTGCCTCTGGCTGCGACGCTGGCCACCGACAGGCGGATCGGGACCGATCTGGTCCATGCCGATCTCCGGCTCCGTCCGGCACTGCGCCGGGCCTGCGAGTCGATCTTGGGCGGCGTGCCTCTCACCAGGGATGGGCGGCGCTCGTGACCGAGTCGGTCCTCGAGCAGGTGCGAGCGGTGCTCGTGCGCACCGGGGCCGCGCCCACGGAGTCGGCTGTCGCAGCCGCGCTGCGCGAGTCCGGAGTCGTGCTCGGCCAGGATGCGGTGGTGTCGCTGGCGCGGCGACTGCGGGCTGACCTGGTCGGGGCCGGTCCGCTCGAGGCGCTGCTGGCCGAGCCCGGGGTCAGCGACATCGTGGTCAACGGACCCCGCGAGGTCTACGTCGATCGAGGGGAGGGCCTTGAGCCTGCCGACGTGGTCTTTGCGGACGCCAGGGAGGTGCGGCGGCTCGCCGTGCGCCTGGCCACCGCGTGCGGACGCCGCCTCGACGACGCTTCGCCATGGGTCGACGCGACGCTCCCGGACGGGACCCGTGTCCACGCGGTGCTGCCCCCGATCGCTCCGGACGGCCCGCTGGTCTGTCTGCGTGTCCTGGCCCGACGGACCCTGTCGGTGCCAGACCTCGTGGCCAGCCGAACAGTCGCCGCGGACGCGGAGCCGCTGCTCGCCCGGCTCATCACCAGCCGGTTGTCGTTCCTGGTCACCGGTGGCACCGGAGCCGGCAAGACAACGGTTCTCGCCGCGCTGCTGTCCACCGTGCCGGCTCGGGAGCGGCTGGTCGTCGTGGAGGACACCCGCGAGCTCGTTCCGCGCCATCCTCACGTGGTGCGGCTGCTGGCCCGCCCGGCCAACGTGGAGGGGACCGGTGCGGTGGGCCTGGACGACCTGGTGCGGCAGGCCCTGCGGATGCGACCAGACCGGCTGGTGGTGGGGGAGGTGCGCGGGGCCGAGGTCGTGGACATGCTGGCGGCGCTCAACACCGGCCACGACGGCGGCTGCGCCACCGTTCACGCCAACAGCAGCCGTGACCTGCCAGCCCGTCTGGAGGCACTCGGTGTGGCCGCGGGCCTCGACCGCGCGGCCATCCACAGCCAGGCCGCGGCGGGCCTGCAGGTCGTGGTCCATCTGGCTCGCACCCGGTCGCGTCGCCGACTGGCGGAGCTGGCAGTGCTCACCCGCCGCGGCGGCGAGGTCGAGGTCGCTGCAGGGTTCACCTGGGACGCTGAGGGTCGGCGACATCCGGGGCCAGCGGCGGCGGTGCTGGGCGACCTGCTCGGCGGGCCCCTGTGACCCCGGGGGCGTTGGCTGCTGCCGCCGCGGTGACGGTCGCGGTCCTGGCGACCGGCCGCCGGGTGCCCCCGGGCGAATCGGTGAGTCAGACCGGCCGAACGAGAGGACCAGTGACCAGGGCACCATGGCCGGCGGCGCTGCTGCTCGGCGGCGCTGCTCTGCTGGGGCTCGCTCTTCGGGTCCAGGCAGGCCCGATCGGCCTGGGCGGCGTTGCCGGAGCCGTTCTCGTCGTCGCTGCGGAGCGGCGGCGCTCCCGGCGTCGTGCCCAGCGGCACAGCACGGCCGCCCGCGTGGAGGAGGCCCTCGCTGTGCTCTGCGCGGAGCTCGGGGCGGGCCGCTCGCCACCCGAGGCGCTGGCCGGTGCTGCCGAGGTTGCCCCTGACCTGCTAGCGGAGGCAGTGAGGGTCCTGCGCCTCGGCGGCAGCCCGGCGCCACTGCTGGACGAGGCCGCCCAGCGCCACGGTGCCGGAGCGTTACGCCAGCTGCGCGCTGCCTGGCTTCTGGTCGAGACGACGGGCGCTCCAGCCGCCGACGTGCTGAACCGGGTCAGCATCGGCGTGCGAGCTGAGCTCGCAGCGGCCCGTGAGGTGGACGAACAGCTCTCCCCGGTTCGGGCCACTGCCCGCGTGTTGGCGATCCTGCCGGTCGCCGGGATGGGGCTGGGCGTGCTGCTCGGCGTCAACGTCCCAGCCATGCTGCTCACCACGGGCTGGGGCCAGGTCTGTCTGGCGGTCGCTGTGGCGCTGGTGGCCGCGGGCCTGACGGTCGTGGACCGGATCGCCGAGCGAGCCGTCGAACCGCGATGAGCCCGCTGTCGAGCGCCCTTGCCGCCGCCGTGCTCACGGCGAGCGCCGTGGCCTTGGCGGCTCCCGTTCCGCCGACGTCGCCGGTGCACCGTCCTCGACGGGCGACCGAGCCGGGACCTGCCCACAGCCGGCCGTCAGGGCTCGGGCATCCCCTGGCCTGGGTCGGCGGGTCGGTCCTGCTCGCCGCCGCGGTCTGGTCCTGGGTCGGGGGTCCAGTCGGTCTGGGGGCCGGGGCTGCGGCGGGGGCTGTCGTGGGTCTCCTCGGCCCGCGCGCCGCTCAGCGTCGTGACCGCGAGACATCGTCGACGCCGGAGCAGACGGCGCTGGCGGCGGACCTGCTCACCGCCGCACTGGAGGCCGGCCTTCCTGTCGGGACGGCCCTGGATGCGACCGGTCACGCCCTCGGTGGCAGCCTCGGACAGGCCCTTCGAGACGCCGCTGGACTCCAGGTCGTCGGAGCGGATGCAGCCGCCTCCACACGGGCCTTGCGTGCGCACCCGGGCAGCGCCAGGCTCGGTCGTGCCGTGGCTCGTGCCCAGGAGTCAGGCATGGCGCCCGGGGCAGTGCTGGCCGCAGCCGCCTTGGCCGAGCGGGAACGCCAGCGCTCGCAGCATCTGTCCCGCGCCCGGAGCGCGGGCAGCATCGCTGCACTGCCGGTCGGGCTGCTGTTCCTGCCAGCGTTCGTCCTGGTCACCGTGGTGCCCCTCGTCCTCGGGGCCATCTCCGGAGTGCTCAGCTGAGCCGCGCCGTGGATCCGCGGCGCGGCAGCACCGGTGGGGTCCTTGAGTCCCCACAGGCTCACCCCGGCGCGGTGTGTCGTCCCCAGCCGGATCACGGGGGGCTGACCCCGCCCGCCGGCCACAGGAGGCTTCCGGTGTCCCCCACCCTGGGGGGCCCGAACCGGCCGGCCGCCGACCAACCCCAAGGAGGCACCACATGAACCGTGTGGTCACCGCCGTGCAGCACCGCGCCAGCGACGAGACGGGGATGACGACCGCGGAGTACGCGGTCGGCACCGTCGCCACCTGCGGCCTGGGAGGGCTGCTGCTCAAGCTGCTCACCAGCGACACGGTCTGGGAGATGCTCCTCAGCGTGTTCCGCTCCGCGGTCTCGCCGTTCCTGTGAGGCCGATCCGCCACCGTGGTGCCCGGGCGGGGCTCACCCCCCGCCCGGGCACCGCCCGGCCCCGCAGCAGCCTGGTGACCGGTCGGGGCGAGCGCGGGATGGTCACCGTCGAGGCCGCCATCGCCATCCCGGCGATACTGGTGGGCGGGCTGCTGTCGGCCTCGGTCCCGGCAGTGGTGGCAGGCCAGGTGGCCTGCGCGGATGCTGCCCGGGAGGCGGCGCTGCTGATCGCTCGAGGTGCCAACGCAGCCGAGGTCGATGCCGCGGTGGACGCGCTCGCGCCCGACGGTGCCGTCGTGCGCGTGGGACGGGCCGGGCACACCGTCTGGGTCGAGGTCACTGCGTCCGTCTCGATGGGAGCCGGACCTCTGGCGGGGCGGGCTTGGGTCCCGCTGTCCGGTCACGCTGTGGCGGCTCGCGAGCCGGGCGTGTGAGGCGGGTCGTGACGGGCATGAGGCGGGGTCGGCTCGTGAGGTCGACCGACGGTGCCCAGGCAGGCTCGGCCTCCGTCGCGGCGGTCGTCCTGCTTGCCCTTGTGCTCCTGGCCGGGGTGACCGTGACCGGCTGGGTCGGCGCGGTAGGGCTGCGGCACCGCGCCGGTGCCGCAGCGGACCTGGCCGCCGTTGCTGCTGCCGGGCAGTGGGTGCGTGGCGCTCCGCCCTGCCCGCGGGCACGCGAGCTGGCTTCGGCGAACGGCGGGGTTCTCCTGCACTGCCAGGTGCGAGGAGCCGAGGTCGGGACTCGGGTGCGTGTCGAGCGCTCCCTGACCGTCCTGGGCCGCCGTGTGTCGGTGTCGGCAGTCAGGGAGTCGTGGGCGGGCCCGGTGCCGCCGGCACCTGCCCGAGCAGCGCCGCCAGCAGGCTGACCGCGCCTGCCTTGTCCAGCGGGGAGTTGCCGCTGCCGCACGTGGGGCTGTGCACGCACGACGGGCAGCCGTCCTCACAGGCGCACCCGGCGACGAGGTCGCGGGTGGCGGTCAGCCACTGGTCCGCTACCTCGAACCCGCGCCTGGCGAACCCGGCCCCGCCAGGATGTGTGTCGTGGACGAGAACCGTCAGCCTCCCCGTGTCGGGGTGGTCGGGCGTGGACACCCCGCCCACGTCCCACCGGTCACAGGTGGCGAACAGCGGGAGCAGGCCGATCGAGGCGTGTTCGGCAGCGTGCGCCGCTCCTGCCACCTGAGGGAGGGTGAGCCCGGCGAGCAGCACCGTGTCGTTCGGGATGGTCCACCAGCACCCGGCCGTCCGCAGCCGGCGCTCGGGCATGTCCAGCGGGACCTCGGCGAGCACCGCGCCCGTCTCCCACCGCCGCCGGTAGAACGACACCACGCGGCTGGTCACGTCGACGGTGCCGTAGGCGATCTCGGCTTCGCCCCACTGGCCAGAGCCGTGCTCGGCCACGATCCGCACCTGGGACGCGGTGCGCGCCTGAGTGTCGTACTCCGGGTCACCCGGGATCAGCAACGCGACCGACTCGACGAGGTCCAGGTCGGTGACGAGGAAGACCGCTCCCTGGTGGACGTACACCGCGCCGGGATGAACCGTCGCCGGCGCTCTGGCGGCGTCGACCGTGCCGAGAAGGCGCCCCGTGCCCTCCTCCACGAGGCGGACAGCGGGTGCTCCGCTGCCCCGGATGTCGGTCCGGTCCGCGGGGCGTTCCGGCCGCGGCCAGTACCAGCCGTCGTTCCTGGCTCGCAGAGTCCCGACCGTCACCAGGTCGTCCACCACTCGCCGGGCGCGCTCACCGAGCGCGTCGAGCTCGTGGGCACGCCACGGCAGCTCGGCGGCCGCCGCAGACATCTGTGGTGCGGCCACGAAGGGGTTGTCCGGATCGATGACAGTCCGCTCCACCGGCGCCCCGAGCAACACCTCCGGATGCCTGACCACGTACTGCTCCAAAGGGTCCTGGCCGGCGAGCAGCACGGCCAGCGCCGGATCGGTCCCCCGTCCGGCACGTCCTGCCTGCTGCCAGAACGCGGCACGGGTCCCTGGCCACCCGTGGACGATCACCGCGTCCATGCCCGCGATGTCCACGCCGAGCTCGAGCGCGGTGGTCGCGGCCACCCCGGTGAGCCGTCGGCTGCGCAGGTCGGCCTCCAGCGCCCGCCGCTCCTCGGGCAGGTAGCCGCCGCGGTACGCCGCGACGCGGCGCCCTCCGTTGCCGTGCCGCAGCGCTGCCTGCGCCGCGGCGGCCACCGCCTCTGTCCCGCGTCGCGAACGCAGGAAAGCGATCGTCTGGTGGTCGGCACCGACCAGCTCGGCCAGCAGTGAGCTCGTCCAGGCCACTCGGCCGCCAGGGCCGTGCCCAGCAGTGGCGTCCACGAGCAGCACGTCGAGGGGTCCTCGAGGCGAGGTGTCCTTGCTGACGACCGCGACGGTCCTCCCGCACAGCCGTCGCGCCGCGTCCTGCGGCTCGGCGATGGTGGCCGACAGCAGCATCAGACGCGGGGTTGCCCCGCAGGCGCCGGCCACCCGCTGCAGCCGGCGCAGCACCCACGCGACGTGCGAGCCGAACACCCCTCGGTAGTGATGGGCCTCGTCCACGACCACCAGCCTCAGCCCGGCGAAGACCTCCGCCCAGCGGCGATGGCCCGGGAGCAAGGAGCGGTGCAGCATGTCAGGGTTGGTGAGGACGACGTCGGCGTGCCGCCGCGCCCAGTCACGCTCCTGTCGGCTGCTGTCGCCGTCGACCACCGCGACGCGAACCCCGGGAACCGCGAGGCGCTCGAGGCTGGCAGCCTGGTCGGCGGCGAGCGCCTTCGTCGGTGCGACGTACAGGGACGTGGCGCGCCGCGCCGCGGGTGCCTGCCGTGCCCACGACAGCGCAGGTAGCTGGTAGGCAAGCGACTTGCCCGACGCGGTGCCTGTCGCCAGGATGACGTCGCGTCCCTGCCACACCAGCCTCGCCGCGTCGGTCTGGTGCCTCCACGGCAAGGCGATGCCGGCGGCACCGAGCCGGTCCCGCAGGACGTCGTCCACCCACGAAGGCCACGCTGCGGTCACGGCGTCGCGCGAGGGCAGTCGCGTTCGGAAGGCGATTGCGGGCCCGAGGACGTCCGCGGCGACCCGGGCAGCGGAGTCGGTCAGGTCCACCCGCTCAGTGTCCACGGGTGGTTGAATGCCTGCGTCACGCAGGCGGGGGTCGACGATCGTCGGGTCAGGAGGGTCCTCGGGTGGAGCTCGGAGTCAGCACCGATCCCATCCCCGGCGGCCGGCTGGTCGAGGTCTCGGGCGAGGTCGACCTGCACACCGCACCGCAGCTGCGGGCCGCGCTCTCCCTGGCCATCGACCAGGCCGACGCCTCGTCGGCCGTGCTGGTCGACTTGAGCCGGGTCAGCTTCATCGACTCCACCGGACTCGGCGAACTGGTGGCCGCCCACAAGGCCCTGCAGGCCCACGACGCGTCGCTGCACCTGGTCGCCGGCCACGACCGGGTCCGGCGGCTGCTCGCGCTGACCGGCCTGGACGAGGTGTTGTCCGTCCACCCGGATCGGGCCGCGGCGCTGCTCGCGGTCGCCGGAGAGTGATCGAAGTCTCATCCGCGACAGGGGACCTTCCTCCCTACCGGCCGTCCTGACCAGGGCCGCAGACTACGTACACTTCGGCGCCGAACCTGGGGGGGTGAGGTCGGGAGTGCGGGGGCATCCCCGTCCGGCCGCCACCTCCGCGAGAGGCGACGCCCCGCACGTGAGGTGATCACGAACCGGACGGAGGAGGATGCATGAGCGGGTTCGTTTCAGCCGACACCGCCAGCGATATCAGCCTGAGCAGCACCAACACGACATACGTCGTCATCGTCGGGGTCATCGCCCTGATCGCTCTGGCGATGTCGTTCCTGTTCCGGCGTGAGGTACTCCGCGCCGGCGAAGGAACCCAGCGCATGCAGGACATCGCGCAAGGGGTGCAGGAGGGGGCCGCGGCTTACCTCAACCGGCAGTTCCGCACCCTCAGCGTGTTCGTCGTGCTCGTGTTCGGGGTGCTCTTCCTGCTCCCGGGCGAGCTGGACGTCAAGATCGGCCGTTCGGTGTTCTTCGTCGTCGGCGCACTGTTCTCGGCGACCATCGGGTACCTGGGCATGTGGCTCGCGGTGCGGGCCAACGTACGGGTCGCGGCCGCCGCGCAGAACGAGGGACGCGACACGGCCATGCAGATCGCGTTCCGCACCGGCGGGACCGTCGGCATGGCCACGGTGGGTCTGGGCCTGCTGGGCGCCGCCACCGTCGTGCTCATATACCAGGGTGACGCGCCCGCGGTCCTCGAAGGCTTCGGCTTCGGCGCCGCCCTGCTTGCGATGTTCATGCGTGTCGGTGGCGGGATCTTCACCAAGGCCGCTGACGTCGGCGCTGACCTGGTCGGCAAGGTCGAGAAGGGCATCCCCGAGGACGACCCGCGCAACGCCGCCACCATCGCCGACAACGTCGGCGACAACGTGGGCGACTGCGCCGGGATGGCCGCCGACCTGTTCGAGTCCTACGCCGTCACCCTCGTCGCGGCACTGATCCTGGGTCGGGCAGCGTTCGGCGAGTCCGGCCTGGTCTTCCCGCTCATCATCCCCGCGGTCGGGGTGCTGACCGCGATCATCGGGATCTACATCACCCGTCCACGTCCCGGCGAGGGCGGCCTGGTGACCATCAATCGGGCCTTCTACGTCTCGGCGGCGATCTCGGCCGTCCTCTCGGCGGTCGCAGCCTTCGTCTACCTGCCGGACAACTTCGAGGAGATCTGGGCGAGCAGCGAGGCCGTGCCGACGCTCGACCCACGCCTGGTCGCCAGCGTGGCCGTGCTCATCGGCATCGTGCTGGCCGCGATCATCCTGTGGGTCACCGGGTACTACACCGGCACCGAGCACAGGCCCGTCCAGGACGTCGCCCGCACATCCCTCACCGGGCACGCCACGGTGATCCTGGCTGGTGTGTCCGTCGGCTACGAGTCGGCGGTCTACACCGCGCTGATCATCGCCGGCGCGGTCTACAGCGCCTTCCTGCTCGGCGGCGGCAGTGTCGCGCTGTCGCTGTTCCTCGTCGCGTTGGCCGGCACGGGCTTGCTGACCACCGTGGGTGTCATCGTCGCGATGGACACCTTCGGCCCGGTCTCGGACAACGCTCAGGGCATCGCCGAGATGTCCGGGGATGTCGACGAGAACGGCACAAAGATCCTCACCGAGCTCGACGCGGTGGGCAACACCACCAAGGCAATCACCAAGGGCATCGCCATCGCGACCGCCGTGCTGGCCGCCACCGCGCTGTTCGGGTCCTACAACGACTCGATCGCAACGGCGCTCACGCAGGTGGGGGAGTCCCTCGATGTCTACCGCACCGAGGTCACCGCTCCCAACATCTTGGTCGGCGTGATCATCGGTGCGGCCGTGGTGTTCATGTTCTCCGGGCTGGCGATCAACGCCGTCGCACGCGCCGCCGGTGCGGTCGTCTTCGAGGTGCGCCGCCAGTTCAAGGAGCGCCCCGGCATCATGGACTACACCCAGAAGCCGGAGTACGGACGCGTCGTCGACATCTGCACCCGGGACTCGCTTCGCGAGCTGGTCACCCCCGGCCTGCTGGCGATCCTCACCCCTATCGCCGTCGGTTTCGGGCTCGGAGTCGCCCCGCTCGCCGGCTTCCTGGCCGGCGCCATCGGCACCGGCGCGCTGATGGCTGTCTACCTGGCCAACTCCGGAGGTGCCTGGGACAACGCCAAGAAGACCATCGAGGATGGCCTCTACGGCGGCAAGGGCTCGGAGGCGCACGCCGCCACCGTGACCGGCGACACCGTCGGCGACCCGTTCAAGGACACCGCCGGCCCGGCGATCAACCCGCTGCTCAAGGTGATGAACCTCGTCTCGGTGCTCATCGCGCCGGCGGTCGTCCAGCTGTCCTACGGGGACGACGCCAGCCGGCCGCTCACCTTGGGCATCTCGGTGGTCGCTGTCGGGATCGTCGTCGCGGCCGTCGTCGTGGCCAAGCGGCGCTCGAGCGCCATCGAGGCCTCGCCGGAGCAGCAGCCGGTCGCCTGAGCCGGCCCGGCTGTGGGCTGCGGTGCACGGTCGGGGGTCGGCCGGGCTACCGTGTCGCGACCCCTGACCACCACCCATCGGCACCCACCGGACGGAGCACGTGGCCGACACGCAGAACCGACTCGTCATCGTCGAGTCCCCGGCCAAGGCCAAGACCATCGCAGGCTTCCTGGGTCGGGGCTGGACGGTGGAGTCCTCCTACGGCCACGTCCGCGACCTGCCCGCGGGCGCCAAGGACATCCCGCCGTCGAAGAAGGCCCGCTTCTCCGACCCCCTCGGGGTGGATGTCGACGGAGGTTTCGTCCCGCTGTACCGGGTCTCCCCGGACGCCCGGCCGCGGATCAAGAAGCTCAAGGAGGCGCTCGAGAACGCCGACGAGCTCTACCTCGCCACGGACGAGGACCGCGAGGGGGAGTCGATCGCCTGGCACCTGCAGCAGGAGCTCAAGCCCACCGTGCCGGTACGCCGGATGGTCTTCCACGAGATCACCCGTGAGGCGATAGAGCGGGCGCTGGCCGACACCCGCGACATCGACGAGGACCTGGTCGAGGCGCAGGAGACCCGCCGGATCCTGGACCGGCTCTACGGCTACCCCGTCTCCGAGGTGCTGTGGCGCAAGGTGGCGCGAGGGCTGTCCGCCGGCCGGGTCCAGAGCGTGGCGACTCGGCTGCTGGTCCAGCGTGAACGAGACCGGATCGCGTTCTCCTCGGCGTCCTACTGGGACATCGTCGCCTCGCTGACCCCCGACGACCTGCCGTCGGAGACCTTCGACGCGCGACTGAGCGCGGTGGAAGGCCGCCGGGTCGCCACCGGACGCGACTTCACCGCCGCAGGCGAGCCGAGCGAGCCCGGGGCAGTCGTCGTCCTGGACGAGCCGACAGCGAGCGACCTCGCTGAACGACTGAGGTCCTCCGCCGCGCCCTCGGTGCTCGTGCGGTCGGTGGAGGCCAAGCCGTACCGCCGTCGTCCCTACGCGCCGTTCCGTACCACCACGCTGCAGCAGGAGGCCGCCCGCAAGCTGGGCTTCTCCGCCACCCGCACGATGCAGGTAGCCCAACGCCTCTACGAGGCCGGGTACATCACCTACATGCGCACCGACTCCACCACGCTGTCGGACACGGCCCTGGCCGCGGCCCGCGAGCAGGTCACGGCGCTGTACGGCCAGGAGTACCTGGAGGACGCACCACGCACCTACCGCAACAAGGTGAAGAACGCCCAGGAGGCTCACGAGGCGATCCGTCCTGCCGGCGAGTCGTTCCGCACCCCGGGCGAGACCGGGCTGCACGGGGACGAGTTCCGGCTCTACGAGCTGGTGTGGATGCGCACCGTCGCCAGCCAGATGCGTGACGCGGTCGGCCAGTCGGTGTCGGTCCTCGTCGACGCCACCGCCGCCGAGCTCGACGGGCGCGTCCTGACCTTCTCCGCCAGCGGTCGGGTCATCACTTTCCCCGGGTTCCTCAAGGCCTACGTGGAGGGACGCGACGACCCCGACGAGGCGCTGGACTCCAGCGAGCGCCGGCTGCCGCACCTCGAGCCCGACCAGCCGCTCACCCTCGCCGACGTGCGCCCCGAGGGCCACCAGACCAAGCCGCCCCCGCGCTACACCGAGGCGTCTCTGGTGCGCGAGCTGGAGGAGCGGGAGATCGGTCGCCCATCCACCTACGCCTCGATCATCCGGACCGTGCTCGACCGGGGGTATGCGTACAAGCGGGGTACCGCGCTGGTGCCGACTTGGCTTGCCTTCGCCGTCACCCGACTCCTCGAGGAGCACTTCACCGCCCTGGTCGACTACGACTTCAGCGCGAGGATGGAGGACGACCTCGACTCCATCGCCAACGGTCAGGCGGCCCGGATCGACGTGCTGACCGGCTTCTGGTCCGGCGAGGAGGGGTTCGCCGGCC
This sequence comes from uncultured Actinomycetes bacterium, assembly GCA_964356295.1. Taxonomy (GTDB): domain Bacteria; phylum Actinomycetota; class Actinomycetes; order Jiangellales; family Jiangellaceae; genus CAVQGZ01. The sequence goes on along the minus strand of CAYHHE010000042.1, from coordinate 9,981 downwards.
TGCACCCACTCGTCTCGGCGCTCCCCGACATCGACGCCCGACGGATCAGCACGTTCCCTCTGGGCGGTGGGGCGCAGGACGGTGGGGTGGACGTCCGGGTGGGGCGCTACGGTACCTACGTCGAGGACGCTGACGGTCGACGCGCCGATGTGCCCGGCGATCTCCCCCCGGACGAGCTGAGCCTGGACCTGGCCCGCGAGTTGATCGCAGCCAAGGAGTCCGGTGAGCGGCTGCTGGGTGTGGACGAGCAGACGCGCCGTCCGGTCGAGGTCAAGGTGGGACGCTACGGCCCGTACGTGACCGAGGTGCTCGGCGAGGATGCGCCCAAGAAGGCCAAGCCCCGGCGAGCCTCGCTGCTCCCCGGCATGGACCCCGAGACGCTCACGCTGGACGAGGCGCTCGCCCTGCTGAACCTCCCGCGGGTGGTCGGAACCCTGGACGGGGAGGAGGTGCTGGCCAGCAACGGTCGGTTCGGTCCCTACCTGCGCAAGGGCAGCGAGACCCGCTCCCTGCCCGAGGGCGTGTCGCCGCTGACCGTCGACCTCGACGGAGCCCAGGCGCTGTTCGCCCAGCCCAAGGCCGGACGCGGTGGGCGCGGTCGGGGGGGCGGTCGAGAACTCGGAGCCGACCCCGGTACCGGCGCCACCCTCATGGTGAGGTCCGGTCGCTATGGTCCGTACGTCACCGACGGCACGACCAATGCGACGATCCCCCGGTCGGAGAACCCTGAGGAGATCACCCTCGACCGGGCCGTCGAGCTGCTGGCTGCCAAGCGGTCGTGAAGGACGGCGTCGAGCGTGGTGGCGGGGGGTACCCCGGTGTGTTCGTGGTCCTGGAGGGCGGCGACGGGGTCGGGAAGTCCACCCAGGCGGACGTGCTCGTCGCGTGGCTGAGCGAGCACGGGCACGACGTGGTCCGCACCCACGAACCCGGCGACTCCCCGATCGGCCCCCAGGTCCGTGCGCTGCTGCTCTCGACTGCGTCGCACGGGTTGTCCGCGCGGGCCGAGGCGCTGCTGTACGCAGCAGACCGTGCCGAGCACGTGCACGCGGTGGTCCGTCCGGCACTTCAGCGTGGTGCGGTCGTGGTCTGCGACCGCTACGTGGACTCCTCGGTGGCCTACCAGGGCGTGGGTCGTCGGCTCGGCGCCGATCGGATCGAGCAGCTCTCGCGCTGGGCCACCGATGACCTGCGCCCCGACCTGACGGTGGTGCTGGACCTCGATCCCGAGCCCGCCCTGCAGCGCTCCACCGACCCGGCGGACCGCCTGGAGTCCGAGCCGCTGCCCTTCCACGCGCAGGTGCGGCAGGCCTTCCTCGACCTCGCCGTGCGCGACCCCGACCACTACGTCGTCCTGGACGCCGGCCGGCCCGCGCAGGACGTGCACGTCGACATCCGTCAGGCCGTGCTGCGCCTGCTGCCAGGTCGGGGGGTGCCGTCGGGGTGAGCGTGTGGGACCTCATGGTGGGCCAGGTCGTCGTGCCCGCGATGCAGGCTGCCGCGGTCGAGGCCGCGGGTGTGGTCGACGGGCGGGAGCCACTGGGGGCGATGACCCACGCATGGCTGGTCACCGGGCCCCCCGGGTCCGGTCGGTCCGTCGTGGCCCACGCGTTCGCCGCTGCCCTGCAGTGCACCGGGGGGACCGACCCGCCCGGGTGCGGGGAGTGCCAGGCCTGTCGAACGGCCCGGGCGGGGACCCATCCCGACGTCCACCTGGTGGCAACGGAGGCCCTGACCCTGCAGGTCGATCTCATCCGTGACCTCGTCCGGCAGGCCGTGCTGCGGCCGGCGGAGGGGAGGTGGCAGGTTCTGGTCATCGAGGACGCGGACCGGCTCACCGACGAGGCCGCAGACGCGCTGCTGCTGTCGCTCGAGGAGCCACCGCCACGCACGGTGTGGCTGCTGTGCGCTCCTGCTGCCGAGGACGTCGCCCCCACCATCCGGTCGAGGTGCCGCATCCTGGCCCTGCGCACCCCGCCCGTCGACGCAGTGGCGGCCTTCCTTCGCCGCGAGGGTGTCGACCCTGCGATGGCCGCCTTCGCCGCGCGGGCCTCTCAGGGACATATCGGGCGGGCCCGTGCCCTGGCCGGCGACGAGCGGGCGCGGCTCAGCCGCGACGAGGTGCTTCGCCTGCCCACCCGGCTCGGCGACGTCCCGTCGGCACTGGAGGCGGCGGCGGCGCTGCTCGAGGCGGCTCAGGCCGATGCTGATGCCCACTGCGACCAGCTGGACGGCGCAGAGACCGAGAACCTGGCTGCGATCATCGGGACAGGGCGGGCGAAGGCCCGGGGCAGCGCCGGTATGGCCAAGGACCTCGAGCGTCGGCAGAAGAGCCGACGCACCCGTGTGACCCGGGACTTCCTCGACCGCGCCCTGGTGGACGTCCTCGGCTTCTACCGGGACGTGATGCGCGTCCAGGCGGGTGCCGACGCCCATCTGATCAACGACGAGATGCGCCCGTCGATCGAGCGTCTGGCTCGGGCAGGCACACTCACGGTGACGGCGCGTCGCATGGAGGCGGTGGTGTCGGCGAGGGAGGCTCTTGCGGCGAACGCTGCCCCGCTGCTCACCCTCGAGGCCATGGCGCTCGCGCTGCGTGACCCAGGACCATCGGCCACCTGGCCGGGTCCGCTCCGGCACGTACCCTCCTGACCTGTGAGCACGGTCATGGCCGTCACGTTCAGCCGGTACGGACGGCTCTACTACCTCGACTCCGGTGAGCAGGCGTACCGGGTCGGGGAGTCGGTGCTGGTGCCCACCGATGACGGCCCTGAGGTGGCCACCGTGGTCTGGCCGCCGACATCCGTGCCGGAGGACATCGGGGGCCTGCCGTCGTGTGCCGGGCGGGCGGAACCCCAGCACCTGGACCGGGACGAGCGCAACCGCGCCAAGCGCGCCGCCGCGCGCGCCGCCGCCCGACGGCTCGTACGCAGCCTGGACCTGCCCATGAAGATCGTCGCGGTGGACGTCGTGGACACCCGGCGCACCATCGACCTGCTCGTCATCGTCTACTTCACCGCCCCGCACCGAGTCGACTTCCGAGAGCTGGTGCGTCCGCTGGCTCAGGCGGTCAGTGCGAGGGTCGATCTCCGGCAGGTCGGCGCACGCGACGATGCCCGCCTGCAGGGCGGCATCGGGCCGTGCGGGCGGGACCTGTGCTGCGCGACCTTCCTCACCGACTTCGAGCCGGTGAGCGCCCGGCTGGCGAAGGACCAGGACCTGCCGCTCAACCCGCTCAAGATCGCCGGTTCGTGCGGGAAGCTCATGTGCTGCCTGGCCTACGAGCATCCGCTGTACACCGAGTTCAAGCGGTCGGCTCCTGTTCTCGGCGAGTCCGTGGAGACCGCCGACGGCTCGGTGCGCGGCAGGGTGGTCGGGTACAACGTGCCCGCGGACTCTGTGATCGTCCGCGATGCCGAGTCCGGTCGGCGGTGCGCCTGTCCTCGGTCCAGCGTCTGCGCGATGCGCGCCCAGTTCGACGCCGGGCCGGCGGGCGCCGGCGGCCTTGACGTCGACGACACCCAGCCACTGCGAACCACCCAGCGGCTGCCCACCGACACCGCGGACGAGGCGTGAGGCGACCACTGTCGGTCCTGCTCGGCTGCTTGGCCGTGCTGCTGTCCGGGTGCACGGCCCTGACTGCGAGCCCCTCGCCGGAACCGACGGCCCCTCCGCCACCCGAGGTCTCCTCCGACCCGCCCTCGCCGCTGGAGGGCTACTACGCCCAGCGGATCGTCTGGGAGCCCTGCCAGGACGGGTTCGAGTGCGGCACGGTGGAGGTGCCGCTGGACTACGCCGACCCGCTGGTCGACTCGATCGGGCTAGCGCTGCTGCGCTCGGTCGCCACCAATCCGCAGGAACGGATCGGCTCGCTCGTGGTCAACCCCGGCGGGCCCGGCGGGTCCGGCGTCGACTACGCCATACGGTCGGACACGATCGTCTCCCCGGCCGTGCGCGAGGTCTACGACGTCGTCGGCTTCGACCCTCGCGGGGTGGCGCGCTCCGAGCCGGTCGAGTGCGTGACCGACGCCGAGTTCGACGACTCCCTGAACACCGAGGACACGACCCCGGACACAGCACAGGAGGTGGCGGCGTACCTCGAGGGCATCGCGGAGTTCCAGGCGGGCTGTCTGGCCCGCTCCCCCGACCTGTTGCCGCACGTGGGCACCGCCGACGTGGCCCAGGACCTCGACATCATCCGTTCCGCCCTCGGCGAGGACGTGCTGACCTACCTCGGCGCGTCGTACGGGACGTCGATCGGAGCCGAGTACGCCCATCAGTTCCCGGCGCGGGTCGGACGGCTCGTCCTGGACGGAGCACTGGACCCGGCGTTGACCGAGCGCGAGGTGCTGCTCGGCCAGGCGGTCGGGTTCGAGCAGTCACTGGCAGCGTTCGCCGCGGACTGCGTCGCCCGCGACTGCCCCCTCGGGGACACCGAGCAACAGGTGCTGGACTCGACAGGCGTCGCGCTTGACCGTGCCGACGAGCAGCCGATCCAGACCTCCACCCGGCCGCTGACGCAGATCCTCGCCTTGTACGGCGTCATCGCCCCGCTGTACCTGCCCGCTGCGCAGGGTTATCCGGCGCTGGAGGCAGGCCTGACCGCAGCGCTCGACGGAGACGGCAGCGTGCTGCTCGGTCTCGCTGACGCCTACCTGCGCCGCGCCCCCGACGGATCCTTCCCGGACAACCAGTGGGACGTGATCCAGCCGGTCAGCTGCCTGGACCGTCCCAGTCAGGCCACGGTGGCCGACGTCCGGGCGGCGCTCCCGGAGTTCGAGCAGGCCTCGCCGCGGCTGGGGGAGACACTGGCCTGGAGCCTGCTCGGTTGCACGGGCTGGCCGGTCCCCTCACCCGGGCTCACTGCGCCGGTCCGCGGCGTCGGAGCTGCTCCGATCCTCGTCGTGGGTAACACCGGTGATCCGGTGACGCCCTACGCCTGGGCCGAGTCACTCGCCGACCAGCTCGAGTCCGCAGTGCTGCTGACCTACCAGGCACGCCAGCACCTGGCCTACCGCGAAGGCAGCACGTGCGTCGACGCGGCGGTGGACGCCTTCCTGCTCGCCGGTACCGCGCCGCCGTCCGGGACGACCTGCGACTGACGCGCCGCGAGGCCCGCGGGCAACGGACCAGGGACAATGGGCACGTGCGCACCAGTCCGGCCGTCTCGACCACCGGCCTGGTGCTGGCGCTGCTGGCCTACCTCGTCTCGCTGACGCCGACGATGGTGCCTCGGACCACCGAGGTGCAGGTCGTGATGAGCACCCTGCTGCCGGTGACCGGGTACGCGCTGGGGTCGGCGCTGGGTGCGCTGGCGCGGGCGTTGACCGGCGACCGGCGGTGGCTGGCCTCACGGCCCCGGCTGCGGCGCGTGGCGCTGGGGGCATACCTTCTGGCTCTCACCGGCGCCTTGCTGGTCACGCCTGCGGCGTTGCGTTGGCAGACCGAGCTCGCCCAGGCGGCTGGGTGGGCGATCCCGTCCTGGCCGCTGGTGGTCGGACTCTCGCCGGTGCTGGTCGTGCTCCTGGTCATGGTGGGGCGTGCCCTGCGAGCCGCGGCCCGTGCGATCGGTCGGCAGTGGCAGCGATGGATCTCCTCACCGGGGTTGTCGACCGCCTTGGGTGGTCTGATCGTCTCGGCGATGGTCATCGGCATCGCTGTGGGCGGGTTCGCGCTGCTGGCATCGGCGTTCGAGCAGGGCGACAGCGACACAACCGGGCAGCAACCGCCGACCACGCCGCTGCGCTCAGGAGGGCCGGGGTCGCTGGTGGCCTGGGAGACCCTCGGCCGGCAGGGCCGGGAGTTCGTGGCGGGCGGCCCGAGCGCCGCCACCATCGAGGGCTTCTCGGGCGTGCCGGCCCTGGAGCCGATCCGGGTCTACGTGGGCAAGGACCAGGCCTCGACCCCGCAGGAGCGGGCGGCGCTGCTCGTCCAGGAGACCCGCCGAGCCGGCGGCTTCGACCGCGACGCACTCGTCGTCGTGGTCACCAGCGGGCTCGGCTCGGTCCATCCTGTGTCGGCTCAGACGCTCGAGTACGTGGCCAACGGGGACGTCGCGACGGCGGCCACCCAGTACTCCGCCATCCCGTCCTGGATGACCAGCATCACCGATCCCACGGGCGCCCGGCGTGAGGCCGAGGCGCTGACCGAGGCCTTCAGCGACGCGGTCCGGCAGCTTCCGCCGGACGAGAGACCGGCGCTGTACCTCAACGGCGAGAGCCTGGGAGCCTCGGGGTCGCAGAACACGTTCGTCGGGCAGTCCCCTGAGCAGGTGGTGGAGGACTTCGACGGGGCGCTGTGGGTGGGTACTCCGGCGGAGAGCGCGCTGATGGAGCAGTGGGCCGACTTCCCCGAGGGCACTCCCCCCTGGGAACCAGTGGTGGGTGACGGCTCGGTCGCCCGGTTCGCGGCCAGCCCTGACCGCGTCCCCCTGACCGATCAGTCGTGGGGGGACCGACGCATCCTGTTCCTGCACAGTGCGACCGACCCGGTGGCCTACCTGAGCGGCTCGCTGCTGAGAGCGCGGCCGGACTGGATCGGCCCAGCGCGGTTCTCCAGCGTGCCGGAACGGATGGCGTGGTGGCCGCTGTTCACCTGGCAGCAGATGCTCATCGACTTCACCACGAACGGGATCGTCCCGCCGGGATTCGGGCACAACTACTCCAACGCGCATGCGATGGGCTGGGCTGCCGTGCTGCAGCCGCAGGGGTGGGACGCCTCGACGGTCGCCGAGCTGGAGCGCTACCGCGCGGCGGTGGGTCCGCCTGACCCGGGAGTGCCGGTGACCGCGGGCGCCGGCTGAGGAAGTTACGGTGAGTCCACTGTGACCAGCGATGGCGAGGACGCCCTGCCCGACCACGGCGGCGAAGCGCTGCCGGAGCAGGTACAGGTCCGGCTGGCCAAGGTGCAGGCCATGCGGCAGCGGGGCGTGGACCCCTACCCGGTGGCCTCGCCTCGCACCCACACCCTGGCCCAGGTACGCGACCTGTTCCCCGACCTCGAACCTGGCAGCGCTACCGGGACCGCGGTGGCGATCGCCGGACGGGTCATGCTCAAGCGCGATGGAGGCAAGCTCTGCTTCGCGACCCTGCGGGACGGGTCGGGGGACCTTCAGGTGATGCTGTCGGTGGACACGGTGGGCCAGAGCAGCCTTCACCGCTGGACGCACGACATCGACCTCGGGGATCACGTCTGTGTGACAGGAGAGGTGATCACCAGCCGGCGCGGCGAGCTGTCCGTCCTCGCCGACGGGTTCTCGCTGGCAAGCAAGGCGCTTCGGCCGCTGCCGGACAAGCACAGGGGTCTGACCGACCCCGAGGCGCGGGTGCGCATGCGCTACGTCGACCTCATCGTGCGGCCCGAGGCGCGCGACATGCTGTACCTGCGGGCGGGCGTCGTCCGCGCGATCCGCGACGTCATGCATGCCCGCGGGTACACCGAGGTCGAGACCCCGATGCTTCAGGTGCTGCACGGCGGGGCGAACGCCCGTCCCTTCGTCACCCACATCAACGCCTACGACATGTCGCTGTACCTGAGGATCGCCCCTGAGCTGTACCTCAAACGACTGCTCGTGGGCGGTGCTGAGCGGGTGTTCGAGATCAACCGGAACTTCCGTAACGAAGGTGCGGACTCCTCGCACAACCCAGAGTTCACGATGCTGGAGGCCTACGAGGCCTACGGGGACTACACGACGATGCGTGAGCTCACCCAGTCGCTCGTCCAGGCGGCGGCAACCGAGGTGTTCGGCGCGCCGGTGGCGCGGCGCGTGGGGCCTGACGGCCAGGTTCATGAGTACGACCTGTCGGGGGACTGGCCGGTGCAGACGATGCTCGGGGCGCTGTCCTCCGCGCTCGGCGAGCAGGTTGGGCTCGACACACCGGTCGAGGTTCTGCGGGCCCACGCTGTGCGGGTCGGCCTGCACGAGCCCACCGGGGCGAGCGTGGGCATGCTGCTGGAGGAGCTGTACGTAGAGCTGGTGGAGAAGGCGACGACGACGCCGGTGTTCTACCAGGACTTCCCGAAGGAGAACGCGCCCCTCACCCGGGTGCACCGCGACGAACCGCGGCTCACCGAGAAGTGGGACCTGGTCTGCTGGGGAGCCGAGCAAGGGACGGGTTACACCGAGCTGACCGACCCGGTGGACCAGGCGGAGCGCTTCTATCAGCAGTCGCTGCGCGCCGCCGGTGGGGACGAGGAGGCGATGCAGCTCGACGAGGACTTCCTGCGGGCGCTGGAGTACGGCATGCCGCCCGCCGGCGGCGTCGGTGTGGGCATCGATCGGCTGGTCATGACCCTGACCGGGCTCGGTATCCGGGACACCATCCTGTTCCCGCTGGTCAGGCCAGAGCGATGACCCGTGACATCCCGCCCCGCCGGGAGTCCCCGTGCGCCTCGGCGCGACCGTCGGGGTAGCGCACCGTGACATGGGCGCCGCCGAAGTAGAGGTGCTTGGTCTTCCACACGGTCAGTGGTCCCAGCCTGGCAAGCGCTTGCGCGACGTTGCGCGGCAACGGGGGCTCGGCCTGGACGCCGACACCGTCCCAGTGGATACGTGGCGCCTCGACCGCTCCTTCGGCGTGCTGCCCCCGATCGACCAGGCCGACCAGGACCGAGAGCATCGCACTTCGGATCCGCTCGCTGCCGCCACTGCCGAGGGCCACCACCCGACCGTCGGGCAGGTCGAGTATCGAGGGCGCCATCATCGACCCGATCCGAGCTCCGGGTGCAGTGGTGTGCAGACCCTGCGGGTGCAGGTCCTCCTCGCCCATGACGTTGTTCACCTGGACACCTGTCCCCGGGACGACGACACCGCTGCAGGAACCGTTGGACTGGGTGAGGGAGGCGAGACCGCCCTCGCCGTCGACCACGCTGACGTGGGTGGTGCCATGCACTGCGGCGGCCATCCCCGAGGAACGCATGGCCTTCTCCTGCTCGGTCGCCCCGCGCAGCGCCGTGATCACTCTGGTGGCGCCTTCGGCGTTCGAACCGACGGGGCCGTGCTCCCCGAGCAGTCGGGTCGCCTCGGCCAGGATCGGCCCGCCGAAGGACGGAGCGGGGTTGGTGGCCAGGACGGCGCCCCGGTGGCTGGCCCGAAGCGGCACGCGCAGGACGGGTCGATAGGTGGCGAGGTCCTCCAGCGTCAGTGAGCCGCTTGCTGTCGCCACGTCGGCAAGCAGTGCCGAGACGCCGGGGAGGTCGCCGAACCGCTGGACGGAGCCGGCGGCGATCGCCTCGAGCGTCGTGGCAAGGTCGGGGTTGGTCAGCCGCGTACCGACCGGTGCGGGCTCGTCGTCGTGGGAGTACAGCGACCAGCACTCGTGGGTAAGCCGAAGGATCTCGCGGAGCAGGTGGAGCACGACGGCCTGAGTGCGGTCGACGACCCAGCCCTCGGCGGCCAGCCGGTGGGCAGGTGCGACGACCTGCTCCAGGGGTAGGCGACCGAGGCTGCGGTGCGCCGAGACCAGGCCGTCGAGCACCCCGGGGACGGCGAGGGATCCGAGGCCGGCGTGGAAGACCTGGTCAGCTCCCCCGAACTCGATGACGACCGTGTCCAGCCGTGGCGCGGGGAGGTGCGTAGCCCGTCCGCGTCCGGGGGCGTCGACGAAGAAGTCATGGACGACCTGCTCGCCGCTCGGGCTGCGCGTGATGAGGAATCCGCCGCCACCCAGGCTGGCCAGCCCGGGCTCACAGACGGTGGCAGCGAAGGCGGCACCGATCGCGGCGTCGGCCGCCGTGCCACCGGCCCGCAGGATCTCCACGGCGGCCTCGACGGCACCGGCCGACCCGGCAGCAACCGCTGCCTGTCGATGCGTCACGTCGGGACTGTACGCAGTGAGATCGCGACGAGTTCGTCCGGTCGAGCGCCGGTAGACTCCCGGCGTTGTTGCGACACGGCTCGTGGCATCGCCGCCTTAGCTCAGTCGGCCAGAGCGACGCACTCGTAATGCGTAGGTCGTGGGTTCGATTCCCACAGGCGGCTCC
>CAYHHE010000041.1:0-23239 GCA_964356295.1 uncultured Actinomycetes bacterium | reverse complement strand
GATCGACCTGCTCGGGGTCTTGTTCATGGAAGGCGCCGGTGAGCCGGCGGAGATCACGCGGATGAAGACGGACCTTGGTGCGCTCGCCGAGGCTTCTCGCTCCACCGGAGCGTGGCTCGCGACGGCCATGGAGGCGTCCTGGGGTGTGATCGAGCACCTCGTGGCCTACCCGGCGGTGGCCGACCTGCTCGGCGATCGCCATCGCATCATCAGCAACGACTGGCAGTGCGCGTCGCTCTCGTCGCTTGCGGGCCGGAGTATCGACCGAGCCCTGACGATCCTCGCGCAGGTCGACTTCACGCCGGCGGCGTTGCGTGCCGACCTGGCGGCGGATCGTGTCGAGCCTCGCCGCCTGTTCGCTGCGTCGGAGCTGATCGATCACGGCGCGGATCTGCTGGCCCAGACCTCGGTGATCACACGCGACAACGAACGCCGATGGCGGGTGTTCCACCAGCGGATCGACGAGATCATCGAGTCGGCCCCCGACGTGTCGGTCCGGGGCCCTCTGGACGCCCCATCACCGTGACGAACCGAGTCGTCGAGCCGATCGACCGCGCCGGGTTCCGTTAGGGCCACTCAGGAACGCGCTGTGCGCGGCATTATGCGGGTGATCGGCGTCAAGTTGATCATGATGCGTCCTGTGTGGCGGCGTGCTGGAGCAGGGTGGTGAGCAGTTCGGCTCGCTGGGTCTGCCCGTTCTTCTCGGCGTGGTCGTGCTGGGCTTGGAGGACGGGGAGGAACGCCGGTCCGGTGGTGAAGTAGGTGCAGGTCGGGCAGATGGTGTCGAAGGTGCAGTCGAGCTGGTCGGGTCGGGTGCAGTGGCCGTTGCCGAGGTGGCGGTGGTGTTCGCGGCGCAGCCGTGTGAGCTGGGGTCCGAGGACGTCGGCGGGGAGCCCGTCGGGTTGTCAGTAGAGGGCGTCGACCTTGTCGGTGACGGCGAAGTACTCCTCGGCGACCGTCCGGTTCCCGAGGGTTGGCGTAGCGCAGGGTCATGTCCAGGCTGCGGTGGCCGAGCATGGCCGCGATCGCCTCCAGGCTCATGCCGCGGTTGAAACTTCCGCTTGGGTGGCCAGGGTGTGCCGGAGCTGGTGGGGGTGCAGGTGCGGGAGCCCGGCGGCGGCGCCGGCCCGGTTGATCATCCGGGTGACGGTGTGCCGGTCCAGCGGTCGGCCGTTCTCCCGGGGCAGCAGCAGCGGGTGGACGCGGGCACGTGGGCGGCCCGGTAGGTCTGGATCAGGTCGACGATCTGGGGGTGCAAGGGGCAGGTAGCGGTCCTCGCCGAGCTTGCCGACGGGGACGTGCAGCCAGGGGGCGGCGCCGATGGTGAGGACGGCGTCGGCGCGCAGCCCGGTGTACTCGCTGACGCGCAGCCCGGTGCGCAGCAGCACCTCGACGGTGACCCGGACCAGTAGCCGCCGGTCGGCTTGGGCGGCGCGCAGCAGCCGGGCGGCGGAGGCGCCGTCGAGGGCCTTGGGCAGTGGGCGGTCCAGCCGTGGCAGGTCCCCGGGCAGGATCGGGACCCGGGGTGGGGCGTCGTCCCAGCCCCACTCGTCGATGCGGAGGAAGAACATCCGCAGGGTGCCCAGCCGGTGGGTGATGGTGGCCGGGGTCAGCCGGGGCTTGTTCTGCCCGGCCCGGGCGGCCAGCCACGGCTTGAACCCTTCGATGTGTCCGCGCCGCACCTGGCGCAGGGACTGCAGGTCCGGGCGCTGCTCGGTCAGGAACGCGGCGAAGCAGCGCAACGCGCCGTCGATGCCGGTGACGCTGCCCGGCCGCAGCACGCATTGCATCTGCGCCAGGTAGCGGCGCATCGTCACGGTGACCCGTGGGATCGCGACCTCGAGCTGGTCCCAGCCGGGCAGCAGCCCCAGACGGTTCACCGTGCCCCTGCCGCGCTGGCAGGGACGGGGTGGTCGATGAGGATCTGCGCGTCGATGGCCTCAGCGGCCTTGCGGTACTCATTGGCCAGCCAGTCATCGGCCAGGTGCAGGTAGATGCGGGTGGACTCGATCGAGGCGTGCCCGGCCTGGGCCTGCACCGCCTCCAACGCCATGCCGGCCTCCCGCAGCCGGGTCAGGCAGGTGTGCCGCAGCTCGTGGCAGGTCGCGTGCGCCAGCCCGGCGCGGCGGCGGGCACCGTCGAGGACCTCGTCCAACCCGGCCGCGGTCAGCGGGCGGCCGCGGGTGGGGCCCTTCAGCGCCACGAACACCGCATCGGTTCCAGCCGCGGCGGGCGCTCGAGGTCGAGGTAGGCGGCGATCTCGCTGAAGAACCGTCCGGAGACCGGCACCAGACGTTGGTGGCCGCCCTTGCCGTCGGCGACGAACACCCGCCGCTCGGCGGCCCGCACGTCCTCCAGGCGCAGCCCGAGGACCTCGCAGCGGCGCTGCCCACCCAGCACCATCGCGGCGACCATGGCCCGGTCCCGGTGGGTGCGCAACGCCTGCGTGAGCGCGTCGACCTCGACGGGTGTGAGGATGCGGGGCAGCCGGCGGGTGCCGCGTACCAGCGGCACCGGCTGGCTCGGGCGCAGCTTCTCCCGGCGCGACGGCAGTCCGCGCGGCACCGGGTTCGCCGCCACCACGCCGGTGGCCTGCAGGTAGCCGAACAGCCCGGACACGCTCGACAGCCGACGACGCAGGGTCGGGTCGACACCCCACCGCCGGACTCCGGAGCGGGCTGGACCGCGGCCATCGGCCCGCCGGTGCGCTGGGCGGTCATGAAGCCCAACACGTCACCCGGCGTCACCTCCTCCGGTGGCTTGCCGACCACCCGGAAGAACACCTGCAGGTCGCATATCGACGGAAGCCGCGCCCTTGGACATCCCGGCCGCCCGCGTGCGCACGCCGGAACATGCCAACGGCGTTGCCGGATGGTCGTCCTGGGGACAGCGCCGTCCAGGTGCAGCGTCAAGGGGTCGAGACGTCCCTGCAGGTCCACCCCGGTCTACCCACGTCCAGACTCTGCGCGGCCCAGCCGTCACCAATGTGCACGGGCGTCCACCGACGTCCACCACTGTGCACCCCCGGCCCTTGGCTCCCCCAAGGCTCCCCACCGACCACCTGGGGCCCCGAGAACCGACACGCCAGGCCTGTGACCAGCACAAATACGTCGGGACGGCGGGATTTGAACCCACGACCCCTTGACCCCCAGTCAAGTGCGCTACCAAACTGCGCCACGTCCCGGTCTGGACCCGCCTCGGCGGGCACCTGACCGGGAGAGGTTACCTGAGCCAGCACCCGACGGACGTCCCCGCACTCCTCGCCGCTGATGATCCATGCGCGAATGGGCCCGCCAAGTGTGTCGGATCGCGCATGGATCATCGACTGCGCTTCTCTCGTACCCGCATCGAGATGTCCAGCGGCGCCCCGGTGAACCCGAACTCCTCCCGCAGCCGGCGCTCTATGAACCGACGGTAGCCGGCCTCCAGGAAGCCGGTCGTGAAGAGCACGAAGCGGGGGGGACGGACGTCGGCCTGCGTCCCGAAAAGGATCCGCGGCTGGCGTCCGCCGCGTAGCGGGTGCGGGTGCTCGGCCACCAGGCGGCCGAGGAAGGCGTTGAGCTGTCCGGTCGTCACGCGCGTCTCCCAGCCGTGCAGCGCCTTCGCCAGCGCCGGGACGAGACGTTCGACGCCGCGTCCGGTGACCGCGGAGACGTTGACCCGCGGCGCCCAGGTGTAGCGGGCCAGCTGCCGGTCGATCTCGCGCTCGAGGTCGTAGCGACGGTCCTCGTCGAGCAGGTCCCACTTGTTGAACGCGACCACCAGGGCCCGCCCAGCGTCCTCCACCGTGCTCAGCAGCCGCAGGTCCTGCTCGGTCAGCGCTTCGGAGGCGTCGATGAGCACGACGACCACCTCGGCACGGTCGATCGCCGTCGAGGTGCGGAGCGAAGCGAAGTACTCCGCGCCCGAGGCCTCCCTGGCGCGTCGGCGGATGCCCGCGGTGTCGATGAAACGCCACTGCTGCCCGCCGAGCTCGACGAGCTCGTCGATCGGGTCGACGGTGGTGCCGGCCTTCTCGTCCACGACGGCGCGCTCCTGCCGAGTGAGCTTGTTGAGCAGGCTGGACTTGCCGACGTTGGGCCGCCCGACCAGCGCCACCCGCCGCGGCCCTCCGACCTCCTCGAGCACCTCCGCCGGGGCCTCGGGCAGCACGTCCAGAATGGCGTCCAGCAGGTCGCCGCTCCCCCGTCCGTGCAGCGCCGACACCGGGTGCGGCTGCCCCAGGCCGAGGTTCCACAGCGCGGTGGCGTCGGCCTCGCCGGAGGGGCCGTCCACCTTGTTCGCTGCTAGGACGACCGGCTTGCCGGACGCCCGCAGCACCCGGACGACGGCCTCGTCGGCGTCAGTCGCCCCGACCACGGTGTCGACGACGAAGACCACGACGTCCGCGGCCTGGACGGCGACCTCGGCCTGGGCGGTGATCCGCGCCGCCATGCCGCGGGCGTCCGGTGCCCATCCCCCAGTGTCGACGAGGGTGAACCGGCGCCCGGACCAGGAGGCCTCGTAGGCCACTCGGTCACGGGTGACGCCGGGGACGTCCTGGACGACGGCCTCGCGGCGTCCCAGGATCCGGTTGACCAGCGTGGACTTGCCGACGTTGGGCCGGCCGACGACCGCCACGACGGGCACCGGCCCGCTGACTTCTTCCGGCTGCTCCACCTCGGTCTCGTCGAGCCGCGGCTCGTCGACGGGTTCGGTCACGGCAATGCCCCCGGCAGCAGCGCGAGCACGGCATCGACGGTCTCGTCCACGGTGAGGTCGGAGGAGTCGATAACGCTGACGCCGGGGGCTGCATCGGTGAACCGCGCGACGGTCGCGTCCTGCGCGTCGCGGCGCACGACCTGGTCGCGGGTGGCGTTGACCGCAGCCTCGTCTGCGGTGCCGTGGACGTCGCGAGCCCGTCGCGCCAGCCGCTCAGACTGTCTGGCCTGTAGCAGCACCCGCACGTCCGCGTCGGGGGCGACCACGGTGGTGATGTCGCGACCCTCGGCGACCCAGCCGCCGCCGGCGATCACCTCCCGCTGCCGGCGGACCATCTCCTCGCGCACACCGAGGTTGGTGGCCACGGCGCTGACGGTCTCGGAGATCACCGTCTCGCGGATCGCCGCCGACACGTCCACGCCGTCGACCATGATCGATGGTGAGGCCGGATCGGTACCCAGGGTCAGCGGCAGGTCGCGGGCCGCCTGGGCGATGGCCGCGATGTCGGACAGGTCCAGGCCGCGCAGCAGCGCCCACCAGGTGAGCGCCCGGTACATCGCGCCGGTGTCCAGGTACTGCAGGCCCAGCCGTTCGGCGAGGGCGCGGGCCACCGTGCTCTTGCCCGAGCCGGAGGGCCCGTCGATCGCGATCACCGGTGGCCGCGTCACCCCGGAAGGGTACGGGCCGGCCGGGGGCGTCTCGGTCACGGATACTCCGGGCGCACAGCCACAGCGCGTCGGGGCTCAGTCATGGACGGTCCAGCCGCGACCTCGCAGGCCGTCGACGAGCCTTGTCTGCGCGTCGGGCCGCACCGAGAGCTCCACGAGGCCGACCGGCTCGCCCGGGACGTGCTCGATGCGCACGTCCTCGACGTTCACCCCGATCTCCCCCACGTCGGCGAACAGGCCGGCGAGCTGGCCGGGACGGTCGGCCAGCTCGACCGGCACGCCGACGTACTCGGCGTGCGGCGAGCCGTGCTTGCCCGGCAGTCGACCACGCCCGACGACGCCTGCGACGAGCAGCCGCTCCACTCGGTCGAGGTCGGCAGCCTCGAGCGCGGCGATGGCCGCGTCCAGGTCGTCGCGCAGCGCGCTGAGCACTGCCCCGACGGCCGCGGCGTTGGCGGCCAGGATCTCCCGCCACAGCGCCGGGTCGCTGGCCGCCACCCGGGTGATGTCGGAGACCCCGCCTCCGGCCAGCCGGACCTCCTGCCCAGGGGCCTCGCGCAGCCTGCCCGCGACCAGCGCCGCGACCAGGTGCGGGGCGTGGCTGACCAGCGCGACGGCGGCGTCGTGCTCGTCCGCGGCCATCCTCACTGGGGTGGCGCCGACCAGCAGCGCCAGCTGGGTGGCGAGCTCGACGGCCTCCCCGTTCGTCGGGCCGACACCCGGAGGGCACAGCACCCAGGGGCGCCCGCGGAACAGGTCGGCGCGTGCCGCCGCCGCTCCTGACACCTCGCGTCCGGCCATGGGGTGACCACCGACGTAGCGCCCTGCCCGCGGGTGGTCCGCGACCGCGGCCGCCACCGGAGCCTTGACGCTCGTGACATCGGTGACCGCCCGCACCTCCGGGTCGTCCAGAAGCGCCCGGACGACCTCGCCCGCGCGGTGCGGCGGCACGGCCACCACCGCGAGGTCCACCGTGCCGTGCTCGCCGTGCGGCAGTCCGGCACCACGCTCGACCGCCAGCGCCACCGCCTCGGCGTCGCTGTCGGTGAGGAACACCG
The DNA here is from genome assembly GCA_964356295.1 of uncultured Actinomycetes bacterium. Taxonomy (GTDB): domain Bacteria; phylum Actinomycetota; class Actinomycetes; order Jiangellales; family Jiangellaceae; genus CAVQGZ01. The sequence continues at coordinate 16,812 of CAYHHE010000041.1, read as the reverse complement.
TGACGCTGCGAGCACGCAGCGCCAGGCCGATCGAGGCCCCGATCAGCCCGGCCCCGACGACGAGCACAGACCGCAGCTCGGGAGCGCTCATGCCGGTGAGGGACCCGTGGACTCGCGTCCGGTCGGGTGGTCGTCGTGGCGCAGGTCGGTGCGCAGCCCTCGGGCGCCGTGCAGGTACACGTGCTGGACCTCACCTCGGGCCAAGTCGGTCTCGACGTGGGCGAGCAGCCGCACGACACGAGGCATCGCGTCGGCCACGTCCAGCTCGCGCGCGCACAGCAGCGGCACGTCGGTGATGCCCAGGCGGCGCACCGCGTACGCCGGGAACTCCGAGACGATGTCCGGCGTCGCGGTGAACACGATGCTGACCAGCTGGTCGGCGTCCAGGCCGTTGCGCTCCAGCACCGCGCGGACAAGCTCGCTGGTGCGCTCGAGCAGGTGCTCACGCTCGTCGTCGTCGAGCTGGGTCGCCCCCCGGATCGCTCGCACCGCCACAGCGAAACCCTAGAGGCCTACATCCCGACGGCCTGGTAGAGGCGTCCCACCTCCTGCTGGGTCAGCGGGCGGGTCTTTCCTGGACGCAGCTCGCCGAGGCTGACGGGGCCGACCGCGGTGCGCACCAACCGCTGGACCGGGTGCCCGGCTGCCTCGAGCAGCCTGCGGACGATGCGCTGGCGTCCTTCGTGCAGCACCACCTCGACCATCGCTCGGTTGCCGGACGAGCCGACCACCCGGAAGCCGTCGACGCGGGCCCGCCCGTCGTCCAGGTCGATACCGGCGCGCAGCCGTCGGCCCAGGTCACGCGGTACCGGCGCGAGGATCTCGGCCACGTAGGTCTTGGGGACCTCGTAGGACGGATGCGTGAGGCGGTGCGCCAGGGCCCCGTCGTTCGTGAGCAGCAGCAGGCCCTCGGTGTCGGTGTCCAGCCGTCCGACGTGGAACAGCCTGGCCCGTCCGTCCCGGACCCGGTCGGGCAGCAGGTCGGTCAGTGTCATCCGGCCTCGGTCGTCGCTCATCGCGCTGATCACCCCGGCGGGCTTGTTCAGGGCGAGGTACACCTGGTCGGCCTCCGGGGTGCTGACCCGCAGCCCGTCCACCTTGATCACCGCGGTGGTCGGGTCGACGCGCAGCCCCTGCTCGCGAACGACCGTCCCGTCGACCTCGACGCGGCCCTGCGCGATCAGCGCCTCACACGCCCGGCGCGAGCCGACCCCGGCGCTGGCCAGCACCTTCTGCAGGCGGACCCCCTCATCAGTGGGCACCGGCGTCGTCCACCTCGTCCACTGATGGCAGGAACGGTGCCAGCGGCGGCAGCTCGTCCAGCGAGCCGAGCCCGAGGCGCTCGAGGAAGTACGACGTGGTGCCGAACAGCGTCGCCCCCGACTCGTGCTCGATGCCGACCTCCTCGATCAGGCCGCGAGTGTGCAGGGTGCGTACCACCGCGTCACAGCTGACCCCCCGGATGGCCGACATGCGGGCGCGGCTGACCGGCTGCTGGTAGGCCACGATGGCCAACGTCTCCAGCGCGGCGTGGGTGAGCCTGGCCTGCTGCCCGTCGAGGACGAACCTCGCGACGACGGGCGCGCAGGCCGGATGACTGTAGAAACGCCAACCCCCGGCGACCGACCGCAGCTCGAAGCCACGTCCGGCCGCGGCGTACTCGCGGGCCAGCGACTGCAGCGTGTCGACGACCCTGTCCTCGGGCTCGTCGAGCACGCTCGCGAGCTGCTCGCCGGTCACCGGCTCGTCGGTGACCATGAGGATGGCCTCCAGGTGTGCAGCCAACGACAGCTCGCTCATGCGGGTCCCCCTTCGGTGCTGCCGGCTGCTCGGGGCGCGGCGGTGACCCCGTCGGCGAGTTCGCCCTCCTCGACGCTGCCGGACCCTTCTGCGGTGTCGAGGTCGTCGAACTCGTCGTGCAGGTCGACCGTGCCCTGCGATCGACCGGTCCAGCGCACGCTCAGGTCGCCGAGGGGAGTCACCTGCTCGAAGCCGACCTGACCGTCGCGGAACAGCTCGAGAAGGCCGAGGAACCGCGCAACAACATGGTGCCGGGTCGGGCAGTCGGCCACCAGGGCCCGGAACGACGCGGTACCGGCGACGCGCAGCCTCTCGACGAGGAGCTCGGCCTGCTCCCGGACGCTGACCGCGGGTGCGTGGACGTGGTCCAGTGAGATGACGGGAACGGGCCTGGGGGTCATGGCGTGCGCGGCCATCTGCGCGAGGTCGTGCGCCCCGATAGCCACGACGACCTCGGGCAGCAGCTTCGCCAACGGCTCCTCGAGGCTGACCGCGCGGGGGAAGCGCTCGGCCTCTGCTGCCATCCAGTCCGCGAGCACCTTCGCGGCTTCGCAGTAGGCGCGGTACTGCAGCAGTCGGGCGAACAGCAGGTCACGAGCCTCGAGGACGGCGAGGTCCTCAGGGTCCTCCACCTCGCCTGAGGGAAGCAGCCGGGCTGCCTTGAGGTCGAGCAGCGTCGCGGCGATGACGAGGAACTCGGAGGTGATGTCGAGGTCCCACTCGGGGCTGCGGGCCTTGATGTAGCCGACGAAGTCGTCCGTGACCTGGGCCAGAGCGACCTCGGTGATGTCGACTGTCTTCTTCGCGATGAGGCTGAGCAGCACCTCGAACGGGCCGCTGAAGACCTCGAGGGTGACCTCGAACCCCGGGGCGAGGCCGACCGAGCGGTCCTCGGCGGCGGCTACCGCGCGTCCCATCGCGCCAGCACCTCGAGCGCGAGCTGCCGGTAGGCCAGGGACCCTGGCGACCTCGGCGCGTAGTCGATGATCGGGACCCCTCCGGTGGTGGCCTCCGGGAAGCGCACCGTCCGTGGGATGACGGTGTGGAAGACGTCGTCCCCGAACACCTCCACGAGCCGCTGAAGCACCTCGCGCCGGTGCACCGTCTGCGCGTCGTAGCGGGTGGCCAGCAGACCGTCCAGGCGCAGCCGGTCGTTGAGGCGCTCCTGGACCTTCGAGATGGTGTCCTGCAGCATCGCGACCCCGCGAAGCGCGAAGTACTCGCACTCCAGCGGGACGAGGACGCTGTGCGCGCAGGTGAGCGCGTTGACGGTGAGCAGGCCGAGGGCGGGCTGGCAGTCGATGAGCACCACGTCGTAGTCAGCGAGCACCGGTGCGATGGCGCGGGCCAGGACCTGCTCCCGGGCCACCTCGTTGATCAGCTGGAGCTCGGCGGCGGAGAGCTCGATGTTGCTCGGGATGAGGTCCATGCCCTCGACCGCCGTGTGCTCCAGGACGTCCTGGACCCGCACCTCGCGGTGGATCAGCAGGTCGTACACCGAGCGCGTCAGGTTGTGCGCGTCCAGGCCCAGCCCCACCGACAACGCGCCCTGCGGGTCGAAGTCGACCAGCAGCACCCGGCGCCCATGGGCGGCCAGCGCGGCTCCGAGGTTGATCGCCGTGGTGGTCTTGCCCACGCCGCCCTTCTGGTTGCACACCGCGACGACCCGGGCAGGTCCGTGGACGCTCAGCGGCGGTGGCTCGGGGAACGTCGGGAGGGGCCGTCCGGTCGGACCCTCGGTCGGGGTCTCGGTCGGGGCGAGACTCGACTCGGGCGGCACGGGTCGAGCCTAGTCGCCCCTGTCCCAGCCACAGCCAAGCCACGCGGAGCCCGTCCGAGGCCCCACCCCCACCCCGCGCGATCTTGACGTTGATGTCGACCGGACGGCCGGGACTCGGCCATAACGTCAAGATCGTCGCGAGCGGTCGGCGGAAGGGTCAAGATCGGCGGGTGGAGGGCGGGGCGGAACGGGCGCGGGGGTGTGAGGCCGCGTAGACCTCGCGGAGCTTCTCCACGGTCACCAGCGTGTACACCTGGGTGGTCGCTACGGACGCATGGCCGAGCAGCTCCTGGACGACGCGCACATCCGCCCCTCCGTCCAGCAGGTGGGTGGCGAAGGAGTGGCGCAGCGTGTGGGGGGACACCGCAGCGTCCAGCCGAGCCCGATCGGCTGCGCTGCGCAGCACAGTCCAGGCGCTCTGCCGGCTGAGCCGACTACCTCGGGCGTTGAGGAACAGCGCGGGCGAGCCGGTCCCGGCGGCCGCCAGCGTCGGCCGTCCGCGCACCAGGTAGGCATCGACCGCCTGCCGCGCGAAGGACCCGACAGGGACGAGGCGCTCCTTGCCTCCCTTGCCCCTCAGTCGAACCACCGCGGCCACCGGAGGCCCGTCGTCGCCTCCTCCGGCCGTGTCAGGAGCCAGAACGTCGTCGAGGTCGAGGCCGATCGCCTCGGAGATGCGGGCACCGGTGGCGTAGAGCACTTCGAGCAGCGCCTGGTCTCGCAGCGAGCGCGGGCCGTCGTCCGCTCGGGCCGCGGCGATCAGCCGCTCGACCTCGGCGACGCCGATGGCCTTGGGCAGGCGCTTGGGGATGCTCGGGGGGTGGACGTCGCGGGCCGGGTCGTGGGCACAGATGCCCTCGACACACAGGAACCGGTGCAGGCCGCGGACCGCCACGACGGTCCGGGCGGCAGACGTGGCCGAGAGCGGGGGACGCACCGGGTCGCCCTCCCGCAGGCTGCGCAGGAATGCGGTGACGTCAGCCTCGCTGACCTCGGTGAGGCCGTGCCGGCCGAGGGTGGTGAGGAAGTCGGCGTAGCGGTGGAGGTCGCGCCGGTAGGCCGCGAGCGTGTTGGTGGCCAGACCACGCTCGACGGCGAGATGGTCCAGGTAGCGGCCGACCTGGGTCGGGATAGCGAGGTCGGAAGGCGGGTCGGAAGGCGGCAAGCTCGACAAGGGGCTCGACAAGGGGCTCAGCGAGGGGCTCAGGCGAGGACCTCGCTGAGGGGAAGCGCCGATCGTCCGTGTGCCTGGGCCACCGGCTCGTTGACGACGTGCCCGGCGTGGGTGTTCAGGCCTTTCGCCAGCGGACGGTCGTGGCGCATCGCTGCCCGCCAGCCGCGGTTGGCCAGCGCCACCGTGTACGGCAGCGTCACGTTGGTCAGCGCATACGTGGAGGTGTTGGGGACCGCGCCGGGCATGTTCGCGACGCAGTAGTACACCGAGTCATGCACCTGGTAGGTCGGTTCGGCGTGCGTGGTGGGACGCGAGTGCTCGAAGCAGCCACCCTGGTCGATGGCGATGTCGACCAGCACGCTACCCGGCTTCATCGCCCGGACGACCTCGTCGCTGATGAGCCGGGGCGCGCGGGCGCCGGGCACCAGCACTGCGCCGATCACCAGATCGGCGTCCAGCACGGCGCGTTCGACCTCGTAGGCGTTGGACATGACGGTCTGCATGTGACCCTGGTAGATGGAGTCCACCTGGCGCAGCTTGGCGACGTTGATGTCCAGCAGCAGCACCTCGGCCTGCATGCCCACGGCGATGGCAGCCGCGTTCAGCCCGCTCACACCGGCGCCGAGCACGACCACCTTGGCCGCGTAGACGCCGGACACCCCGCCCATGAGGACTCCCCGTCCGCCGTTCTCCCGCTGCAGGGTCGTGGCCCCGACCTGGGGGGCCATCCGTCCGGCTACCTCGCTCATCGGGGCCAGCAGCGGCAGGCTGTCGTCGGGCAGCTGGACGGTCTCGTAGGCGATGGCGGTCACCTCGCGCTCGAGCAGCGCGTCGGTGCACTCCGCGGACGCGGCGAGGTGCAGGTAGGTGAACAGCACCTGCCCCGGGCGCATCCGCGGATACTCCTGCGCGATGGGCTCCTTGACCTTGCAGACCAGCTCGGCCTCGCCCCAGACGTCGTCGGCGGTGGCCAGGATCCGCGCGCCGGCGGTGGCGAACTCCTCGTCCGAGATCGACGAGCCGACCCCCGCACCGCTCTGGACGAGGACCTCGTGACCGTTGCGCACCAGCTCGACGACGCCCGCGGGCGTCATGGCCACCCGGTACTCGTGAGTCTTGACCTCGGACGGGACCCCCACCTTCACGGCGCGAACTCTAGACCCCCGAGGGCCCCGCGCACGATCATCAGCACACGATCATCGGCGGCCGGGCACGCTCGTCTCAGCGCGGCGTGCTCTCCCGAGACGTCCATGGGGCGTCGACCGGCCGCAGCGCGTCCAGACCGGCGCCGTGCAGCGCGGTCCAGGTGGCCAGGACGCCCACGCACAGGGTCGGGTTGTGCAACCGGCCGTCCAGCACCCGCCCGACGAGGTCCGCCAGGGGCACCCACGCGGTAGGCATGTCGGCCTCCTCGTGCTCCCCGTCGTGCCGCTCGTCATCGGGCACCCCGGACAGGTCGCGGGCCAGGTAGACCCGCAGGGTCTCCGTGCTCATGCCGGGCGAGGTGAAGTAGTCCACCAGCACGCGCCAGTCCCGGGCCCGGACGTGACCCTCCTCGTACAGCTCGCGAGCGGCGGCCTGCGGGTAGGGCTCCCCCGGCTGGTCCAGCAACCCCGCTGGGGCCTCGACCAGCCGATGGCCGACCGGGTGGCGGTACTGGTGCACGACGAGGACGCGCTGCTGGTCGTCCAGCGCGATGACACCGACCGCCCCGGGGTGGACGACGACGTCGCGGACGAACGGCTCGCCGCCCGTCGGGGGGTGCACGGTGTCGCGGCGCACCGAGATGACCAGGCTGCCGTCGAAGACGGTCTGCTGGTCGGTGACCGGCCAGCGCTCGGGGGTGTCGTGGACGTCGCTCATCCGGCGGCCACCGCGACGGCCTCGGGGGCCGGGGCCACGTCCACCGGCAGCCGGGTCTCCTGCTGGCGTTGGACGGCGGCCGCGACGAGCCCGGCGAACAGCGGGTGGGCCCTGGTGGGCCTCGACCGGAACTCCGGATGGGCCTGGGTGGCCACGAAGAATGGGTGGACGGAGGTGGGAAGCTCGACGAACTCGACCAGCTGCCCGTCCGGGGACAGCCCGCTGATCACCAGGCCGGCCTCCTCCAGCGCGGCACGGTAGGCGTTGTTCACCTCGTAGCGGTGCCGGTGCCGTTCCTCGACACGGGCCCGGCCGTAGAGCCGGCGCACCAGGGTCCCCTCGGCCAGGTCGGCCGGGTAGGCGCCCAAGCGCATCGTCCCGCCGAGGTCACCGTCGCCCGCCACGATGCCGCGCTGCTCGGCCATGGTGGCGATGACGTGGTCCGGTGACTCCGGGGCGAACTCCGCCGAGTTCGCCCCGGCGATACCGGCCACGTGGCGGGCGAACTCGATCACCATGCACTGCAGGCCCAGGCACAGCCCGAGCAGCGGGATGCCCTGCTCGCGGGCGTGGCGGATTGCCCCCACCTTGCCCTCGATGCCCCGCACGCCGAACCCGCCGGGCACGCACACCGCGTCGACCCCGGCCAGCGCCCGCGCCGCCCCCTCCCTGGTGACGCACTCGTCGGAGGGCACCCAGTGCACGTCCACCCGAGCGTCGGCAGCGAACCCGCCGGCGCTGAGCGCCTCGGTGACCGACAGGTAGGCATCGTGCAGGTCGACGTACTTGCCGACGATGGCCACCGCGACCTCGTCCCGGGGATGGTGGACACGACGCAGCAGCTCGTCCCAGTTCGTCCAGTTGACGTCCCTGAACGGCAGGGCGAGCCGGCGCACGACGTAGGCGTCGAGGCCCTCGGCGTGCAGCACCTTCGGGATGTCGTAGATGGACGGGGCGTCGACCGCTGCGACCACGGCCTCGGCGTCCACGTCACACATCAGCGAGATCTTGCGCTTGACCCCGTCCGGGATCGGCCGGTCGGCGCGGCACACGATGGCGTCCGGGGCGATGCCGACCTGGCGCAGCGCCGCCACCGAGTGCTGGGTGGGCTTGGTCTTCAGCTCCCCGGACGGGGCGAGGTAGGGCACCAGAGACACGTGCAGGAAGAACGACCGGTCGCGGCCGACGTCGTGGCGCACCTGCCGGGCCGCTTCGAGGAACGGCAGCGACTCGATGTCGCCGACGGTGCCGCCGATCTCGTGGATGACGATGTCCGGGGACCGCCCGTCGGGGTCACGGGCGGCCATGGCCAGCATCCGGTCCTTGATCTCGTTCGTGATGTGCGGGATGACCTGGACGGTGTCGCCGAGGTACTCCCCGCGCCGCTCCTTGGCGATCACGGTCGAGTACACCTGCCCGGTCGTGACGTTGGCAGCGCGGGTGAGGTCGCGGTCGAGGAACCGCTCGTAGTGGCCGATGTCCAGGTCGGTCTCGGCGCCGTCGTCGGTGACGAACACCTCCCCGTGCTGGAACGGGTTCATCGTCCCCGGGTCCACGTTGAGGTAGGGGTCGAGCTTCTGCATGGTGACCCGAAGGCCGCGGTGGGTGAGAAGAGCGCCCAGGCTGGATGCGGTCAGGCCTTTGCCGAGGGAGGACGCGACGCCCCCTGTGACGAACAGGTGCCGTGTCGTACCGGACGGGGCGAGGGCCACGGGCCTCCAGCGTAGCGCCGACCGGCACCTCGCCTCGACGCGGTTCCGCGTGTCGTTCCCGGCGCGTCTGCGTGGCGGCTACGGCGCGTCGGGTGGCAGCGGCGTGTCGACCCCGACCCCGCCGTAGTGCCCGACGCCGCCCCGGGCCTGCTCGGCCAGGGCCAGGGCAGCGCTGGTCCGTCCGGAGGACTGCTGGGCCATGTCGACCGTGGACAGAGCAGCGGCGAGGTCCGCGTCGCTGCGGACCGCCTCCACCACGCCGAACGGGCCCGCCGACTGCGGCGGGCCTGCCAGCACCGCGCCGGAGCCCGCCTGGTCCATCGCGGCGGCCACCGCGGCCTGGGCGGCGACCCGCCTCCCCGCCTCGCCGTCATCGGCGACGGGCCCGCCGGCGACGACCACGGCGAGGTTGGCCGTCCCGGACAGCGGCTCGGCCAGCGCGATGAGGCCGGCCTCGGCGTACGCCTCGGGGGTGGTCGTGACGTCGGCAGGGTCCTTCTCGGTCGACCCAGCGGGCTCGAGCACTGCAGAGGCCAGCACCACCGCACCTCGCTCGTACCCGTCGGTGCCTGGCAGGCTCGCCCCTGAGGTCACCAGCTGGGAGGCCAGCGAGTCGAGCACGGCCCCGGAGGCGGCGTCGGTCCACTCCGGCAGCACCTGCACGGTGCCGGTCACGCTCGCGCCGGCTCGGCCCAGCGTGTCCCGCGTCGCGGCGACCGTCGGCTCGTCCGCACCCGGCAGGGCGACAACCACGACCGCCCTGTCGGTCAACGCCCCGGAGACCTGGTCCGCCTGGACGGCCGCCCCGAAGGAGTCTGCGAAGGCGAGGGTGTCCTGTGCTGCGGCGACTCGCTCGCGCAGCAACGCCGTCTCGGCCTGCAGGTCGACCACCTGGACGGCGGCTGCGCTCCCGGTGCCCGAGGAGAGCACCCCGGCACCGAGGACCAGGCCGATGGCGAGCGAGGCGAGCACGGCCACCAGAGAGGCGACGTGGTAGCGGAAGTTGATCACGAGGACGACCCCTCTGCTGGACTGCCCGACACCCTCTCGGCGAGGTCGGAGACGACCTGCTGGCCCGTAGGGGTGAGCCACACCGCCACAGCGAGGGCGACGAGACTGACCAGAAGCAGCAGCACGAGCAGCCAGCCCGACACCCGGGGACGGTGCAGCCCGGCGACTGCCTGCGCGTCGAGGAGTCGGGAGCCGACCCGCAGGCGCGTGACGAAGTCCGCGGCGGCCTCGGTGCGTCCGCTGTCCAGCATCGCGGTCAGCGTCCGGTCCGTCCCGGCACTGACGATCACCCGAGCGTCGGCGTCATCGGCCAGCAGCAGGGCCACGTCCTGCGGACGCGCGGCCGTGTTGACCGTCGAGCGGGTGAGGCCCATCCGGTCAACACGGGCCAGCCCAGCGGTCGTCAGGTCCTTGTCGAGGGTGACGACGATGTCCGAGGCCCCCCGAAGCGCCTCGTCCGAGACTCGGGTCAAGTCGCCGACGACGACTGTCGGCCGGTAGCCGAGGTCGCGGGCGGTGTCGGCAGCCTCGTCCACGGCGATGACGGCCGGCTTCATGTCCTTGGCGTACCGGCGCAGCCTCACCAGGTCCTCACGGTGCTCCGGCCCGGGGGCCACCACGACGACGTCGCGTCCGGACAGGTCGGTGCGCAGCGCGGGCAGAGTGCCGGGCTCCAGCAGCAGGATGTGCTCGCGGCGCAGGTACTCCGCGGCGGAGGCGGCGAAGGCCTCCATCTGGGTCGCCAGGCCGGATTCCGCTGCGCTGCGCGACGCGGTGACGGTGTCGGGGGTCTGCCGGGTTCCGGTGGCGACGACCGACTCCCCGCGAAGCAGGGACGACTCGACCAGTCGCACCTTGTCCCCGTCGCGGACCGCGGAGAACACGTCGGGGCCGACCCCGTCCAGCAGCGCCACGCCGGCGTCGAGCAGGACACCGGCGCCGAGGCTGGGGAACCGGCCGCTGACCGTAGGCGCCGCGTTGACGACCGCAGCCACGCCCTTGTCCAGGAGCAGGGCCGCAGTCTGGCGGTCGAGATCGACCTGGTCGATGACGGCGACGTCGCCGCGGCGCAGCCGGCCCACCAGCAGGCGCGGGTCACGGTCGAGGCGGACCAGGCCGACCAGCCCGTCGACGGACGTGGTGCGCGAACGACCGAGCAGCGTCTTCACCTGGGCAATGGTGCCAGTGTGACGCCCGTGATCGAGGTTACGCCACGCGCTGGCGCTCAGTGTGTGCGGTCTCGAGGAGCTCCTCGGCGTGTCTGAGGGCCGCGTCGGAGGCCTGCAGACCTGCCATCATCCGGGCCAGCTCGGCGGCCCGCTCAGTGTCCTGGACCCGGTGCACCCCGCTGCTGGTGACCTGGCCGTCGGTGTCGCGGTGCACGACGTAGTGACAGTCGGCGAACGCCGCGACCTGCGGCAGATGCGTCACGACGATGACCTGGGCGTGGCGTCCGAGGCGGGCCAGCCGGCGCCCGACCTCCACCGCCGCGCGTCCCCCGACGCCCGCATCGACCTCGTCGAAGACCAGGGTGGGCACTGGGTCGGCCGAGGAGAGCACCACCTCCAGCGCCAGCATGGTGCGCGACAGCTCGCCGCCGGAGGCGCCCCGGCCCAGCGGGCGCGCCGGTGCCCCCTCGTACGCGGACAGGCCGAAGGTGACGTGGTCGACCCCGGATGCTGCGCAGACCATGCGTCGCCCTGGGAACCGGTCGACCAGGATCCCGTCCGGGTCGTCGCGCTGGTCGACTGCGATGGTCAAGGTGGCGGTCGGCAGGGCCAGGGCGTGCAGCTCGGCGGTGACGGCGGTGGCGAGCCGGTCCGCGGCCTCCCGACGGATCGCCGACAGCGCACCGGCGGCGCGGCCGAGGCTCTCGCGCAGGTCGCTGCGTTCCCGGGCGAGCGCGGCCAGGCGTCCCTCGTCGTCGTCGAGCAGCGCCAGCCGAGCGGCGGCCCGCTCGGCCCATGCCAGGACGGCGGGAACATCCTCGCCGTAGCGGCGGAACAGGTGGGCCAGGGCCGCTCGCCTGTCGGCCACGACGGCCAGGCGTGCGGGGTCGACGTCGAGGTCGCCGAGGTACCCCGACAGATCGCCGGCGACATCGACTAGGGCGTAGGTCGCCTCGGCGAGCTTGTCGGCGGCATCGGCCAAGGACGGGTCGAGCCCGCGTGCGGAGTCCAGGGCGCGCCGGGCCGCGGCCAGCTGGGAGAGGGCGTCGGTACCGGACGCCTCGACGTCGTCGCCGGCCAGCATCATCAGGGCCGAGCCCACCGACTCGCGCAGCCGGTCGACGTGGGCGAGCCGGGCCTCCTCCTCGGCAAGCCGGTGCTCCTCCCCGGGCTCGGGAGCCACGGCGGCGATCTCGTCCAGGCCGTACCGCAGCTGGTCGGCCTCCCGGGCGCGTTCGCGGGCCTGGGTGCCGATGGCGCCCAGTTCGTCCTCGACCTCGACGAGCCTGCGGTGGATGCCGGCGACCTGCTCGAGCGCGGCGGCGCCCGCCGGACCTGCGTAGGTGTCGAGCAGTCGGCGTTGCCGTTCCGGACGCACCAGGGCGACCTGGGACGACTGGCCGTGGACGGCGACCAGGTCGTCGGCCAGCTCGGCAAGCACGGTGCTGGGCACCGTCCGTCCGCCCAGCAGGGCACGGGAGCGCCCCTGCGCTGCGACGGTGCGGGCGATGACCAGCCGGCCCTCGTCCACGGCGGCACCGGCCTGCACCGCGCGTGCGACGACGGCGTCCAGACCGTCCACCCGCACGACCCCTTCGACCTCGGCTACGTCGCTGTCCGCGCGGATGGCCCCGGGGTCGGCGCGACCGCCCAGCAGCAGGTCGAGGGCACTGAGCACCATGGTCTTGCCGGCTCCGGTCTCGCCGGTGAGCACGGTGAGCCCGCCGCCGAGCCGGAGCTCGGCGTGCTCGATGACGCCGAGCCGATGTATCCGCAGCTCGTCGAGCACGTCTCAGCCGGGCCCAGCGGCCCGTCCGCGCCAGCCCTCGACGGGCAGGGCGAACTTGGCCACGAGTCGATCGGTGAAGGGTGCGGTGTGCAGCCGGGCAAGCCGTATTGGCTCGCGACCGCGGGTGACCTCGATGCGCGCCCCCGGCGGCAGGTCGAAGGTGCGCCGTCCGTCGCACCACAGCGCGCCGGTGCGGCTGACGATGTCGATGGCCAGCGTCGAGTCCGGGGAGACCACTAGGGGGCGGGCGAACAGGGCGTGCGCGCTGAGCGGCACCAGCAGCAGGGCTTCGACGTCGGGCCACACCACCGGCCCGCCGGCACTGAAGGCGTAGGCGGTGGACCCGGTCGGGGTGGCCAGCACCACGCCGTCGCCACCCCATCGCGACAGCGGCCGTCCGTCGACCTCCACGACCAGCTCCAGCATCTTCTGCCGGGCGGTCTTCTCCACCGACGCCTCGTTGAGCGCCCACTGCCGCTGGACGACGACGCCGTTGTGGCGGACCTCCACGTCGAGGGTCATGCGCAGCTCGACGGTGTAGTCGCGGGACACGACACGACGCACCGTGTCAGGGAGAGCGTCCGGCTCGGCCTCGGCGAGGAAGCCGACGTGCCCGAGGTTCACCCCAAGCAGCGGCACCTGGGCGGAGTGCGCCATCTCTGCTCCGCGCAGGATCGTGCCGTCCCCGCCGAGCACCACGACCAGCTCGACGCCCTCGGCGGCGGCCGAGTCCGGCACCGGCTGCACCTCTATGCCCTCGAACACCTCGACGTCGCCCTTGGGCACCCGCACCGTGATGCCGGCCCCCGCGAGCAGCCGCGCCGTGCTCGCCGCGGCCTCGCGGGCGGGCTCACGGTGGACGTGGGGGACGACGAGCACTTCGCGGGTCGGCATCGTGCCGGCCGGCTCGTCGCGCATGGTCGCGGTCACGGTGGCCCCTGCGCGATGGCCTGGCTGAGGTCGTGGGGGTCCAGGGCCGGCGCGTCGCGACGCAGCCACAGGAAGTACTCGACGTTGCCGCTCGGGCCGGGCAGCGGGCTCGCGGTCATCCCGGCCACGCCCCATCCCAGAGCGTCGGCCTCGTCCGCGACCGCCTCCACGGCCCTGGCGCGGAGGTCGGGGTCGCGGACGACGCCGCCGGCGCCCAGGAGGTCCCTGCCGACCTCGAACTGCGGCTTGACCATGAGCAGCAGGTCGGCGTCGGGCCGGGCACAGCCGACGAGCGCGGGCAGCACCAGCCGCAGGGAGATGAACGACAGGTCGGCCACCACCAGATCCACCGGCCCGTCGAGGGCGTCTGCGCTCAGCTCGCGCACGTTGGTGCGGTCCAGCACGACGACCCGAGGGTCTTGGCGCAGCCGCAGGTCGAGCTGCCCGTACCCGACGTCGACGGCGTAGACGATCTCGGCGCCGCGGCGCAGCAGCACGTCGGTGAACCCTCCGGTGGACGCTCCGGCGTCCAGGCAGCGTCGCCCTTCAGGGTCCAGGCTCTGGGCGAACGCATCGAGGGCCCCGACCAGCTTGTGGGCGCCACGCGAGGCGTAGTCGTCGGTGGGGTCGCCGATCACGGCGATGCCCACCGAGCTCTCCACGGCGGTGGCGGGTTTGACGCTGGGCCGCCCGGCGACCCGGACTCGTCCGGAGGACACCAGGTCAGCCGCGTGCTCCCGGGACCGGGCCAGCCCGCGACGCACCAGTTCGGTGTCCAGTCTGCGGCGTGCGGCCACGGGTCACGGCTGCTCCGCGGCGTCAGCCGCGGAGTCCTCGTCCAGCAGGTCGGCCAACGCCGCCTGGGCGCTGGACAGCAGTCGCTCCTGCTCCGGCGGGGACGCGCCGTCGCCAGCCTCGACGGCGGCCAGCGCGTCCTCCGCGGCGCGCAGCGCGGGGGTGTCCGCGGGTCGCTGCGGGGGGGACGCCGGTGCCGTCGTGGGCGCGGTCCCGGGATACGGCTGATCGGTCATCTCGGGGTTCACGGTAGCGCCGCGTCCAGGGCAGCTTGGACAGCATCCGGGTCGAGTCGGGCGACATCGTGGGACCAGCAGGCCGCGCAGGCGGCCCGGACGACGTCGATCGAGTCCTCGCCGCCGGGCTGGAGGACCAGTGTGTCGTCGACCACGACGGCACGGGCGCCGCGGCAGCGCCATCCCCCGTCGTCTGCTGTCGTCGCCGGCTGCCGAAGGTGCAGGGCGGCCAGGTCGGCGGCCACGAACGACGGCCGATGCGGTGCGGCCGCCAGCGCCACGTGCGCGGCATCGGTGACCCCGGTGAGCACCAGCAGGCTGTGCGCCCCCACCCGGTTGGCCCCCTCGATGTCGGTGTCGAGGCGATCACCGACCACGAGTGGTCGGGTGGCCCCGGTGCGGGCCACCGACTCGGCGTGCAGCGGGGGCTCAGGTTTGCCGGCCACGATCGGGTCCCGGCCGGTTGCTCGCCGGAGCACCTCGACGAGGGTGCCGTTGCCCGGCGCGCGTCCGCGAGGCGTGGGAATCGTCAGGTCGGTGTTCGAGGCGACCCATGGCAGGCCGCGCTCGAGGGCGTACGCGCCTTCCGCGAGCAGCTGCCATCCGATGTCGGGGGAGAACCCTTGGACGACGGCGACAGGGTCGTCGTCGGCGGAAGACACCGGCGTCAGGTCCCGCTCTCGCAACGCGACCTCGAGTCCGAGCCCACCGACCACCAGCACGCGGGACCCGGCCGGGACGATGCCTGCCATGACGCGCGCCGCGGCCTGAGCAGAGGTGACCACGTCCTCCACGGAGACCGGCATGCCCAGCTCCGCCAGGTGCGCAGCGACGACGGCAGGCGGCCGGGAGGCGTTGTTCGTGACGTAGGCCAGACGCATACCGGCCTGCTGGGCGGCCACCAGGTGCTCGCGGGCCCCCGGGACGGCGGCCGCTCCGACGTAGACGACCCCGTCAAGATCGAGCAGCGCGACGTCGAACCTGACCGAGAGCGGTTCGGGGCTGGCGTCCAGCATGAGCCGAGGACCGGACGGGATCGCAGACGTGCTCACGTGCCGAGCAGCTCCACGACCCGATCCCCTGCGTCGAGCGACCCGTCGGCGTCGCCAGCCTCAGCGGCGGCGAACGCCGACACCGCCTCGTCGACACGGCCGGCACTGGCCAGGACGTCCCCGAGCGCATAGTTGAGCCGCGCGACCCACTGGGCCTCGGGGGGACGAGCCGGCAGGGCCCGCCGGAGCAGGGCGAGTGCTTCCTCATCACGGCCGAGGTCGCGCAGGGCACCGGCGGTGACGATGACGAGCTCGGCCTGCTCCTCGACGGGCAGCCGCGCTGCCTCCGGGTCCTCGGCGATCGCAAGAGCCCGTTCCGGCCGGCCCACGCCACGTTCGCAGTCGGCCATCACAGCCAGGAAGTCTGCCTGGCCCGAGATGCGGCGGGCGGCCCGAAACTCGGTCAGTGCGACGTCGTAGTGCCCCGCCTCGTAGGCGGCGTAGCCGGCTGCCTCGCGCACCACCGCCACCCGCCCGGCCCGCTGCCGGGCCGCCTGCGCGTGCTCGTGCGCGAGCTCAGGGTCGACGTCGAGCAGCCGTCCGGCCATGACCAGGTGCCGGGCCACCGTGCCGGCGACCGGACCGGCCAGGGTGGACAGCTCACGGCGCACCTGCTGGTCGAGCTCACGGCCGGTGACATCGTCGTCGATGACCGGCGCCCGGGGACGTCCGTCCCCACCTTGCCGCCCGTGGTCCGCCATGACGCCCTTCCTACCCGACTCGAGCCAACCTAGTGTCGTCCATCCCGAAGGTGGCCGACGACGGGTGCTCGGTCGAGACCGCCCGTTGATCTCGGTACGCGTTGACCGCCGTCAGGTCTCGATGGCCTTCCTCAGGTTGGCCAGCATCTGGTCGAGGTCGCTGTCGCCCTCCCAGCTGAGGTCCATCAGCTCGGCCACGAACGGAACCCTGCTCGACCAGCCGAAGGCCGCGGACAGCGTCGTGCCAGTCTCGTCGGGCTCGAAGGTGAAGGTCCACACCCCGCCGGTGTTGGCGTGGTCCACGAAGCGCTCGTTGGGCACGTACTCCTCCCGGATCATGGTCCACTCCATGTGGAAGAACAGGAGAACCCGGCCCATCAACCGGTACGTCGACCCGACCCCACCCTCCGGGGTGAGGTTCACGTCGGCCAGCGCCGTGTGTCGGCGATCCTGCTCCGGGAACGCCTCGAGGTAGTGACGCGGCTCCTTGACGTAGGCGAAGACCTTCTCCACCGGAGCGTCGATGTGCACGCTGCGCTTGTGCAACTCCTTGACTGCCATGACGATCCCCCTTCTGTCTCCCGGCCCACCCGGCCGCTCCCTGCGGCCTTACGCTCCTGGGGCATCCGGTGTCTCAGGCTCCCTCAGCACCAGCCTCCCGCCCGGTCACCTCGCGCCACCAGAGCCCAAGGCCCCCCGGGCCCACTTCTCTGGCCACCCCGCCAGGCAAGACCGCAGGTCACAGACTCAGCCCCGCTCTCCACCGCCAGATGTGGCCCGAATCAGGACCTACCCTGGAC
>CAYHHE010000040.1:18034-23502 GCA_964356295.1 uncultured Actinomycetes bacterium | reverse complement strand
CGCTGTTCAACAGTCAGCCACCCGCCGGGACCCCAGCGGCCCGCCGCGTCGGCACTCTGGCCGGGACGGGGCGACCCGCCGGCGGGGGGCCACCTGTGGACGCCCTCGAGGCCGGTTCGGGAGGGCTAGCCCATGGGCTAGCCCGTCACCTGCGGCTGCGGAGCCCGCACCAGTCCCACACCGCGGTCGGCGACGTCGACATCCGCGGCCAGGGCCGCGATGTCCGCGTTGGCGAGCATCCGGGCGATGACGGTCGGGGCCGTCGGCGGCAGCGCCGAGTTCCGGACGTCCTCCCACCAGAGTGCCGTGACGCCCGCGGCGTGGGGCGTGGCCATCGAGGTGCCGTTGAAGCTGACCAGCCCACCCCCGGCCTTGGCCGAGAGCACCGCCACCCCGGGTCCGGCCAGCTGAGGGAACGTGTTGGAGAACGGCGCCACCACCAGGCCGGCGGTGGAGCGTCCCAACGCACCGGTGGACAGGACACCCTCGGCCGCCGCGGGCAACGACACACCTATCTCGTGCTCTGGGTTGACCTTGCGCTTGCTCTCGTTGCCCGACGCGGCAACCACGACGACGCCGTTGGTGAACTGGACCTGCGCGGCGATCATCGACATCAGGGCATCGAACATGCGCAGGTTGGCCCGGTACGCCTCCAGTGCGCGCGAGGTCGCCAGGTCGACCGGCCAGTTGCCGTCGACCAGATGCTTGACCAGGCCCGGGAAGTCGAAGCCCAGCGACATGGAGATCACCTGGGCACCCTGCTGGACTGCCCACTGCATCCCGCGGAAGAGCATGTCGGAGTCTCCGGACCCGTCGTCCCCCAGCACCTTGCCGATCACGGCCCGAGTGACCCCGCGGGCCACCCCGATCCGGGTGCCGTCGACGTCCCGGCCGAACACGGTCCCCGCGCAGTGAGTGCCGTGCCCCTGCCGGTCACCGTTGCCGCTGCCGGAGAAGTCCTCCTCCACCAGCGTCACCCCGGCGAACGCCGGGTGAGAGGCGTCGATGCCGGTGTCGAGGATCGCCACACTGACGTCTGCGCCGGTGCGGGTCGAGGTGTCCGCGCCGACGGCGGTCACCCCCCACGCCACACCGCCCGGCGCTGCGTCGTCGGCGGCCTCTACGTCGGCGTCCTCGTCGGTGACCGGGCGCACGAGTACCGTCGGCATGACCGGCGCGACGGCCTGCACCTCGGGTGCCCGTGACAGGTCACGCACTTCCCGCTTGCTCAGTTCCACCCGGTCGATCCGCGGAGCGGCGGGCGCGACGTCGATGCCCAACGCCTCGATGCGGCCACGGAACGGCTCCTCCGTCCCACTGAGGCTCATGTCGCGCAGGACTGTGTAGGTCTCGGCCATCTCTTCTCCTTCGGACGCCGGTGGGGTAGGTCCCGTGGTGAGAGTAAGCCCGCCAGATAGCGCGCGACAGGGGATTCGCCGTCCCGGTCCCCGTTGCTCGGACGTCAGCTCGTCGGCGCTCTCCAGAGGTGGACGCCCATGGCGGCCACGTCCGAGAAGAAGGCGGTCGGTTCGACGTACATGCCCTGCAGGTGCACTCCGGGGCGGGTCGCCCCGGTGAGCAGCTGCTGGACCGTTGCCACGACAGGGGCTGCGGTAAGCAGGTAGCCGTCGGTGTGCGACAGTCGCAGCACCGGACGTGCCGGACGGCCACCGCTGGCCGCATCGAGCTGGAGCACCGTGCCGTAGGGCGGTCGAGAGAACGTGCGCAGCCCCCAGTCCAGCAGGTGACCCAGGGGCCGGGCCGACAGCTGCGGTGCCACCTTCATGCCTGCGTACACGACAGGGATGACCCCGTAGTTGACCGGCGCGGGGAAGCCCCCGACGTAGAACCCGGTCTCGGTCAAGGTAGGCACCTCGGCAGCCACCGCCCGCATCTCGTCCAGGCCCATCGCTGCGACCTTCTGCCGGCCGAAAGGCTCGGGGAACACCACCTCGCGGGTGCCCTTCGGGGCCTGCCACCGGCCCCCGACCAGGGCCTCGTAGCGATAGTCGGCGAACTCGGACACCATCTCCGCGACCGTGCTGTCGGAGAAGGGTCCGAGCTCGCGCCAGTTGATCCCGATCCAGCTGGTGACCACCGCCATGCTGAGGTCGGGTATCTGCTCAGCCACCAGCCGGACCATCGCCGCCGGCACACCAGGGTGGAAGCCGCAGTCGGTGATCACACTCACCCCGGCGTCGCGGACCTGCGCGTCCATCGCCCGCAGCCCCGCGTTCTTCGCCGACCCGATCTGGATGTCGAGCTGGTGGCAGCCGGTGTCCAAGGCCGCCTCGACGCTCACGCGCCAGTCCGCGGAGGTGCCCGCGGCCACGATCAGCACGCTCGCCTCGCCCAGCGCCTCCCGCAGCGACCCCGGGTGCGTGACATCCACCCGACGCGCCCCCACCCGATCGCCACCCAGGGTGTCGACCAGGCGCTGCGCCCTGGAGAGGTCGCGGCCCGCGACGACCAGCGGCTCCTCGGTGTGCTCGAGGAGCAGACGGACGATCTCCCGGCCCGCGTTCCCGTACCCGCCCACGACGACGATCTGCCCCATGCTCATCACGGTAGGCCGTGAGGGCTGCGGGCTACCGCCGCTTGCCACCACTACCGCGTGCGCGGCCGGCGGAGTCGTACCGTCTGGTCCCGTGGTCGCAGATCCTCTCGACGGTGCCCGCTCCAGGGTGGCCGATGCGCTGGCGGCGGCCGAGCTGTCGACCGTGGTGGACCTCGTCGCCTGGCCCGAGGGCCCGGCCGCCGAGCCGGAGGACACCGTGGTGGTGGTGGCCAACAGCCAGGGACGAGCGCGGCTGACGCCCGACGGGGACGAGGTGCTCACGGGTACCAACCCGGTCGCCTGGCAGGACCCGCGGGCGTTCCTGCCCTACGCCCTCGAGGTCGCCGACCCGTCACCGTCGAACAGCCGCAACGCCTACCCGTTGGCGCGGCAGCGGCTGGCTCGGGTCTTCGCCCACGCCGAGCGCTCGCCCGACCTCGTCGTCGTCCACACGCCGCGGCACTACTGGCCCGAGGCCGGCGGGCATGTCGGCGAGCACGGGTCGCTGGACGTCATCCAGTCCCGGGCCCCGCTGCTGGTGTCGGGGCCTGGTCTTCCGGCGCGTGGGGTGATCGAGGGCTGGGCGCGGCTGGTCGACGTGGCCCCCACGCTGGCTGCGCTGGCTGGTGTCCCGGTGGAGCTGCACCGCGACGGCCGCGGGCGAGCGCTGGACGGGCAGAGCGTCCCGGCCCTCGTCCCGCCCGGCAGCCCGCCGGCCCGCTGGGTCGTCGCGATCCTCTGGGACGGTGCCCCCAGCGGGGAGCTGCTCGCCATGGCCCAAGCCGGGGAGCTCCCGGCCGTGGCACGACTGCTCGAGCGCGGGACCGCACTGGACGGCGGTGCGCTCGCGGAGTTCCCCAGCGTCACGCTGGCCAACCACACCAGCCTGCTCACCGGGGTGGGTGTGCACCGGCACGGCATCATCGGCAACGCCTACCGCGACCGTCCCCGGGCCGAGACCGTCGTCACGAACACCGGCTCGGCCTGGCACCGGGCGGTGGAGTGGATGGACCCGGCGACCACCACGGTGTTCGACCTGCTCCGCACCGCCGACACGGACGCGGACGCGACGAGCATCTGCGTGAACGAGTCGATCGACCGGGGTGCGACCACGTCCACGATGCAGCTGATCCGGGCCAGCGGGTCGCCGGGGGGTGCCGACGACCTCGGTCACCTGCTGCCGGACGCGGCGTCCTCGCCGTTCCTGGAGTCTGCGGCCGTCCTGCGCGACGAGTACTACGCCTGGTGCACCCAGGTGGACGACGCCGGCCTGCAGCAGGTGCTGCAGGCCTGGGCCGACCCCGCCGGCGGCCCTCGGCTCACGTGGTGGTCGGCGGTGGTGACCGACGCCGGCCACCACCTGGGCGGCACACGGTCGGACCCGGCGCGGCAGTCGCTGCGCGAGTCCGACCGGCGATTGCAGGCCCTCCTCGAGCACTTCGACCGGTTGGGGGTGACCGACGAGATCGCGTTCCTGCTGACCGCTGACCACGGCTTCGAGTCCACCGACCCCTCCTGCCGGGGTGACTGGGCGCCAGCGCTGGACGCTGCGGGCGTGCCGGTTCACGACGTCGGACCGGGGTTCTTGTACCTGGACGACCTGTGGACGCGACGCTAGCGGGTAGCGGACTGGGCAACGGCGGGCGGCTACTCACAGCCGACTCCGTCTCCGTCGCGATCGAGGTGTGTTCCGTAGCCCGGCCGTCCGACGTAGACGGGGGCGGCACCGGCCGCGCGGGCAGCCGAGCAGTTCTTGAAGTACACGCTCGAGGGTGCCTCGGCGACAGGCGCCGGGGCGGGCTGGGGGGCGGGCTGTTGCACGGGTGCGGGCTGCTGCGGCTGGGCTTGCGGTGCGGGGACGGGTTGGGTGCATGTGACGCTGGAGGGTTGGGCCACCTGTGCGTAGGCGGCTTCCTTGGGATGCGCGCCGTAGCCGTCGGAGCTGTTGTAGCGGGGTACTGCCAGGCCCTCCGACAGGAGGACCTCGCCGGCGTCCGTGCCACCGACGACGAGATATCGAAGCAGGCGGTCGTACTTGTCCATGTCGTCGCTTGCTCCTGGTTCGAGAGTGGCTGCCTTGCCCTGCGACAAGTCCGTCAGGCGCGCGGTGGCTTCCTCGTACCCGCATGCCCCGCGCTCGGGGGCGTCGATTCCGATCAGCCGCACCTCGTCACCGTTGTCCAGTTCGACTGTGTCGCCATCGATGACCCTGGTCACGACGACGGCCGAGGCTGCACTGGCGGCCGCAGCCTCCGCCTTCGCGGCGCTGACCTCCGCCTGGGCCTCTTCAGCCGCGGCCTGGGCCAGGGACGCCTCCTCGTCCAGCTCCGAGATGCGCGACTCGGCGCGGTCCGCTCGCTCGGTCTCGGTGCCGAGGGCTGCCTCGGCGTCCGTCAACTCGTTCGCGAGACTCCTGTAGGCGGAGGTCGTGGTGGGATCGACAGGTGTCGTGCCCACCGCGACTCCGAGGAAGAACGTGACTGCCCCGACGATCACGGGGATGAGCCATCGTCTGACGGGCTTGCGACGTCTTCGGCTTGTGCGCGTCTCAGATACGGGCACCCGCTCGGTGCCATCCGCATCGAGCACGTAGTCGTTCACGACGTCGCCCGGTTGATAGGAGGCCAGCGCCATGGAGTCAGATCCCGTTCCTGGAGGTCCGGTCGCCCGCTCTGGATTCCCACCTGGCACCAAGGCCAGGCGGGGCGGATGGGTGGCGAGTGCCGGAGTGGTCTCCACCCAGTATTCGGCACGAAAAGGATAAGAAGGTCAGCCAGTTGGCTGTTCCTGCGTGCGGGTCGCACCGCGCTCTGGCGCCGTGCCTGGCACTCCGCGCCGGTGGTGGCCACGAGCGGCCGAGATCGCTGCCGCTGTAGGCGCGTTGGGCGAGTCGGCGCTAGCCGGCGGCGTC
>CAYHHE010000040.1:0-17934 GCA_964356295.1 uncultured Actinomycetes bacterium | reverse complement strand
AGCCGGCGGCGTCGATGACGGCCAGGAACCGCGCCCCGTACTTCTCGGCCTTCCCCGCCCCGATACCGGGCACGCGCATGAGCCCCATGCGGTCACGGGGTCGGGCGCGGGCCAGCTCTCGCAGGGACGAGTCGTGCAGCACCACGTAGGCCGGGACGCGGGACTCCTCGGCGATCCGGGCACGCTCTGCTCGAAGCGACTCGAAGAGCGGCTGGTCCTGCGGCGCCAGAGAGGCCGGTGGCTCTCGGGACGTCGAGCGAGTTGTCCGAGGCGCGGGGGCCAGGAGGGGGGCGGCTGCCCGGCGCAGCATCACGGTGCGCTTGCCATTGAGCACCGGCCGCGCTTCGTCGGTCACCCGCAGCGCGCCGAGTGCGGAGGCGTCCGGGTGCAGCAGGCCGGTCGCCACCAGCTGGCGGGCCACCGAGCGCCATGCCCGCACGTCCAGGTCCGACCCGACGCCGAAGGTCGGCAGCCGATCGTGGCCCAGCCCGGTCACCCGCGGTGTCGCGGTGCCGCGGACCACATCGATGAGATGGCCAGCGCCGAAACGCTGACCGGTGCGGATCGCGGCCGACAGCAGCTTCTGTGCGGCAACCGTGCCGTCCCACAGCTGCGGCGGGTCCAGGCACACGTCGCAGTTGCCACACCCGGCCGACCGCTCGCCGAAGTACTCCAGCAGCACCGCTCGGCGACACGTCGCCGACTCGGCGTACCCGAGCATGGCGTCCAGCTTGATCCCTTCAACCCGTTTCTGCTCCTCGCTGGCCGTCGAGGTGTCGATCCACCGCTGCTGGGTCACCACGTCGGCCAGCCCGTACACCATCCACGCGTCAGCCGGCTCACCGTCGCGCCCGGCGCGGCCGGTCTCCTGGTAGTAGCCCTCGACCGACTTGGGCATGTCCAGGTGGGCGACGAAGCGGACGTCCGGCTTGTCGATCCCCATACCGAACGCGATCGTGGCGACCACGACAACGCCGTCCTCCAGGCGGAACCGAGCCTGGGCGTCGCGACGGGCCTGCGCGCCCATGCCGGCGTGGTATGCGATCGCGTCGACGCCGCGAGTGCGCAGCCACCCGGCGGTCTCGTCCACCTTCTTTCGCGTGCCGCAGTAGACGATCCCGGCCTGCCCGTCCCGCCTGGACAGGAACCCCGCCAGCTGTCGACGGGGGTCGCTGCGCTCGACCACGGTGTAGCGGATGTTGGGACGGTCGAAGCTCGACACGAACGCCGCCGCCTCGGTCATTGCCAGCCGTTGGTGCATCTCCGCGCGGGTGACGGCGTCGGCGGTGGCGGTCAGGGCGATCCGTGGGACGTCCGGGAACCTCTGGTGCAGCTCGGCCAGCCGCAGGTACTCCGGCCGGAAGTCGTGCCCCCATTGCGACACGCAGTGCGCCTCGTCGATGGCGAACAACGCGATGCCGTGCCGGTCGTGCAGTGCCGCGAGCAGTTGCCCGAACGCGGGAGTCAGCGCCCGCTCCGGAGCGACGTAGAGCAGGTCGAGATCGCCGGACGAGGCGGCCCGGGTCACTGCCCGCGCGTCCTCGGCGTCCAGGGAGGAGTTGAGGAAGGCCGCCCGCACGCCCAGCAGGCGCAGCGCCTCGACCTGGTCCTGCATGAGCGCGATGAGCGGAGAGATCACGATCGCCGTGCCGGGCCGCACCAGGGCGGGGATCTGGTAGCACAGCGACTTGCCGCCACCGGTCGGCATCAGGACGAGTGCGTCCCTGCCGCTGACCACGTGGTCCACGATCTGGGCCTGCGCGCCCCGAAACGACTCGAACCCGAACACCTCGCGCAGGACTGATCGAGCAGTTCGCGTCGGCGCGGGTCCGGGCGAGGCGTGCACCCGGCGATGCTCCCATGCCCCTGCGACAGCGTTGCCGGTGTAGGGCTACATCATGGCGCATCGGACTCCCCCCACGCGCCCTCACGGCGCTTGAGCCGCCACCGAAGCCGGGGAACGCCTCGTCGGCTCCGTGCCGACCCGCGTGGAGGTGCGAGCCGGCATGCGGCCGGGCGAGGAGCGTGCGACCGAGCTGCTGCTGGCCAGTCTCGACTGGGTCGAGGTCGACCGGGTCGTGGCCCACCACGCCGGTGAGCTGGCGCGTCGGTATCTCCGGTCGCATGCCGGCCTCTCGTCGCCGTACTGAGAGGGATGCAAGCCGGGCTGCGCGTAGAGGTGCTACATTGAAGCACATGGCAGAGGTGGGTATTCGAGCTCTCAAGCAGAACGCGTCGCAGGTGGTCGCGCAGGCTGCGGCCGGTGAGACGGTGACCATCTCCGATCGGGGTCGCCCGGTGGCCCTGATGTCACCGATCCCGGCATCGAGGCTGGCCGCACTGATCATCGCCGGCCGTGCCCGGCCAGCGCGCCGATCCGTCCGTGACCTCGGGTGGCCCAGCCCGGGACCCCGGCTCTCCCATGTCCTGGCTGCCATGCGTGAGGACGATCGAGCCTGATCGTGCCGTTCTACGTCGACACGTCCGCGCTGGTGAAACTCGTGGTTGACGAGCCCGAGACGCAGGCGCTGTTTGGCTGGCTCAGCAGCGAGCTGCGGCAGCCTGTCGCCTGCGACCTGGCAAGGATCGAGCTGCTGCGAGCGGTGAGGCGGGCTGCTCCGGATCGCATGACGCAGGCTCGCGCTGCGCTCGAGACCGTCACCCTGACCCAGGTCACAACCGCGGTCTTCGAGGCCGCTGCCCGGCTCGAACCGTGGACGCTGCGCACGCTGGACGCACTCCATCTGGCGTCCGCACTTGACCTCGGGGACGACCTCGAGGGCCTGGTCACCTACGACGGTCGACTCGCTGACGCCGCCCGGCATCACGGCGTCGGTGTCGTCTCACCCGGGGGCCTCCCCACCCTGTCCTGACCTTCCCCGTCAGGCGTGCCATCGAGTCGGTCGAGGGCGTCCTGCACGACGCCGAAGCGGATGAGCTCCTGCTCGAGACGGACCTCCTGCCCCCAGGCGTCGCTGCACAGACCCCCGTACACCTCGGCTTCCGCGTCCGTGAGGTGCGGCAGGTCGCGCTTGGTCGGTTCGGTCTCGCGCCCCCATCGGTCCTTGTGGTCGAGCAGGGTCTGCCGGTCCATGAGCATGCTCCGGACGTGGGGGAGCACCCCTCGGAGCCGGTCGAGGATGGCGAACCCGTGGGTGTCGAGGTCGCCCCAGTAGTGCACGTCGACGCCGCGCAACCAGCCCAGGCTGCCGAGGAGCTCGGGGGCCTGGTTGCCCGACCCCCACACGACGAGGCCCGCGGTCACCGGGGGGAACGCCAGCATCGTCACCTCGTTCTCCACGACCATGACGCGCCGCAGCCGCGGGGTCAGCCGGGCCAGCTCGTCGACCGGGAGGGTCACGTCGACGAGCCCGGGAACCGGCGCACTGGCCGGGTCCAGGACCCGGAACCGCACCCGCGCGGGTCGGGTGCGGAACCCGTAGGCCCGCTCGAACGTGCTGACCGCACCGACCCGCGCCCGCGGATGGCCGTCGTCGACCAGCGTGGCGATCATCTGGCGGTGCCGTTCGACGAGCTTGGTGTGGACGCCAGGGAGGTCCACCTGCCGCACGAACACGTCAGGGCTCGGGTGACGCCGAAGCCAGCCGGCGACAGCCACGACCGCCGGCCACTCGCCCCCGACGTCGAGGACCGTCAATGGGTGTGCCGCGGCGCACCATCGGAACTGCGCAGGCGTGCTCTCGACGAGTGCGTCGAACCTCGCGGCGTCACGTCGGCGTCCGATGAGAGCCAGGGCGTCCCGGTCGGTCTCGACCACCGCCGCAACCGGAAGCGTCTGACGCCCCAGCGACCGCGACGCTCGATCCTCGGTCTCGACGCGGTAGCCCCTCGCCGAGTCGAAGCCCGCCACCCACCGACGGACCTCGTCGAACCGTGACCCCAGCTCGCCCGACGTGGGGCCGCGCAGTCGGACCCGGAACGGGAACGACGTCGGGGCGGGGACGCGCACCCCCTCGGGGATGACGCAGGGCGGCACCCGGGCCGCAAGCAACCGTCCCGACGACCACTCGCGCAGGACCGCCGCTCGGATGTCCTCAGGACGCGTCCACGGTCGTCGGGTGCTCATGCCGGGCTACGCCAGCGCCCGCGCGCTCGCCACCGCAGCCTTCTCCTTGTGGTACTCCTCGATAGTCAGGTTGCGGACCATCGCCCGGTCCCCGCCCTTGGTGTGCACGAAGCCGACGTGAGCGACGTACGGCTCGATCACGTGGATCTTCTGCAGCGGCGTCACGACGAGCAGCTGCAGCCTCATCCGGTGGAACAGCTCGAGGCCGAAGCGGGCCGACTCGTCTGACCCCCGACCGAAGGCCTCGTCGATCACGACGAAGCGGAACGTCTTGGTGTGGGTCGCTGCGGAGACCAGCCCGAACTGGTAGGCGAGGCTGGCCGCCAGGATCGTGTAGGCGAGTTTCTCCTTCTGGCCACCGGACTTGCCGCCGGAGTCGGTGTAGTGCTCCTGCTCCGTCCCGTCGGACTGGCGGCGCTCGCTGGCCGCGAACCGGAACCAGGTGCGGACGTCGGTGACCTTGGTGGTCCAGCGGCGGTCCTCCTCGGTGCGCCCCTCCCGTCCCTGGAAGCGGCTGACCAGTTCCTTGACCAGCAGGAACTTCGCTTCGGAGTACTGCTCGTTGCCCGGTCCGGTGACGACGTCCTCGGTGCACTCGCGCAGCAGCTGCTGGAAGGCGCGCACGTCGGCGTCCTCGGACGGAGTCGGTTCGAGCTGGATGTAGGTGGTGGGCTGGTACGCGATCTCGCGCAGCGAGGCGTTGATGGTGTCCACGCGGCGACGGATGTCCTGGCGTGCCGAGTCCAGCGCCGTCCGGAAACCGACGACCTCGCGGATCGCGTTGACGTTGAGCTGCTCCTTGAACGCCTCCTCGAATCGCGGCAGGTCGTCCTCGACGAGGCGGGCGTGCATCGCTCGGTACTCCTCGCCGGCTTCGACCGCAGCGTCCATCTCCTGCGTGGCCAGCGGCCAGGAGTTCTTGAGCCGCTGCATCGAGCCGATGATCCGCTCGGCGAGTCGGCCGGCGCGCTTGTCGGCGTTCTCGATGGTCTGCTGGAGGCTTGATCGGACGCGACGCTCGACCGAGTCGCACGTCTCGATCGTCAGCCCGCGCTCGCCGGCCTCGCCGAGCAGCAGCTGGTCGAGGTCGGCCACCAGGTCCTCCGGGACGCCGTCGAGCCCCTGCATCTCCTCCTGGAGGTCGTCGGCGAGCGAGCGGTCGCCGTCGATCTGGGTGGTGATCTTGCCGATCTCCGCGTCGTGGCGGCGCAGCGCCTCCGCCTGCTCTGTGGTGTGGGCCTGGGCGGCGGCGAGGCGCTTGTTGAGCTCCCGAAGGACGTCGCTGGCGTCCCGAAGTGCCGCCAGCTCCCGCTCGAGAGCAGTGATGGTGGTGGCCTCGTGCTGCCAGTCCAGGTCGGCGAACGACGGCCGGCTGGCCAGGACCGCCAGCGCCTGGGCGCGCTGGGTGAGCGCGAGGCTCTCCTCGTTGAGCCTGGTCTGCTCGCCCCGGTGCCCGGTCAGCGTGCGGGACAGCACGTCGTGCTCGTCCTGCAGCGCCTGCCTCTTGGCCTCGTTGCTCCAGCCGAGCACGTAGCGGCGTCGGTCCCCGAGCGGGTGACGGTCGTCCTTCTCATGACGGTTGCCACTGGCCTTGATCTGGCCGTTGCGGGTGATGGCACGGCTCGCCCGGCCGAACTCCTCGGTCGTTCGGGCGCAGACGAGGTCGAACCGGCGAGTGACCTCGGCGGCCACCCACGCCGACGCCGGCAGGTCGGGACGGACCTCGATCCGGTGGACGAGAGAGCGCTCGTCCTGCACGGGCTCAGCCTGTGGCGTGCCACGCAGCCGGTAGAACACCAGGCGCCCGCGCAGGTTCGTCTCGTCCACCCAACGGGACACCTCGGCGTAGTGCCGGTCGGGAACCAGCAGCGACAGCGCGAAGCTGCGCATGAGGCGTTCCGCGGCCGGCTCCCAGTCCGCATCGCCGACGCGCATCAGCTCCCCAGCGAACGGCAGGTCGGTCGGCTCGATCCGCAGCGCGTCGCACAGGGCGGTACGGATCGTGACCACCTGCTCGTCGATGTTGCTCGTGCGTCGCGCGAGGCCAGCGAGCTCTGTCGAGACCGTGCGGGCGCGTTCCTGGCTCGTGTGCGCCGCGACGGCAAGCTCGGACTGCCGTCCGGAGATCTCATCCTGCCGGGCTGCGGTCTGGACCTGGGCCTGCTCCAGCCTCGCGCCCAAGGTCTCGAACTCCGGCTCCGACGTGGGCGGGTCGAGCCCGATCTGCCGGCACAGGTGCGCGAAGTTGTCGGCGTCGCGGCGCTTGGTGTCGCGCCGGCGGCGGGCGTCGTCGAGGTCGCCGTCCAGCTTCGCGAGTCGGTCGCCTCCGTTGGTGGCGATGGCCGCCCGCAGGTCCGCCACGCTGCGCTGGGCCTCGGCGTTGCGCGCATCGGTCTCCTCACGCCGTCGTTCCAGACGCTCGAGCTCGGCGTGGCGGCGGTGCACGCGGTCGCGAAGCAGGTCGAGCTTGTGCGCCACGACGCGGGCACGCAGGGCGTCCCGCAGCAGCCGATGCAGCCCGGCGTCGTCGACTGCGGTGGCGTGGGCGGTCAGGTCCTCGACGATGGGAGCCAGCGCGTCGACCTGGGCCTTGGCCGTCAGCACCGCGTCGTGGGCGCGAGTCAGGTCCTGGTAGTGGGTGACGAGGGCGGCGATGCGGGGCTGCACGTCTGGCGGGGTGAGCATGTGCTCACGGACGAAGTCGGTCAGGTTGCCGACTGACTTCATCGACACCGTCTGGTGGAACAGGTCGAGTGCCTGGGGGTGCGCGATGCCGAAGCGGCGTCGGAAGTCCTGCGCGTACGGCGCGAAGGCCTCGTACACCGTCGCCCCGGACGCTCGCAGCCGGGCCCGCAGGGTTGACACGTCCCCGCCGAAGTCGGCGAA
Organism: uncultured Actinomycetes bacterium; assembly: GCA_964356295.1. Taxonomy (GTDB): domain Bacteria; phylum Actinomycetota; class Actinomycetes; order Jiangellales; family Jiangellaceae; genus CAVQGZ01. The sequence continues at coordinate 10,961 of CAYHHE010000040.1, read as the reverse complement.
GTCGGTACTGATCGACAGACTCCCGTCGGCCACGACGAACAGCTTCGCCGGGACTCCGGAGTGGTCGCGGAACCAGAACAGCTGCGCCAGTGTCACTGCCTGGCCGAGTGCGGTGTTGCCGAACACGGCCAGCACGACGGAGTACTGGTCGAGACCGCGAAGTGCGACCGGCTTGGCCGTCGTCCCGGACCCGCGCTCGGACTTGTAGTGGCCCAGGACGTAGGAGGTGACGCTCCGCTCCCGGTACTCCGCGCCCGCTGCCTTGTTGTAGGAGATCTTGCCCGGTGGCACCAGCAGCGTGGTGAGCCCGTCCACCAGTGTGGACTTGCCGGACCCGATGTCGCCGGTGAGCAGCGCGTTGTCGCCGTCCAGCCGCAGCGACCAGACCTGGCGGTCGAACGTGCCCCAGTTGCGCACCTCGAACCGCTGCAGGCGGAACCCCACGTGACGCTCGCCGAACAGTGCGAGCTCCATGTCGTCGGTCACGAGGCCTCCTCGTCGGAGGAGTAGGCGGCGAGTCGCTGGTCGAAGTCGGCGAGCCACTGCGCGTCCACGAAGGCCTTGAGCACCCGCCGCACCTCGTAGGTGTGGGAGTGACCGCGCATCCGGCGCAGGAACCCCATCTCGACGATCTTGTTCAGGTCGGCCTCGACCGCGTCGGCGATCTTCGCCTCCTGGGCACGTGCCGGGTGGTAGGTGCGGACGAGCTCGACGGCATCGTCGCGGCTGACAACCAGCCTGGTCTCCCCTCCCTGGGAGTCGAGCTCGAGCAGCCGGCGACGCAGCAGGGCGAGCATCAGGCTGACCCGATAGGACAGCTGTCGGCGGGCGACCAGCCGGGGCAGGTCCGGCTCGTCGTCACCGGGGTCGACCGGGACGACATAGGCGTAGCCCTCGGACTCATCGACCCGCACGTCCAGCCCGAGCGGGCGCAGGTAGTCGTGCACCTGCGGGGCCAGCCGCAGCACCGCCTCCCAGGCGCTCGGGTGGTCCTCGGCGTGGACGATGCCGCGCATCAGCGGCACCACGGCGTGGGTCAGCGTCGGCTCACTCATCGGGACCTCCGGTGAAGATGACCAGCGGGACCTCGGCGGAGACCGGCCCGTCGTCGGTCTGCCAGGAGACCGGCTCGCTCTCGTACGGGTGGAAGACGGCCCGTTCGTCACCGTCGGCGACGGCGAGGTAGGTAACCACCTCGGCCAGGCCATGCTCGGCGGGGTGCTCGGTGAGCACCTGGCCGAGCGTGACCTGGTCGCGGCCGCTCAACGTGAGCGCAACCGAGCCGCGCAGCCTCTCGGGGTCGACCGTGACCAGGTCGTACAGCTCGTCGGTCGGCACGTCCTCGTCTCCGGCCTCCACGGGCGCGGTGTCGAGCGTGATGCGTGGGGGAGGGGCGTACATCCGCCGGGCCATGGGCAGCCAGACGTCGGCCTTCGCCTCCTCGACCACCATGACGGCGCCGGCGGGTGGGTCGTCCCGCAGCCGCAAGGCTCGGGCCTCGATGGAGCGCATCAACCCGACGATGCGGCGGTTCTCCAGGTATGCGCGGTCGTCGAGGAACCGTCGCAGCTGGTGAGAGAGCTGCGCGACCGTGGCCTGGACCGCTCCGGCAGCGCGAAGCCAGTCGGCGACCACGTAGCGCAGCGCCGGGTCGGCGTCCCGGAGGGCCGGCAGCGCGAGCGCGGCGTCCAGCAGCCGGTCGAAGTCGTCCTGCCGGTCGGAGGCCATGAGGAAGTCCCAGAAGGCCCCGAAGGAGACGCCCTGGTCGGAGCCGGAGATCACCTCGCGCTCCCCGAGCACCTCGTCCAGCAGTGAGCCGCGGGCACCGTCCCAGGCGGCGATCTGCTCCCGGACGCCCCGGTCGAGGGTGCGGAAGTTCTCCTCGACCTCGCGGAAGTCCGACAGCAGGTCCCTGGACGTGGCGGTGAACTGCTGGAAGCGGTCCCGCACGGCGGTGTCGTCGAGCACCTTGACCTGCCCGCTCTCCACCCGGGCGATCTCCTGGTCGATCTCGGCGCGCCGCCGGCGCAGTGCCGCCAGCCGTTCGGCGGGGTCGTCCTGGGACTCCTCGACGATCTGTCGGAGCAGCTGGAAGACGGTCAGCAGGCGCGACTCCGTGCCCACGAAACTGCGCTGCGTCAGCGACTCGAGCCACCCGAGGGCCTTCTCCGCGGCCGGCGTGAGGTCGTAGGACGGCAGGTCCGACCCGGCGGGGTAGAACGAGCGCAGCCATCCCTTCTCCGGGGACCCCCACTCGGTCACGTACTCCTTGGCGCTGCGGGGCAGCGCCTCCGGGTCGAGGCGACGCTGGCGGTACAGCTCGTCGTCGACCGCCTCCAGCAGGACTGCCTCGGTCACGGTGCGGGCCTTCCCAGCGACGAACACGTGGTGCAGGACTGTGGCGACGAAGGCGGCGTTGCCGGCGCGAAGCAGCCGCCATCCAGGGTGGAGCCGCAGCAGCGACGTCAGGTGGTCGTGGTCCACGTGCCCCCTCCTCCGTGTGTACGTCCACGGTAGGGCGACGGTCCGACACAAGGCCGCAGCGACGTCACACCCGTGGCGCCGCGTCGACCGTGCGCAGCCAGTCCGGTGGCCGGACCGATGCGTCGTCCTGGGTCAGGACGGCCACGACAGGCACCCGGGGGGGGCTCGCTCGGCCATGGCGTCCATCCGTCGGTGATGACGACGATCAGGTCGGGTTGCGGTGTGAGGGCCAGCGCCGAGTCGATCCCGGCGGCCATGTCCGTGCCTCCACCGCCGACGAGTGCGACCTGCCGGACGTCGCGGACGACCTGGGCGGTGTGGACGGCGGCGTCGCAGGTCAAGACCCGGACGCCGTGCTTGTTGCGGCCAAGGCGGCGCACGAGGTCGCCGGTCTCGGCGAGCGCGCGGGCGAGATCGGCGGGCTGCATCGATCCGGAGGTGTCGATGACGACGGCAACCGAGGGCGGCGCCGCGCCCACCATGCCGGGGAGGACGACGCCAGGGACGCGGCGGCGAGACGGTCGGCGGTAGGAGTAGTCGCGGCGGCCGGCGTGCTGGGCGATCTGCGTGCTGATGATGGCGCGGAGCTCGCGGTGCCAGTCCACGATCGGCTGGAGCCGCTCACCGGCCCAGCGTCGAAGTCCTGCCGGGACGTTGCCGTGGCTGGTGTGGTGCCGGTCGATGTCGGTGGCCACCACGTCTCTGATCAGGTCGGCGTCGGCGGGGTCGACGGACCCGTCGGCGGCCCCGGTGTCGGGGAGCTCCCAGGGGCGGTGTCCACCAGCGGCACCTGAGCCGCAGTCGTGACCGGGCTGGAGCACGGACCCGCCCGGGGATCCGTCCTGCTGATGCCGCAGCAGCAACCGGTAGAGCTCCTCGACCGGCATGCCCCGGTGGGCACCTGGCACCGGCACGTCGGTGAGCTGCACACGATCCGGAAGGGCGTGGGGACACAACTGGTCGATGTCGGCGTTGATGAGGGCGTCGCCGGCGATGTTGAACAGCACATGCGGTGCGTCGGGTTCATTCAGGGCGCGCCAGCGCTCGGGGTGGGCACGCAGGCAGTGGCTGACCTCGTGCAGCCACACGTAGGCCAGGTGCTCGACGGTGAGCCCCGCCGCAAAGCCTGGGTTGATGTAGAAGCGCCATCGCTCGTCGGTGGCCGCGGTGGGGCAGGCCTCGGTCTCCACGATGACCATGCGCAGCAGCGCCGTCGCCAGGTAGGGCGCGTGGCGCATCGCCAGCACGCGCCCGGCACGGATCGCCAGGCCGACGTCCAGGACTGGTGCCGAGGTGGTCATCAGGCCGCCTTGAGGTCGCCGAGGGCGCCGACGAGCTGGGCGAAGGCGACAACGAACGGCGGTTCGGGGTGCCAGCCCTTGGGACGCAGCCGCGCTAGCCCGGCCGCGGCGGTGTAGACCGCGTCGATGTGCCCGCCGTCGGCCATGATCACCAAGGCGTGCTCCATCGCGCACGCCCGGGCAGCGGTCGGTCGGTCCCGCAGGGCGGCCAGCAGGCTGGACGCGATGGGGTGGACGAGGTCCGGACGGGTCGGAGCGACGAACGAGCGGGGGTCGCGCAGGATCTCCTCCGGGTCGGGCAGGTCCAGGCTGCGCTGCCACTGCAGGAACTCGATGGTCGCGGCCTGCCCGAGCGCCCCGGAGAGCAGGACGCGGGCCACGGCGTCCGACGCTCCCGCGGCCTGGGCGTGACCGAGCAGCCGGGCGGCCTTCTCCCAGGTGCGGGGGGTGGGGAAGGCGCGGGTGCTGTCCATGCGCTCCTGGGTGGCTCGGACCACCAGGTCCCGGCGGTGGTGCAGGAACCCCCCGACGAGGATGCGGGCCTGCTGCTCCTCCCCGGCGACCCGGGACGGGTCGAGGTCGGGGACCTCGACGACCCGGAACCCTTGGGCCAGTCCGCCGGCGACCACGTCACCGGGGAGCGACCAGTCCAGATGGACCAACCGGTTGGCCAGTGGCGCGGACAGCTCCCAGCCGTCCGCGGCGATCTCCGGGGGGTTCGCGGCGAGGACGAACCGGGTCGCCTCGGGCAGCCGGATGTCGCCGACCCACCGGTCGGTCAGTGGTCGCAGCAGGGCGGCCTGCACCGACGGGGGTGCGGTGGTGATCTCGTCGAAGAACACCACCCCACCGCCGGCCTGCTCGATGCGGGTGGCCCAGGCGGGCGGGGCGAGCCGCACGGCGCCCTCGCCGTTGACCACCGGCAGCCCGGCGAAGTCGCTGGGCTCCCGCACGGAGGCGATGACTGTCTCGCAGACCCACCCGTTCGCTGCGGCGAGGGACTCCACGACGGAAGTCTTTCCCGTGCCGGGAGGTCCCCACAGCACGACGGGCTCGCCGGCGGCCAGGCACAGCGAGAGAGCAGTGACGGTGTCGGTGTAGGTGCTCATGGCGGTCCCCCCATTCGGGTCGGGTGGTGTGCGGAGGACGGGGTGCAGCGCGGGTCGGCAGCACCATGAGACCGCAGAGGTCCGACAGAACCATCCGATCTCGCCGAGCGGCTGCCGGCCGGCCATTGTGTCGGGACCCCAGGCGACCCTCGCCCCATGACCCCAGCCCACCGTCTCGGCGCGAACCCTCGACCTTCCAAGGGTGCGGACACACCTGACGACGATCACCGCCACCAGTGGCTGGCCACCTGCCGCGACATGACGCACTCAGCGGCGGTGATCTACCTTCTGCACACGGCCCGGCACCCCGACGCGCCGTCCGCTGCCGCGGACGCTGCGGCTCTGGCCTCGAACCCGCACACATCGTTCGAGGACTTCGCGGCGGTGGTGTCGCAGCACCTGAACCAGTGGGTCGTCCCGTACCACGACCCCTGGGAGGAGCCGGACTACCAGGTCCCGGTGGGGGCACCGGGAGCACGGGCCCGCGAGTGGTGGACGGAGCTGGCCCTGCTCGACACCAGCATGGCGTTCGGGATCGCCAAGCAGAGCTGGCACCTCATCTGGGTGCTGCGTCGTGCGGTGGCGGTGGCCGATCCGCTCGGTCTGGCGCGGATCTACCGCCGTGTCTCCCGCGATGACTACCTGGACCGAACGGTCCTGCGGGTGTTCATCGCCTTGCTTCGACTCCGCGCGCGCGAACCGGAGCCGGCGAGGCTCGCGGCGGAGCCACCCGCCCTCCAGGGGTGGCCCATGGACGGCTGGGACGACCCCTGGCAACGGTTGCGTGCTGACGTACCCGACCGCACCACCCGGGCCCAGGCGCGCCAAGCGCTGGCAGGGATGCTCGCCGGCCCCGGCGCCTACCCGGCACCGGTGGCGACGTTCGGCTCGGTCCGGCTGGCGGTGCTGTCGGAATACCTCGTCGACGGACCGCGGACGGTCCTCGACGATGTTGACGTCCGATTCGCCCTGCTCACCCCGCAGGACCTGTGCAGACTCGTCCGTGTCTCAGGACGCTGCCTCAGCCATTCGGAGCTCGGCTGGTTCCGCGACATCCGCTGGCCGTCCTTCGGCGTGCGCGATACCGGTGCACGGTTCGCCTTGACCATGGCGCCACTCGATCGAGAGCTCGCGGAGCCGCACCTGCGCTGTCCGGCGCGCCCTCACCGGCTCGCTCTGGTGCTCAATCCGTTCACCCCCGATGACGTAGCTCTCGCGGCCCTCACGCTGGGACTGGAGGAACTCGAGGACGCTCTGGTGTCCCGGGCACGACACTCGACCCACGCGTACCCGCTGATCGAGCGTTGGTGGCGAGCCATCATGGCCGTCCGAGGCTGGTTCCCGGCCCAGACCGTCCAGGCAGGTATGCAGCAGGTGGCCGCCTGCATGCTGCAGGCAGCAGACCCACTCGGTCACTGGCTGCGTCACTTGGGAGTGCTCGCCTCCGCGCCGGACGGCATCAAGGCGATGAGCCGGTCGCAGCTCGCCCTGTTCGACGCGCTGATGGCCGAGCGCGCGGCGCGCGCCCCGGTGAAGTGGCCCGGGCGCGGGCCCAACGGTGATCCTTACGCCGAGATCATGTCGCCGACGGTCCTTCGCCAGCTGGTGGCGGCGACCGGATGGGCCGCCAGCGGATTGCTGGCCGATCCCGCCATCGTGTCCGTGCTGGACGGCCTGCCGCTCGACCTGCGCGTCGAGGCTGCCCGACGTGCTGATGACGCCGTACTCCAGCACCTGGTCCGCGACCCGCAGCCGCGTGTCAGGCAGTTCGCCGCACGCAACAGACGAGCCTCCGCGACGACACTGCACACTCTCCTCGGCGACCCCGACCCTTCGGTTCGGTCCCAGGTCGCCCGCAACGCAGGCGTCACGGCGGCGCACCTGACGAGCATGAGCCGCGACGACGATCGACGTGTCGCCCGAGCCTCGTCCCGCGTGCTGCTGAACCGACTGGGCGCGGCATGAGAGCCCAGCGGTGACAGCGCCGGCCCGGGCCCTGCCCTGGGCCCAGGGCTGGTGCCGCGAGTTCAGCGGGGGCGCACAACTGACCTTCGCCTCATGCGTGTCCCGATCAGCCGAGGATCATCACAGGAGTCGAGACGGAGGCGGATGTCGATGAGCAACAGCAACGCCGGTGCCGCGGCAGGCGGTGGCGCGCTCTACGGCCTGGGCATATTCGGGGCCTGGGTGTACTTCTGGCAGCAGGCGGACTCGTTCTGGGAGTACGTGCTCGTGCTGTTCCAGGGACTGTTCTGGCCGGCCTGGATGGTCTACGAGGCCTTCGCTGCTCTCGGCGCCAACTGACAGCGCGGCAGGCTTCGCGGCAGCTCACGGTCGCGGGATGATGGCCGAGTGAGGGAACGCAACGTGCTGGGCAGCAACCTCGAGCCGTGCGGCACCGACCCGATGACCGGCTTCTTTCGCGACGGGTCGTGCCACACCGGCCCGCAAGACGCTGGCAGCCACACCATCTGCGCCGTCGTGACCGCGGAGTTCCTCGACCATCAGCGCAGCATCGGCAACGACCTGTCCACGCCGATGCCGCAGTACCGGTTCCCCGGACTGGTACCGGGCGACCGGTGGTGCGTGACCGCGATGAACTGGGCTCGGGCCTACCAGGACGGAGTGGCTACCCCGGTGGTGCTGGCCTCGACGAATGAGGCCGTGCTGGAACTGGTGCCCCTTGCAGCGCTGCGCGAGCATGCCGTGGACGTGCCCCCTGACCTGGCGTCGCTTCAGCCGTAGCACCGAGGCCGTCCGGAGCTGGGCGATGGCGCGCGGGAGGACTCGCAGCGGCCTCTTCGAAAGCGGAATGGCCAAGGTTGGCCCGCACCGCAGACCCGAGCATGGCCCGCAGCATCGCCATGCGGCGCGATACGTCGGGGATCATCGCCGGCAGGGGCGGGACGTCGACGAACGCGCGTGCGAGCAGTCCCGACGCCGCTTCCCACTGCTGAGGCTCCAGCGCCGCGACGCGCGTCATCACCGCTCCTCGGACCCGGCTCACCACTGCTACGCGATGACGCGCAGACCGACAGGAGGCGTCAGGCTGCCCTGGCTGTGCCCGTGCGGTGCCCGAGGATGGTCGAGGTCCTTTCGACCCTGGGCCGCCCCACCCTCACGGCACATTCTCGTGTGGCGAGGCCAATCTCGACGCTCGGAGGCGACCCGCGTGACTCGTGTGACGGGGCAGACGTGGATCGCGGCGACCCCGGAGCGGGTCTTCGCCACCGTCGCCGACACCCGCAACGAGCCGTCGTTCAACCCCGCCATGCGAAGCGTCGACATGCTGACCGAGCCGCCGATCGGGCTCGGGACCCGCTTCCGTGCCCTGATGGGGAGCTCAGCCATCGAGATGCTCGTCGAGGTCACCGAGTTCGACCGGCCCCGTCGGCTCGGCTCGCGAGCGACGCTGGCTCTGATGGAGACCACTGGCGCCATCATGTTCGTCCCCGAGCGGGACGGCACCCGCACATGTCCTGGGACTGGCAGGTGCGTCCCAAGGGCTGGCTGCGCACGGTTGGGCCGCTGATGGGCCCGGTCGCGTCGCGCGCGGAGCGACGCATCGGGGCGGGACTCAAGCGCCACCTGGAAGCGTCCGGGTGAGCCCCGGTACTGGAAGGAGTCAACGATGCGCGTTCTCGTCGCGTACGCCACCAAGCACGGAGCGACCCAGGGGATCGCCGAACGTATCGGCGCCGCCCTGACCGACTCCGGGCACACCGCCGATGTGCGTTCAGCCGACCAGGTCGCCGATGGCAGCGGGTACGACGGGTTCGTGATCGGCAGCGCCACCTACATCGCCCACTGGCGCAAGGAGGCCACCGAGCTCGTCCACCGGCTGGAGCCGGTGGTCGGTGGGCGTCCGGTGTGGCTGTTCAGCAGCGGCCCGTTGGGGGACAGCCCGACCGACGGCAAGGGGCAGGACCTCAAGGAGGCGGCCAAGCCCAAGGAGCTGCCCGAGCTGGCCGACGCGTTGCACCCGCGCGAGCACCGGGTCTTCTTCGGGGCGCTCGACCCATCGCGCCTGACCCTTCCGGAGAAGGCGATGCGCACGCTGCCCGCAGGACGCGAGCTGCTGCCCGAGGGTGACTTCCGCGACTGGGAGGAGATCGACGCCTGGGCGCGCAGCATCGCCGATGAGCTCAGCGGCGCTGCACCGTGACCGTGATCACACGGGGGTGATGTGAGCATCGAAGGGCCAGAGGCCCGGATCCTTGCCGAGCAGATGGACGCGGAGATCGCCGGCCTTCGAATCCGCTCCTGCATCGGCTTGGCGGCGGCGGCAAGTCGGGCTTCGTTGACCTCCACTGTCGTGCGAGCTCACCGAGTGTCGCCGACGTCCCGGCATTGGACGCGGTGCAGGACATCCTCGTCCTCGAGGCGTTCGTCGGAGGAGAGATGACGGCGACGACCGGCGGTCGCACCCACGGGATGGTCATCAGGTTCCGTGGACAGCTGGGGGTGCCGGCGGTGGGCGTGTCGGTGGTCGACGCCGACGGAGTGGTCGAGCGTTTCGTGCTGGGCTCGAGGCGCCGTGACGACACCGATCCGGTGACGGTGGACGACCAGTGGCACATCGGTTCGTGCGGCAAGGCCATCACCGCCGCGTTGTACGCGCGGCTCGTCGAGCGAGGCGACGCCGCATGGGGCGTGCCGCTACGTGAGCTCCTCGGCGACCTCGCCGGAGACATCCACCCGGAGTGGGCTGCCCCGACAATCGACGAGGCGCTCGTCTGCCAGGCAGGGATCCGGGCCAACCTCAGCAGGGACGGCATGCGGCGGGCGTACGCCGACCGGCGGCCCGCGACTGAGCAGCGCAGCGCAGCGGTGCGCTCGACGCTGGCCGAGCCGCCGCGCAACAGAGGCAGGTTCCGCTACTCCAACCTCAGCTACGTCGTCATCGGAGCGGTCATCGACCGGGTGGCCGGGATGCCGTTCGAGGACGCGCTGGCCACCCTCCTGCTCGACCCGCTCGGCATCACCTCCGCCGGTGTCGGACCGCCACCGCTGGTGTGGGGGCACCACCCACGCGCGCAGGTCGGCTCACTCGTGGTCGGCCGCGGAGCACCAGCCGACCCCCGCAGCGCGAGCGCCGACAACCCCTTCGTGCTCACCCCGGCCGGACGCCTGCACCTGTCGCTGGCCGACTGGGGTGCCTTCCAGCGGATCTTCCTCACCGGCGGCGGGGACCTGCTCGCACCGGCCAGCGTCGAGCGACTGCTGACAGGTCCGCCCGGTGCCGCACCCGGGATGACCATGGGCTGGGCACCCGCGCGCGAGGCTGACTTGTCGTTCGGGCAGCAGGGCTCCAACGGCCTGTGGTCGGCGACCGCCCTGGTCGACGCCGACCGCCGGCGCACCGCCATGGTCGTCGTCAACGACGGTCGCACCCGCGTGCTCGTCCGCAGCGCACGGCTGGCGGCCGCCCTGCTACGAGCGCGCTGACCCGGCGACGTCGATGACCTGCTTGCCGGCGACCTCGCCGCGCGACAGGGCAGCCAGCGCCGCTGGGGCGTCGGGCAGCGACACCGTCCGGGACACCACCGGCGTGACGTCACCTCGCGCAGCCATGCCCAGCAGCAGGGCGAGGTCATGGCGGTACCAGTCCGGGTGTCGGCGGGCCACGCTCTGGATGCTGTAGAGCGTGGCGCTGCGCCCTGAGCGTCCGAGACCCGCCCCCAGCACGGGGAGTGCCGAGCCGAGCGTCCGCAGTGTCGCCGCCGGGTCGCGCCGACCTCTGGCCAGGAAGGACGCCATCCCGAACCACACGAGCCGGCCGTTGGGACTCAGCGCCTGCCACGACTGACGGGCAGTGACCCCGACGCCGTCGTATGCGGCATCGACGCCCCGTCCCGCTGTGAGGTCCCGCACTCGGGTCGGGACGTCCTCGGAGTCGATGTCGATGAGGGTGCCGCCCAGTGCCTCGACCTGGGGTCGCCGGTCACCGTGGTCGGTGCCCAGCACCGTCACACCCCGCCTCGCCGGCCGCTGGAGCCCGGCCGTCCCGACCCGGCCTGCCACACCTTGGACGAGCGCGGGGCTCGCGGCGCCCACGGGGGCGCCG
>CAYHHE010000039.1:12041-24466 GCA_964356295.1 uncultured Actinomycetes bacterium | reverse complement strand
CACCTCGGCCAGGGCCTCGGCCACGACAGCGTCCCAGTCCTCCCGCTCCTGGGGATGGATGCGGGTGCCCATAGCGTCGTAGAGCGGCTTGACCACCTCGCGGCCATGCTGCTCCCGCGCGGCGGTGAGCACGCGGACCGGGCCCCAGGCCCTCTGCATCATCTCGGAGTAGGGCGGCGGGAGGTCCCGACCCTCGTTGAGGTAGGCCAGCGACATCACATTCCAGGTGACGTCCAGGCCGCGCTGCCGCGCCACTTCGTCCACCCAGCGCGACGCCATCCAGGCCCAGGGGCAGACGGGGTCGAACCAGAGCTGGACCGAGGGGACGCCGGAGGCTGGGGGGGCGGTGTCGACGGGCATGGACGTCATTGTGCGGGCCACGGCCGGCCACCGCCCGCCGGGCCGTTCCCGGCCCGTCTGACAGGATCGGCGCCATGCCTGGCACCAACCTCACCCGGGACGAGGCTGAGACCCGGTCGGGCCATGTCAGCGTCGCCTCCTACGACGTGCACCTGGACCTGACCGGGGACGGCGAGACGTTCGGCTCCACCACCACGGTCGTCTTCGCCAGCGCCGACCGCGCCTCGACCTGGCTCGACCTGGTCGCGCCCGAGGTCAGCGAGGTGACCGTCAACGGCACCGCGCTCGACCCGCAGACGGCCTTCGACGGCGCGCGGGTGCGCCTGAGCGGGCTGGCCGAGCAGAACGAGGTGCGCGTGATGGCCCGCTGCTCGTACATGACCACTGGTGAGGGCATGCATCGCTTCGTCGACCCCGCCGACGGGCAGACCTACCTCTACACGCAGTTCGAGGTACCGGACTCCCGCCGGGTGTTCGCGGTCTTCGAGCAGCCCGACCTCAAGGCCCGCTTCACGTTCACCGTGGACGCGCCGGAGTCGTGGCTGGTCGTGTCGAACACGCAGGCGGCCGTCGAGCCGTCCCGCGACGGGGTGAGGTGCTGGCAGTTCGAGCCGACCCCACCCATCTCGAGCTACGTCACAGCGATCTGTGCCGGTCCGTACCACGTCGTGCGCTCGGAGTACCAGGGCGCCCACGGCACCATCCCGCTGGCGGTGTACTGCCGGGCGTCCCTGGCGGAGCACCTCGACGCGGACGAGATCCTCGACGTCACCCGTCGCGGGTTCGCCTTCTTCGAGGACCTCTTCGACCACCCCTACCCGTTCAGCGCCTACGACCAGGTGTTCGTGCCCGAGTTCAACGCCGGCGCCATGGAGAACGCCGGCTGCATCACCTACCGCGACGAGTACCTGTTCCGCAGCCGGGTCACCGACGCCGCTTACGAGCGGCGCGCGGAGACCATCCTCCACGAGATGGCCCACATGTGGTTCGGGGACCTGGTGACCATGCGGTGGTGGAACGACCTGTGGCTCAACGAGTCCTTCGCCACCTGGGCATCGGTGCTGGCCCAGGTGGAGGCCACCCGCTGGAGGCAGGCGTGGACGACGTTCGCGTCGGCGGAGAAGCTGTGGGCGCTGCGCCAGGACCAGCTGCCCACCACCCATCCCATCTCGGCCGAGATCCGTGACCTGCAGGACGTCGAGGTCAACTTCGACGGCATCACCTACGCCAAGGGCGCCTCCGTGCTCAAGCAGCTGGTCGCATGGGTCGGTCGGGACGCGTTCGTGGCCGGCCTGCGTCGCTACTTCCGCCGGCATGCCTGGGGCAACACGACGCTGCGCGACCTGTTCGACGAGCTCGAGGCCGAGAGCGGCCGGGACCTCTCGGCGTGGGAGCAGGAGTGGCTGCTCACGGCCGGGGTCAACACCCTGCGACCCGTCCTGGAGGTGGCCGACAACGCGGGGGCGCCCCGGTACGCCTACGCGGCGATCGACCAGGAAGCGGCCAGCGAGCACCCGACGCTGCGCTCGCACCGCGTCGCCATCGGCCTGTACGACCGGGGCCCGCACGGGCTGACCCGGCGTGAGTCGATCGAGATCGACGTCACCGGGTCGCGTACCGAGGTGCCGCACCTGGTGGGGCTGGCCGCTGCGGACCTGGTGCTGGTCAACGACGAGGACCTCACCTTCACCAAGATCCGCTTCGACAGCACCTCGCTGGACACCCTCGAGCGTCACATCGGCGACCTCGGCGACTCCCTGGCCCGGTCCTTGGCCTGGACCGGCCTGACCGACATGCTCCGCGACGCCGAGCTGCCGGCTCGCCGGTTCGTCGCGCTCGTGCTGTCAGGGGTGGGGCGTGAGTCCGACCTCTCGGTGGTGCAGACGCTGCTCGCGCAGGGCCGGGTCGCGGTCGAGACGTACAGCGACCCCGCGGGACGCGACGTCCTGCGTCGGCGATGGGCGACGGCGCTGTCCACGCTGGCCCATGAGGCGGAGCCGGGCAGCGACCACCAGCTGGCGCTGGTCCGCGCATGGTCGGCGGCCACGTCCGCGCCGGAGGACCTGGAGGAGATCTCCGGGATGCTCGACGGATCAGCCCACATCCCTGGGCTCGTGCTGGATCGAGACCTGCGATGGCACCTGCTGCAGCGACTGGCGATCCGCGGACGAGCCGACGACACCGACATCGCGGCCGCACTCGCGCAGGACCGCACCTCCGCCGGGGAACGGCAGGCCGACCTCGCGCGAGCGGCTCGCCCCACCAGCCAGGCCAAGCAGGAGGCGTGGGACGCCATCATGGAGCCGGGCAAGCTGACCAACGCCGCGATGGAGGCCACGCTGGCCGGCTTCGCACCACCCGAGCAGGTGGACGTGCTGCGCCCGTTCGCGCAGCAGTACTTCGACGCGGTCATGTCGGTCTGGCGCGAGCGCACCTTCCACACCGCGGAGAGGATCATCACCGGGCTGTTCCCCCGCGTGGTCGTCTCGCAGGAGGTCGTCGACCAGGCCCGTTCCGACGCCGACCGGCCGGATACGCCGTGGCCCGTGCGACGGATGCTTCTCGAGGGTGCCGCCGACGTCGAGCGGGCGCTGCGCGCCCAGGCGTGCGACGCCGCGGGCTAGCTGGCCCATCCCGGCCATGATCAAGGCGCCCTGGTGGTGCCTCACCCTTGATCAAGGCGCCCTGGTGGTGGCTGACCCTTGATCAAGGCGCCTGCGTGGTGGTGGTCACGATGATCAGGGCGCCGTAGGTGTCGTCATAGCGACACCTACAGCGCTCTGACGAGACGATCCACCACACCTGGGGCGCCGTGATCATGCCCGACGCCGCACAGAGCCCCCTGGCGCCGGCCACGACCGCCGCGGCTTCGGGCTAGCGTCCGCCGACGAGACCGGGCAGGACTGCGGCGCGCGGGCTGCTCACCACGTCCTCCACCGTGAGCACCTGGCCGTCCGGCCCGGACAGCGGGACACGCCAGTTCGGGTACTCGTCTGTGGTGCCCGGCTGGTTCTGGGTGCGCCGATCACCGACCAGGTCGGTCAGCGACACTCCGATGAGCCGGGCGGGCGACCGCATGAGGAGCCGGTGCAGAGCCCCGATGGTGGTGGGGACATCGGCGCCGGGCGAGAGCAGTCCCCTGGTGCGCAGCACGTCCAGCCACGCCTGCCGCTCCTGCTCGTCGACCTCCATCTCCTCCTCGACGCTGCGGGTCAGCAGCCCCAGCTCGTCCCGGAGCCTGACGTGGTCACCGGCCAGGTACCCCGCCGTCGGCGGCAGGTCGTGGGTGGTGACGGTGGCCAGGCACAGCTCACGCCAGAGCTCGGGGTGCAGCGGTCGGCCGGCTTCGTCGTACTCGAACCACAACACGGATGTCCCGAGGATGCCGCGGTCTCGCAGGTAGTCCCGCACCCATGGCTCGACGGTCCCGAGGTCCTCACCGACCAGGACGGATCCGGCACGCACGGCCTCCAGTGCGAGGATGCCGATGAGGGCCTCGTGGTCGTACCGGACGTAGGTGCCCGCGGTCGGGGGCTGGTCCGCGGGAATCCACCACAGCCGGAACAGCCCGATGATGTGGTCGACGCGCAGGCCGCCGGCGTGCCTCAGGACGGTGCGCAGCAGGTCGCGGTACGCGGCGTAGCCGGTCTCGGCGAGTCGGTCGGGCCGCCACGGGGGCTGCGTCCAGTTCTGTCCCTGCTGGTTGAACGCGTCCGGTGGGGCACCGACATAGATCCCCTGCGCAAGGACGCCCTGAAGACCCCAGGCGTCCGCGCCGTTGGGGTGGACACCGACCGCGAGGTCCTGCATGAGCCCGATCGGCATCCCGACGTCACGTGCCTCGTCCTGGACGCAGCGCAGCTGCTCGTCCAGCACCCACTGCAGCCAGCAGTAGTAGTCCAAGTCGTCCGCGCGCTCCTGTCGGACCGCGGCGACCGCCGACGAGGACGGGTCGCGAAGCGACTCGGGCCAGCCGTGCCAGTCC
The DNA here is from genome assembly GCA_964356295.1 of uncultured Actinomycetes bacterium. GTDB lineage: Bacteria > Actinomycetota > Actinomycetes > Jiangellales > Jiangellaceae > CAVQGZ01. The sequence goes on along the minus strand of CAYHHE010000039.1, from coordinate 20,121 downwards.
GGTCCGTAGTCGGCGACCAGGACGTTCCAGGTGGCGAAGGCCAGCAGCCCGTCGCCCTGGTCGGCCACGAACGTCTCGTAGGAGATGTCGCGTCCCGGGCTTCGAGGCACCCGGTGCACCAGCCGAAGGGCAGCGTCCTTGGCGGCCCACGCAGAGTCCCGGTCGACGGCGTCCGCGGTGTTCGCCGACGCCACGGACGCGCGCAGGGCAGCGACGCTCTCGCGGGCACTCGCGTCGAGGTAGGCGTACTCCTCGATCGCCTCCACCCGCAGGTACAGAGGGTTGACGAAGCGACGGGTCGACGGCAGGTAGGGCGAGGGCTCCATCGGGGCGAGCGGCTCGGCCGCGTGGAGGGGGTTGACCAGCACGAACCCAGCCGCGTGGCGTACCGCTGCCCACGTGGTGAGGTCGGTGAGGTCGGTGAGGTCGCCGGTGCCCCACGATCGGTGCGAACGGACGCTGTACAGCTGGAGAGCCAGCCCCCAGGTGCGGCGGTCTGCAAGCGCGGCCGGCAGGCCAACCCAGGCGGGGGTGACGATGAGTGGGCACTGGGTGCGTTGCCCCCCGGACTCGGCCACCAGTCGGTGGTACCCCGTCGGCAGGTCGGCGGGAACGGCGAAGGTTGCCTCGCCCACCAGCCGCCCGTCGACCGTCTCAGGGTTCACCCAGTGATCCTGCTGGTGGACGTCGTGCCGACGCGAGCCGTCCTCGGTCTCGACCCACACCGTGACGTCGGCGCCGTGGTCCACGTGGACCCCGAACCAGGGGCTCCAGCCCTGCCGGGTGACCAGGCACGGCGGCAGCATGCGTTGCCATCGGTCCAGCCAGCGGAAGTACAGCGCCACCTCGGTCGCCTCCCGGGTCGAGGCGTCGACACCCAGTGCCGCCAGGACGCCGATGATCGTCTCTGCCGAGACGACGGTATGCCTGTCCTGCCAGTCCCAGTACTCCGTCGCGACTCCGCATGCGGCAGCCAACTCGTACAACTCGGGCCAGGGGTCGGTCACGAGGCCCGAGTCTGCCCGACTCCCGGCCACGTCTGCCACAGACTCCGGTAACGGTGGTGCCACGGACGTGCCGCCTCGAGCTCGGCGGCCAGTGACAGCAGCGACTCCTCCGCGCCGAAGCCGCCGCCGAGCATCACCCCGATCGGGAGCAGGTGATCCTCGCTGTGGTGCCAGCTCAGTGGCAGCGACATTGCCGGACGACCGACGAGGTTCCACACGCTGGTCCACGGCGTGAACCGGGTCTGGGCCGCGAAGTCTGCTGCCGGGTCGTCGTCGTCGCGCAGCGCCCCCACCGGCGCCGGGAGGTCGGCCAGCGTCGGGCTGACGACCACGTCGAGGTCTCCCCAGACCGTGGCGACCTGCCGAGAAATCACCTGCATGCCCGCGAGGCCGGTGAGCAGGTCGACCGCCGAAGTGGACCGACCCTGCTCACGCAGCCAGCGCGTCAGGGGCCGCAGCAGGTGCTCCCGCTCGGCTGGTATCGGGGCTGAGGCGGCCAGCGAGGACCACACGGCGGAGAACGCGGACCACTCCTGCGCAGGGAACGGCGGGCCGACCGGCTCGACGTGGTGGCCCAGGTCGGCCAGCAGCCCGGCCGCATCCTCAGCGGCCGCTCGGCACGCCGGGTGCACGACAGCGTCCGCCGCGATGACCGGAGTCGTCAGCAGACCGATGCGAAGCCGAGGGGACGGGCGTCGGGTGGCGTCCAGGAAGGTCGTCTCCGGGGGAGGCAGCGAGGTGACGTCGCCGGGCCACCGGCGAACCAGCACGTCGAGCAGCGCGGCGACGTCGGCGACGGTGCGGGCCAGCGGTCCTGTGCCGGAGAGCCCGGACACGTCGACCCCGTGCGGACCCGGGCTGATGCGCCCCCGGGTGGTCTTCAGGCCCACCACCCCGCAAGCGCTCGCGGGGATGCGGATCGAGCCGCCGCCGTCCGACCCCTGGGCTATCGGTGCGATCCCGGCGGCCACCACCGCTGCAGCACCTCCGCTCGACCCGCCGGCCGAGCGCTGCTCGTCCCACGGGGTACGCGCCGGCGGCGCCACGTCAGGCTCGGTGTAGCAGGGCAGGCCAAGCTCCGGGGTGTTCGTCTTGCCGGTCATGAGGGTGCCCGCCGCCCGTAGCAGGGTGACCACGCCGTCGTCGACGTCGGCGGTCCGGTCGGCGAAGGCGGCGCTGCCAGCGGTCCAGCGCACCCCGGCGACCCGGTCGAGGTCCTTGACCGGGCAGGGCACCCCGAGCAGCGGGGGTAGGTCGCCCGGCTCGAGCGTCTCCCGCAGCGTCCGATCGGACGACCGTGCCTGGTCCAGTGCCAGGTCCGCGGTCTGGGTCACGAACAGCCCGAACCTCGTGTCCAGGGCCTCCGCCCGAGACAGGGTGTGCTCGGCGACCTCGAGCGCCGACACCTCCCGCGACCGCACCGCAGTTGCGAGATCCAGCGCGGACAGCGCGCTCAGGTCGTCCACCAGGGCCGCTCCTCGGTTCGCCGGGGTGTCACTCCCGCCCCCTACCCTGTCGGGCCATGTCCCAGCCCGCCACCCCCATCAGTGCCCTTCCCGCGTCCGCCGCCGAGGAGACCCCAGCGCCCACCAGTCTGGTCGAACCGGTCGACCTCGACGGCGACGTCACCGATGTTGCCTGGTGGGTCGACCTGGCCACGGGCCCCGTGCTGCGCAGCGTGATCATCCTCGTCGTCGCCCTCGTGCTGCGCGTGGTCCTGAACCGGGTCATAAACGGGTTCGTCAGGGGCCTGACCAAGGCGTCCGAGACAGACCTCGGCAAGGTCGGTATCGGCACGACGGCGCGCGAGACGCTCGGCGCGGACTCGGTGGACGTGCAGCGCCGGCAGACGCGCGCCAACACCCTGGGCCGGCTGCTCAAGAACGTTGGCTCGGTGGTCATCCTGACGATCGCGTTCCTCATGATCCTCGGCGAGTGGGGCTTCAACCTCGCCCCTCTGGTGGCCAGCGCAGGGATCGTCGGCGTCGCGCTCGGCTTCGGCGCCCAGACTCTGGTGGCCGACTTCCTCTCTGGGGTGTTCATGCTGCTGGAAGACCAGTACGGCGTGGGTGACGTGATCGACATGGGCGAGGCGACCGGCACCGTCGAGGACGTCGGGCTGCGGGTCACCCGGCTGCGGTCGGTCGACGGTGTGGTGTGGTACGTGCGCAACGGCGAGGTGATCCGGGTCGGCAACATGAGCCAGAACTGGTCACGGGCCCTGCTGGACGTCGGTGTCGCCTACAGCTCGGACATCGCCCGAGTGCGCGAGCTGCTCGAGGACGAGGCGCGCCGGCTCAACGAGGACGAGGAGTGGGGCGAGTTGCTGCTGGAGGACCCGGAGGTGTGGGGGGTGGAGAGCATCGCCGCCGACGCCATCGTGATCCGTCTGGTGCTCAAGACCCTGCCCGGGCAGCAGTGGGCGGTGGCCCGCGAGCTGCGGCAGCGGATCAAGGCTCGCTTCGACGCCGAGGGCGTGGAGATCCCGTTCCCGCAGCGGTCGGTCTGGGTGCGCAACGGCTAGGCCTGCGAGGACCTGGAGCGCCGCGCGGCCTCCGACGTGCTGGTCATGGACTGGTTCGCCACACTCTCAGGTATGCGTGCACTGGTCACCGGAGCGTCGGGGTACATCGGGGGACGTCTGGTCCCGGAGCTTCTCGATGCCGGGTTCACCGTCCGCGCGGGGGCCCGCCAGCTGATCCAGCTGCGTGACCAGCCGTGGGCGGACCGCGTGGAGCTGGCGCACGCGGACGTGCTCGACCTCCCCGTCATCCGGGAGGCGCTGCGCGACGTCGACGTCGCCTACTACCTCGTCCACGCGATCGGGAAGGGCCACGACTTCGAAGAGCTCGACCGACGGGCGGCCCGGACCTTCGCCGAGGCGGCCAGGGACGCCGGTGTGAAGCGGATCATCTACCTGAGCGGGCTCGTCCCGGAGGACGAGGAGCTGAGCCCTCACCTGCGCAGCCGGCAGGAGGTCGGGGAGATCCTGATCGCCAGCGGTGTCCCGACGGCGGTGCTCCAGGCGGCCGTGATCATCGGGAGCGGCAGCGCGTCGTTCGAGATGCTGCGCTACCTCACCGAGCGGCTGCCTGTGATGACCACACCGATCTGGGTGCAGACCCGCATCCAGCCCATCGCGGTTCGCGACGTCCTGTACTACCTCGTGCACGCGGCCGACCTCCCCGCGCACGTGAACCGGCCGTTCGACATCGGCGGGCCCGACGTGCTCACCTACGAGGAGATGATGCAGCGCTACGCCCACGTCGTGGGTCTACCCAAGCGGCGCATCATTCGCGTCCCGGTGCTCACGCCGGGCCTGTCCAGCCACTGGGTGCAGATCGTCACACCAGTGCCGAACGCGATCGCCCGGCCCCTGGTGCAGAGCCTGCGGAACACCGTCGTGTGCCGGGAGCACGACATCGCGCAGTACATCCCCGACCCTCCTGACGGGCTGACCGGTTTCGAGCGTGCGGTCGAGCTCGCCCTGGACAAGATCCGACGCGGAGACGTCCCCACCCGGTGGTCGGACTCGGAGCTCAGGGGGGCACCGTCCGACCCGCTGCCGTCCGACCCGGACTGGGCCGGCGGCGACCTCTACGTCGACGAGCGCTCCCGGGTCGTGCACGCCTCCCCCGAGGCGCTGTGGCAGGTCATCGAGGGCATCGGTGGCGCCAACGGCTGGTACTCCTGGTCGCTGGCCTGGGGCGTGCGGGGGGTGATGGACCGGCTCTCCGGAGGGCCGGGACTGCGTCGGGGTCGACGCAGCCCCTACGACCTGCACGTCGGCGACGCCCTGGACTGGTGGCGGGTCGAGGAGGTCATCGACCTGAGGCTGCTTCGGCTCCGCGCGGAGATGCGGCTGCCCGGTCGCGCCTGGTTGGAGCTGGGCATCTCCACCAACGACGCCGGCGAGACGGTGTTCACCCAGCGCGCGCTGTTCTACCCGCACGGCCTGAGCGGCCAGGCGTACTGGTGGAGCGTGGCCCCATTCCACGGGATCGTCTTCGGCGGCATGCAGCGCAACGTCGCCAGAGAGGCCGAACGCCTCGAGCGCAAGAAGGCCACCGGCCGATGGCTGCCGTTGGGCACCCCACGCGAGCGGCGCGCCAGCGACGATCAGGCTAGGTCAGCGCCGCGTCCAGACTGATGGTGACACCCGCCAGCGCCTGGCTCACCGGGCAGGCTGACTTGGCCGCCTCGGCTGCCTCGGCGAAGGCCTCGGCGCTGCTGCCGGGTACGACGGCACGCACCGTCAGGTGCGAGGTAGTGATGCCGGTGCCGGGCACGAAGGTCACCTCGGCTCGGGCGTCGATGGACTCCGGTGGCGTCCCCTTCTCGGCAAGGGTCAGCGAGAGCTGCATGCAGTAGCAGGACGAGTGCGCCGCCGCGATCAGCTCCTCCGGCGACGTCCGGCCTGCCGGCTCCTCCGCGCGGGACGGCCAGGAGACGTCGAAGCTGCCGACTCCAGAGGAGTCCAACGACACCCGACCGGCCCCGTCGAACAGCCCGCCTTCCCAGTGTGCGTTCGCGATACGTGTGGCCATGGCCCGATTGTGCCGTAGCGCGCCCGGCGCAGGGATGGAAGGGTGCAGGACGTGACGGAGGTCTACAGCGTCACCGCCCGGGTGGAGCAGTTTCCCCAGCAGGGCGGCTGGTACTACGTGCGGGTGCCGCGCGAGATCACCGAGGACGTGGCCGGTCTGGCCGATCGGGGCCTGGTCGCGATCACCGCACGGCTCGCACGCAGCGAGTGGGCCACGTCGCTGCTGCCGATGGGGGACGGGACGCAGTTCATCGCGCTCAATGCGCGGGTGAGGGGCGCCAACGGCATCACGGTCGGTGACGAGGTGACCGTGAGCTTCCAGACGCGCCGCCGCTAGCGTGGACGAGGAGATGGCGGAGTCCTTCTACACCGCGGTGGGCGGGCACGAGACGTTCCGGCGGCTGGTGGCCGCCTTCTACCAGGGTGTGGCCGCCGACCCGGTGCTTCGGCCGATGTACCCCGAGGACGACCTGGGACCGGCCGCGGACCGGCTCCGAATGTTCCTCGAGCAGTACTGGGGCGGACCGACGACCTACGCCGAGCAGCGCGGCCATCCCCGGCTGCGGATGCGTCACGCACCCTTCCCGGTCACCCACGACGCGCGCGTGCGGTGGCTTGCGCACATGCGGGCGGCGATCGACGCCCTGGTCGCCGACCAGACCCTCGACTCAGCCCACGAGGCCGTGCTCTGGGAGTACCTGCAGCGCGCTGCGCTGTCGATGGTGAACACCGCCGGCTGAGGGCGCGACCGGCTGCCGAGCCCGGGTAGCGTCTGGGACCCATGACTGCGTGGTGGCGGACGGCCGTGGTGTACCAGGTCTACATCCGCTCCTTCGCCGACGGCGACGCCGACGGCACCGGCGATCTCGCCGGGCTGCGCTCGCGGCTGCCCTACCTGGCCTGGCTCGGTGTCGACGCCATCTGGGTGAACCCCTGGTACCCGTCCCCGCTGCGCGACGGCGGGTACGACGTGGCCGACTACCGCGACATCCATCCCCTGTTCGGCACCCTGGACGAGGCGGAGGCGATGATCGCCGAAGCGCACGCGCTCGGGTTGCGGGTGATCGCCGACATCGTTCCCAACCACACCTCGTCGGAGCACGCCTGGTTCACCGCCGCCCTTGCCGCCCCGGCGGGAAGCCCGCAGCGGGCCCGGTACTGGTTCCGTGACGGCCAGGGCCCCGACGGTTCCCTGCCACCGAACAACTGGCGCAGCACCTTCGGCGGGCAGGCGTGGACACGGGTCACCGAGCCGGACGGCCGCCCCGGCCAGTGGTACCTGCATCTGTTCGACGAGAGCCAGCCGGACCTCAACTGGTCCAACCCCGAGGTCGTTGCGGAGTTCCTGGACGTGCTTCGGTTCTGGTTCGACCGCGGCGTCGACGGATTTCGTATCGACGTCGGGCACGGACTGGTCAAGGACCCGGCGCTGCCTGACCTGGGGATCGACGCCGAGGGCCTGCTGCTCGAGCCCGCCCCCCAGGACCACCCCCATTGGGACCGTCCCGGTGTGCACGAGATCTACCGGGGTTGGCGGGCACTGGCGGACTCCTACCCCGAGCCGCGGATGTTCGTCGGGGAGGTCTGGGTCGATGACCCTGCTCGGCTCACCCTGTACCTGCGCCCGGACGAGCTGCACACCTCCTTTGCCTTCGAGCTGGTCGACCCCGACTGGGACGCCGTCGGCCTGAGGTCGGCCATCGAGAGCGCGGCGGCGTCGGCTGCCGACGTCGGGGCACCGGTGACATGGGTGCTGAGCAACCACGACATCCCTCGCCACGTCTCCCGCTTCGGTCGGCCACCACGCCAGCGCGAGCGTTGGTCGGCCGACCGGTACGACTTCACCGGGCTCGACGTCGAGCTCGGGCGCACCCGCGCGCGCGCCGCAGCGCTGCTGACGCTGGGACTGCCCGGCAGCACCTACCTCTACCAGGGCGAGGAGCTCAGTCTGGAGGAGGTCACCGACATCCCGGACGCCCTGCGTGACGACCCGGTGTTCCACCGCAGCGGCGGCGCGCAGGTGGGCCGGGACGGCTGCCGGGTGCCGCTGCCTTGGGAGCCAGCGGGCGAGTCCCTCGGGTTCGGCCCCGACGGAGCGTGGCTGCCTCAGCCGGCCTCGTGGTCGCTGCTGTCGGTCGCCGTGCAGCAGGACGACCCGGACTCCATGCTCAGCCTCTACCGGCGTGCTCTGGCGATCCGGCACCGCGAGCCGGCCCTGCTCTCCGGCCCGATGACGTGGCTGCACAGTCCCCGCGATGTGCTGCGTTTCGTCCGGGAGAGCCCGGACGGCGACATCGTCGTCATCGTCAACCTGTCACAACGTCTCGTCGCGCTGCCGGTCGGTGAGGTGCTGCTGGGCAGCGGCGACCTCGTCGACGGGTCGCTCCCTCCCGATGTTGCGGCCTGGGTGCGCACCCGGCATTCGAGCACTCGGGGACAGTGACTCAGCGCGCCGCTGGGGCCGCGGCGAGGTGGCTGACCGTTGATCAGGGCGCCCTGGTGGTTGCTGAGGCTTGATCACGGCGCC
>CAYHHE010000039.1:0-11941 GCA_964356295.1 uncultured Actinomycetes bacterium | reverse complement strand
ATCAGGGCGCCCTGGTGGTTGCTGAGGCTTGATCACGGCGCCTGTGAGGTGGTGAGGCTTGATCACGGCGCCTGTGAGGTGGTGATCGCGATGATCAGGGCGCCATGGGTGTCGTCCCAGCGACACCTGCGGCGCTCTGACGCGGCGGCGCACGACCCCTCCGGCGCGTTGATCATGCCCCAGCCACCACCCGGGCGCGTTGATCATGCTCGAGCGACCACGCGGGCGCGTTGATCATGCTCGATCGACCACTAACCGCCGCTGATCAAGCCTCAGGAGCTGACTTGGCCTGTGCGGAAGGAGTGCGGCCTCACCGGTGGACCCGGGCGCTCAGCCGACGAGCAGGCGCAGCGGGTCGAGGGATCTGACTGCCGTTGTGCCGTGTCGAGCATCCAGCCGCCACCACGGGCCGGCCCGGCGAACGGCAACCTCATCGGATTCGTCGTCAGGAAGAAACCCGAGGTAGTCCGCGGCATGCGCCAGCCGGGCCGGGACGTCGCCGGTGAGCGGTCGCGCCCACAGGTCCGCAGCGATCTGTGCCAGGGCGATCGACGACGCCCGTCCCGCCCCCATCGATGCAGCGCGCGCCCGGAACTCGTCGGTGTCGGCACCCAGTCGCGCCCGCACCTCCGGCAGGGACAGCCGGGTCACCTGCGTCCAACCTGAGCGAGGCGGCAGCGGCGTGGTCCAGAGCATGTCGGGAAGCCGAGGGGGCAACACGAGCGTCCCGTCGCGGGCTGAGCGGGCGCGCGCAGCCAGTCCCACCGCCTCGACCACCACGTCAAGATCGCCGGGGTCGGCGAGCCGGCTCACTCGCACGGCGAGGGCGTCGAAGGGCGTGGCGACGAACGCGGCGAGTGCGCGTCCGGATGCCACCAGGCGGATCTGAGTGGTGGCGTCGTGCCGGGCGGCCCGCTCGGCGAGCACCGCAAGGTCTCGACCGGTGCCGGCCAGGGTCAGCCGCGGCCCGTCCGGGGCGCCAGGCATCGCCTCAGGCGCGCGTGAGCTTGCGGTAGGTGACCCGGTGCGGTCGCGCCGCGTCGACCCCGAGCCGCTCCACCTTGTTCTTCTCGTACGCCTCGAAGTTGCCCTCGAACCAGAACCAGCGTGCCGGGTCGTCCTCGTCACCCTCGTAGGCCAGGATGTGGGTCGCGGTGCGGTCGAGGAACCAGCGGTCGTGGGAGACGACCACCGCGCAGCCTGGGAAGTCCAGCAACGCGTGCTCCAGGGACTGCAGGGTCTCCACGTCCAGGTCGTTGGTCGGCTCGTCGAGCAGGATGAGGTTGCCGCCGAGCTTGAGCGTCAGCGCCAGGTTGAGCCGGTTGCGCTCTCCGCCGGACAGCACCCCCGCCGGTTTCTGCTGGTCCGGACCCTTGAACCCGAACGCAGCCACGTAGGCCCGCGAGGGCATCTCGACCTGCCCGACCTTGATGTGGTCCAGTCCGTCGGAAACGACCTGCCAGACCGTCTGCGTCGGGTCGATGCCTGAGCGGTTCTGGTCCACGTAGGAGATCTTCACCGTGCTCCCGACCCTGATCTGACCGTCGTCCGGTGACTCGTCGCGCAGCACCATCCGGAACAGCGTCGTCTTGCCGACCCCGTTGGGTCCGACGACGCCGACGATGCCGTTGCGTGGCAGCGTGAACGACAGGCCGTCGAACAGCGTCCGGTCACCGAAGGACTTCCACAGGTCGTCCACCTCGACCACCACGTCCCCAAGCCGCGGCCCGGGCGGGATCTGGATCTCGTCGAGGTCGAGCTTGCGGTGGCGCTCGGCCTCCGCGGCCATCTCCTCGTACCGCTTGAGCCGGGCCTGCTGCTTGGCCTGCCGTCCCTTGGCGTTGGACCTCACCCAGGCCAGCTCCTCCTGCAGCCGCTTGCGCAGCTTGGCGTCCTTCTGGCCCTCGACCTTCAGCCGGGACGCCTTGGACTCCAGGTAGGTGGAGTAGTTGCCCTCGTAGGGGTAGGCGCGGCCGCGGTCGAGCTCGAGGATCCACTCGGCCACGTTGTCCAGGAAGTACCGGTCGTGGGTGACGGCGACGACGGTCCCGGGGTACTTCTCCAGGTGCTGCTCCAGCCACAGCACGCTCTCGGCGTCGAGGTGGTTGGTGGGCTCGTCGAGCAGCAGCAGGTCAGGCTGCTCGAGCAGCAGCCGGCACAGCGCGACGCGGCGGCGCTCCCCTCCCGACAGCACGGTGACGTCGGCGTCAGGCTGGGGGCAGCGCAGCGCGTCCATCGCCTGCTCGAGCTGGGAGTCCAGGTCCCAGGCGTTGCGGTGGTCGAGCTGCTCCTGCAGCCGGCCCATCTCCTCCAGCAGCGTGTCGTAGTCGGCGTCGGGATCGGCGAGCTGCTCGCTGATCTCGTTGAACCGCTCGAGCATGGCCTTGGTCTCGGCGACGCCGAGCTCGACGTTGCCCAGGACCGTGCGGGTCTCGTCGAGCTCGGGCTCCTGCCCGAGCATCCCGACCGAGTAGCCAGGGCTGAGCGTGGCATCCCCGTTCGACGGGGTGTCCAGCCCGGCCATGATGCGCAGGACCGTGGACTTCCCGGCGCCGTTGGGTCCAACCACGCCGATCTTGGCGCCCGGGTGGAAGGCCAGGGTGACGTCGTCGAGGATGACTTTGTCGCCGTGAGCCTTGCGCGCCTTGTGCATGACGTAGATGAACTCGGCCATACCGCCAAGGGTAGGAGCGAGCGCAGGTCCGCGCTTACGCTGCCTGCGCGGGGCGCGTGCTGCCGACGCTGCGACGGAAGGTCGTCGTGCCCAGCGCGAGGTTGGGGCCCACGCCGACCGCGAGCAGCACCATGTCCCGGTAGCGCTGACCGTCCTTGGTGTTCTCCTCCACCTCCAGCCGCCCGACAACGACGACGGCATCACCGAGCGCCACACAGGACGCGACGTTGTCCGCCAGGACTCCGAAGCAGCGCACGCCCAGGAACGACGTCGTCTCGCGCTGCTCGCCAGCCTTGGTGCGCCGCCGCCGGGTGCACGCGATCCGGAAGTCGGCGACGTGCAGGCCCGTCGCCGCCACCCGATGACGCACCGCCGTGGCGACGTTGCCGGTGACCCATCCCTGAAAGTCGTCCATTCCGTTCCTCCTGTGCCGCAACCGGCGACCAGGATCGTTGGGGTCCTCGGCCCGTCCCAGGCGTCGGGTTGGCGATGTGGACGACACGCCGACCGTTCCCGGCGGTGTGGACGCCGAGGGGGCAGCCGGGACGCGCGAGGCACCATCGCGCACCGCGAACCCGGCTGCGTCCGACGTTGGGAGGGCCAGGACCCTCGACTCCTCGGACGCAAGCGCAGATGACCGCCATCAGCCGACCTGCTGAGCCCGAGTCGTGCGGCTCAGCGGGTCGACACCCGCAACGCCGCGGCCGCGGCGTCACACCGGGCAGCCTCCTCCCGCAGCGGCACGTCGAGCTCGCCAGTGGCGTCCGCGCGTACCCCGGACAGGAACGCCGCCCGCGCATCGTCGGCGACCCGGCTGCCCCACGCCTGGGGTGCGGCTGCGACGCGGACGGTCAGCACGGCAGCACCGATGACACCCAGCGCGATCAGCAGCGTCGCCCAGGGCCACGTCACCGGCAGCAGGGCCAGTCCGGCCGCGAGCGCGCCGAGTGACGCCCACTGCGCTCTGCGGTGCCGCGACCACCACGCGGGCGGTGCCGGGGACTCCTGGCGCAGCGCGTCCGCCTGCTCGACCCAGGACCCGCTCAGCCGGCGAGCGGTGGGGGCGAGCCGGTCCTGGACGCCACGCGCCCAGTCCGCGGGCAGTCCCGAGGTGGCCTCGGCCAGGTACTCCTCGAGCGTCGCCGCGGCCCGCCCGCTGGCTGCCGATGCCAAGCCGTCGTCCGGCGTGGGAGCGGGCGGCGGTGCCGAAGACGGAATCGGCCAGCGCAGCGCGCGCCGTGCGCGGCCGCTCTGGCGCGCCTGAAGGTCAGCGCACGCGGCGTCCAGCCCGACGTCGGTGGCCAGGCGATCCACCAGAGGGTCCAGGTCGGGGACAGTGCCCGCACCGGTCGGCGCGCAGGACGCGGCCAGCCGTCCGGCAGCGATGACCGTGTCAGCGGCGAGCCGCTCCTGCGCGGCATGTCGGGCGCGGGCCACCTGCTGGAGCCGGGTCGCAAGGTCGTCCACGCCCTGTCCGGTGCGCGCGGAGACCGGCACGACCGCGACGCCGGGGAGCCCGTCCGTCGCGACCAGGTCGCGCAGGTCGGACAGGCACTGCTCCTGCTCCACCGGGGTCAGCCGGTCGATCTGGTTGAACGCGACGAGTACGACAGCGCCATGGGCGCTGAGTCGGGCCAGGTAGTCGCGGTGCAGCAGCGCATCGGCGTACTTCTGCGGGTCGACGACCCAGACGAACAGGTCGACCAGCCCGACCAGGCGGTCCACCTCCGCGCGGTGCTCGAGGACCAGGGAGTCGTGATCGGGCAGGTCCAGGAGCACGAGACCACCCAGCGGGTCCGGCGCGGTGTCCAGCGCGCTCAGGTGGGGCACCCGCCGTCGCCGCGGGATGGCGAGCCAGTCCAGCAACGGACCAGCGTCGTCCTGCCCACAGACGCAGGCAAGCGTCTGGTCGGTGGTGGGCCGCCGCACCCCGGTCTCGGCCAGGTCCAGGCCGACCAACACGTTGAACAGCGACGACTTGCCCGATCCCGTCGACCCGGCCAGCACCACAACGGTGTGCTCCGGTCCCACCCGAAGTCGCTCTGCGGCGCGCTCCACCAGGGCTTGGGCACCGACAACGGCTTCGTCGGGGACGTAGGGCCGCAGCAGCGCCGCGGCATCGCTCAGGGCGTCCAGCCGGGTCGCCAGTCCAGCGGCTTCGGGGGCAGCGAGCTCGGTCATGACGCCTTGAGGTCCTCACGTGTGCCCGGGGTCGTCGCCGGGCCGAGGTGCCCCAGCAGCTCGGCCGCGGCAGCATCGAATCGCTCGAGGGCTCGCGTGGACGGGTCGTCCAGCAGCAGGTCCTGGGCTCCGGCATCCTCAGCGAGCGCGTGGACGCGGGCCGAGAGGTCGGCGACGCCGCCGGCCAGGCTCGCCCTCGTCCCCAGGGCTCGACGCTCGGGGTCGGCCACCAACGCCTCCAGCCACGCCCGGACGGTGGCGACAGCCTCGCAGGCGAGCAGGCCGTCGCGTACCGGCTGCTCGGTGACCACGAGCAGTGGCGAGTCACCGAGGCCCTGCGCCTGCATGAGCTGCGCCAGGTGCGAGGTCACCTCGGGGACGGCGTCCGGGGCGACCCGATCGAGGACGACGGCCACGGGGGTCCGCCGGTCGGCCACCCGGCGGAGCACGCCCCACGGCACAGCGTCGGCGTAGCGTGCGGCGGAGGTGACGGCTAGCCACAGCTCGGCCCCCTGCCACGCCGCGGACACCACGGCGGGAGGCGATGCCGACTCGGGACGTTCGGTGCGCATCGCCGCCGGGTCCGGGGCGTCCAGCAGCGCCAGCCCCGGTGGGACCTGCTCGTCGGCCACCAGGGCGACCTCGGCACCCGGCAGCGCGCGGTGGGCCTCGGTGAACCAGGCCCGGTCGTCCGGGTGATGGACGAGCAGCGGCGTACGCGTGGTCGGCCGTCGGACGTCCGCGGGCGAGACGACTCGGCCGACCAGGGAGTTGACCAGCGTGGACTTGCCCACGCCGGTCGGTCCGCCGACGACGACGAGCAGCGGACCCCCGAGGGCAGCCACCCGGTGGACCAGCCGCTGGTCGATCTCGTCGGCCAGGGACGCAGCCCGTATGGCCAGAGCGTCGTCTGGCAGCGACGCGGCGCCCTCGACCCGGCGCAGAGCACCGGCGAGGACCGACGCCGGGTAACCGAACGCATCGGCTGTGTCGCGCACAGAGCCGATCCTGCCAAAGCAGGCGCCGCGAGCCCGGCACCCGAGACCCGCGCGCCGCGAGTGTCATACTCGACCCGTGACCCGATCCCGCCTGCGCGCAGTCACCGTCGGCGTCGGGGTGACGACTGCCCTGCTCCTGGGCGGCTGCAGCAGCGCCGCCGAAGGGATCGCCGAGGGCGCGGTGGAGCGTGCGCTGGAGCAGGAGCTGGGCGAGTCGGCCGATGTCGAGGTCGGCGAGGACAGCTTCACCGTCGACACCGAGGACGGAAGCCTGACAGCCGGCGCCGGCTCGGTGCCCGAGGACTTCCCCACCGACGTCCCACTCGTCGAGGGAGAGGTGACCTTCGCCCAGCGACTGGAGACCGCGGACGGCCTGGGCTGGACGGTGCTGGTCACCACGTCCGGCGATCCTGCCGCGGTCGCCGAGCAGATCCGTGGCGACCTGCAGTCCAACGGGTTCACCGTGGACGAGGCCAGCGAGCTGGCCGGCGACGCTGCAGGTGGCGCGGTCCTGGGCGAGAAGGCCGACCTGACGGCGTTCGTCCTGGTGAGCGCCGACAGTGGTGAGACCACGGCCACCTACACGGTCAACCAGCAGGCCGCTGCGTCCTAGGAATGCGTGAGCGCCCGTAGCTCAGCTGGACAGAGCAGGTGCCTTCTAAGCACTTGGTCGCAGGTTCGAGTCCTGCCGGGCGCGCTACCTGCGCAGACGTGCGTCTGACGGTCCTGCGCAACGCTGTCCCGTCACGGGGCCGGCGTACTGGGGCGACTGGCCAGCACGACGCCAAGGACGAGCAGCCAGAGGTACCACACCGTGTTGGCCGGGAACCCGACGAGCGTCGTCACCTCGGCATCGATAAGGCCCGATGCCCAGGTCAGCGGCCACCAGACGAGGCTGACGACCAGCCCTGTCCAGGACAGCCATCGGGGGACGGCGGTCACGCGGAGCAGGAGGATGGCGAGGCCGACGGCCCAGACGCCCTGGAAGAGCCACCCCAGGTGCTCGCCGAGGGCGCCCCCGGCGTACCGGTTGAGGACGTCGTAGGCCGCGGCGATGGACGTGGCACTCTGGTCGCCGGCGGCTGATGCGTCCGAGTAGCGCTCGGACAGGACGGGGACGGTGACGGGCCAGCGCACCCAGCCCAGGATCTGGGAGAACCCTCCGAGAACACCGAACACCGTCACGACGCGCACTGCGGAGGTGGCTCGTGCCGAGACGACGTCCTGCAGGGTGACGGCGGCCGGGATGAGCAGGAGGCTGCTGGCCAGCAGGGCGTAGAAGGCCGCCCGGATCGCCGTGGCGTCCTCGGCGAAGGCGGGCAGCGCCTCGGTGCCGGGGGCGTCCAGCACGTCAGGCCAGCCGAACTGCGTCATGAGAACAACGCTGCCCACCCCGGCGAGGATCGACGCGAGGACGAGCAGCAGGCCGTCGACGGGTCGACGGCGCGGGGTGTGGGTGAGCTCAGCGGGACGGGCGCGGGAGTCGACGGGCATCTGTGACCTCCTAGTGCGAGCGACGCTCTTGTATGTGAGCAGTGTTCTCACAGTGGCGGGGCCTGTCAAGAGCACCGCTCGCGTCTCCGAACAGGCGACACTAGACTCGGGAGATGGTCCGTGCGGCACAACTGCGCCGCCTCGCCCACGACGACACGACGGACGCGGTTCTGCAGGCGGCTCGACGACGGCTGGCCGAGCACGGAGCCGACTCCCTGTCCTTGCGAGCCATTGCACGGGACGTCGGGCTGGGGGTGTCGTCGCTCTACCAGTACTTCGCCAGTCGTGACGACCTGGTCACGGCGCTGCTCGTGCAGACCTTCCACGCGCAGGCGGACGCGGTGCAGGCTGCGATCGACGCTGCCGCCCAGACCTCGGGTGACCCAACGAAGAACGCCGGGAGGACCGCCCGGGTCGTCCGGCACGCTTTCGCTGCCTACCGAACCTGGTCGCGCGAGCATCCACACGAGTTCGGGCTCGCCTACGGCACCCCACTGCCCGGCTACACCGCGCCGGGCGAGGCGACCATCTCTCCGGCGACACGGATCGGTGATCGGCTCGTGCGCCTGCTGGCGAGTGCCGCGGCCGACGGAGAGGTCGACGCCGAGGTGGTCGCCGCACGCGAGGAACAGCTCACCGACTCCGAACGCGACAGCCTCGCAGCCCTTGTGGCCCGACGGGACTACGACGTCTCACTCGGGCTGATATCGCTGGCGGCAGACGCGATGATCGCCGTCCACGGCTTCGTGGCGATGGAGGTCTTCGGTCAGCTCCGACCGCTCTACCCCGATCCGAGTCCTGCCTTCGACCGAGTGGTCGACGATGCGATCACCCACGTGGGTCTCGTCCGGGGGGTCGAGTGCCCGCGCCATAGGGTAGGTCGGGTGAGCGGTGACCGGATGATCTGGGTCGACTGCGAGATGACCGGCCTGGACCTCCGCAGCGACGCGTTGGTCGAGATCGCGGTGCTCGTCACGGACTCCGAGCTGACGGTGCTCGGCGAGGGCGTCGACCTGGTCATCGTCCCACCGAAGCAAGCGCTGGCCGACATGAGCGAGCGCGTTGCGACGATGCACGCCGAGTCAGGTCTGCTGGACCGACTGGCCGGCGGGGTGAGCCTGCCGGACGCGACCGACCAGGTGCTGGCCTACGTCCGCGCGCATGTGCCCGACCTGAAGCGGACGCCGCTGGCAGGGAACTCGGTGCACGTGGACCGGGCGTTCCTGGCGCGGGACATGCCGGCGTTCGAGAACGCCGTGCACTACCGCAACGTGGACGTCTCCACGATCAAGGAGCTGGCCCGACGCTGGTACCCCAGGTCGTACTACGCCAGCCCGGCGAAGACGGGGAACCACCGGGCCCTCGGCGACATCCTCGACTCGATCCGCGAGCTGCAGTACTACCGGCGCACGATCTTCGTACCCGAGCCCGGACCGGACACCGAAGTCGCGCGAGCGGTCGCCGCAGCCGTCGGCTCCAGCACTGCGCAGACCTGAGGCACCTCGACGGTCCCGGTACACTGGTCGATCTGCGCAGCGATGCGCACGATGGTGGGTGTAGCTCAGCCGGTAGAGCACCTGGTTGTGGTCCAGGATGTCGCGGGTTCAAGTCCCGTCACTCACCCGGATCGCCAAGGCCCGCCTTGGCAGCCACGCGCCGTTAGCTCAATTGGCAGAGCAGCTGACTCTTAATCAGCGGGTTGGGGGTTCGATTCCCTCACGGCGCACCAGCGATACACCCCTGACCAGCGCGTGGCGGCGCGGTGACCTACCGTCGTCCCGGTGCACGTGCTCAGGTACGCCGCCTTCCCCGACCTCGACGACACTTCAGGGCCGACATCGGGCGGGAACCCAGCCGGCGTCGTCCTGGACGCCCACGGGCTCACGCCGCAAGACATGCAGCGGGTAGCGGGCCAGGTCGGCTACTCCGAGACGGCGTTCCTGATGCCTACCGGACCTGCCTCGGCGAGGGTGCGCTACTTCGCTCCCGAGTGCGAGGTCGCCTTCTGCGGCCACGCCACGATCGCCACGGCAGTGGCGCTGGCCGGGATCCGCGACATCGGCCGCCTTGATCTGGCCACCCCGGCCGGACCCGTCCTGGTCGAGGTCGCGTCCGGCAGTCCCCCGGTGGCAACGCTCGTCAGCCCGCCCGCGGCCACGCGGGACCTTCCTGCGCCCACCACAGATGCGCTGCTGTCCCCACTGCACTGGTCAGCCGACGACCTGGACCCGGACTGGCCGACACTGATCGGGTCTGCCGGCAACGACCACCCGATCCTCGTGGCTCGCAGCCGGGCGCGACTGTCGGCGCTCGACTACGGCTTCGGGCTGCTCCCGCTCATGCGCGCCGAAGGGTGGACGACACTCACCCTGCTGTGGTCCGAGCCTGGAACGTCCACCCTGTGGGCGCGCAACCCCTTCCCCGTCGGAGGCGTCACCGAGGACCCGGCCACCGGCGCCGCCGCCGCGGCGGTCGGGGGCTACCTGCGCGACACCGGTCGCGCCCGAACCGGCGACCGCTGGGTGATTCGACAGGGCCATGACATGGGACGTCCGAGCCGTATCGACCTCGAGGTGGGAGCGAGTCGGATGCGGGTGTCGGGGACGGCAACACCCATCCGGTGGCCCTGATCCGGACCGGTCGCCGGCTGCGCAGTCAGGGCTGGCTGAGTCTGGCGGCCAGGTCCTGAAGACTCGCGGCCAGCTCGGCCTTCAGCGGCTCGTCCAGCTCGCCGGCGATCTCGCCGGCCTGGGTGACGAGCCACAGGGCGCGCTCGAGAGTGTAGCGATCCCGGGTGGACTGCACCTGCCCAGGATCGCCCGCCTTCACGGCCCTTGCATGCGCCAGTCGTGCAGCAACGAGCTGCCTCGGTTCCCCCCTCATGAAGACATCATGTATTTCAACTGCTTTGGGATGAATAGGGCGTTCAGGCGATCTTGGCCTGACACTCACCAATGCAACCGGTGCGCGCCATGCCCGCTGACGGTGCCGGTGACCTCCGCCCCTACCGCCTTCGCCGGTAGGACGAGAACCCTCGCGACGTGCCGTCTCGTCGCGCGCCATCCTCCGGCAGGGCGATCGCCGCCGCTCTCGCGGGGTTCTCCCTGGGCTTCGGGGTGCTGCCTCGCGTCCAGCACACCTCGCGGGCAACGCTGCCCCTCATGCCGGTCAAGCTCGTCGGCTCAGCACTGGTCCCCCACGCTGTGGTCAGCGGGGTGACGGCGGCTGCTCTCGGCGTGGCGGTGCGCTCGCCGGCAGCAGTGGCCGCGGGCTTCGCCGGGGCCTTCCTCGCCGCTGACAACCTCCGACGGATCGGTGCGGTCGACGGCGGATTCTCCCGGGCGTTCGGGCCTGGCTGGGCGCAGCGGGTCCCCGACCCGCTGCAGCCAAGCGGGGCCTCCTGGGGCTGGCCGGCTCGCCTTCCTCCCGTCCCAGGGCCTCGATGGACTCAGGACGTGGAGTTCGCCGCCGTCCCAGGCACCGATCGCCGACTCCTCGCCGACCTGTGGCAGCCGGCACCCGAGGTTCGCTGCTCGGGCACGGCGATCGTCTACCTCCACGGCAGCGCGTGGTACCTGATGGACAAGGACGTGCTCACCCGGCCGCTGTTCGGCCAGCTCGCCGGCCAGGGGCACGTCGTCATGGACGTCGCCTACCGGCTCTGCCCGCAGACCGACGTCGTCGGGATGGTCGCAGACGCGAAGCGGGCCGTCGTCTGGCTCAAGGCCAACGCGGCAGCCTTGGGGGCCCGGGCGGACCGCGTGGTTCTCCTCGGAGCCTCGGCTGGGGGCCATGTCGCCCTCCTCGCGGCCTACGCGCCGAACCACCCAGAGCTGACACCTGAGGACGTGCAGGGTCGCGACGCCTCGGTGGCCGCGGTCGCCTCCTTCTACGGCGTCCCCGATCTGCGTGCCTACGGCGAACACACCACCGCTCGGTTGGCGGATCGCCCGACCGGACCCGCGACGGCGCGCCGCGAGCCGGGGCGAGTCAGGCGGTGGCTGGACGAGCGGATGCTCGGACGCCCGCTGACCGCCGCGCAGTCGCCACCAACGCCGTCGCACCGGCAGATGATGCGTGACATGGTCGGCGGGATGCCGCAGGAGGTGCCCGAACGCTACGACCTGCTCTCACCCATCAGTCACGTCGACCCGGCTTGCCCGCCCACGCTGCTCCTGCATGGCGAGCACGACTCGACAGTGCCGGTCACGTCGGTACGGCACCTGCGCGCGACGTTGCAGGCGTGCGGCGTCCCGTCGGTGTACGACGAGTTCCCCGGGGCCGAGCACGCGTTCGACCTGTTCTACCCACCGCTGGCGGCGCCGGCGGCCAGGGTCGCGTTGCGGGACCTGTTGCGCTTCCTCGCCTGCGTCCCTGCCGAGCCGAGCGCCCAGGCTGCCGGCTCGGGACACCGGGCCGACCTTGCACGGCGAGCGTGGGGTTTGCACGCTGCCGGACCCGTGCAAACCCCACGCCAACGTGCCAAACGTGATCAGCGGGAGTCGAGGGCGCGACGACGGGGGCGAGCCTGACGGACCTGGGCTAGCCGAAGGGCTAGCCGGCGGGGTTGGGCCATGGGTTGGCCAGGCAGCCC
>CAYHHE010000038.1:4816-24494 GCA_964356295.1 uncultured Actinomycetes bacterium | reverse complement strand
CGTCGACTTCACGGTCGAGGTCGAGCGCTCGCTGCGGGTGCTCGACGGCGCGGTGGCCGTGTTCGACGGGGTCGCCGGCGTGGAGCCGCAGTCGGAGACGGTCTGGCGCCAGGCCGACCGGTACCAGGTCCCGCGGATCTGCTTCGTGAACAAGCTGGACCGGGTGGGGGCGGAGTTCCACCGCACCGTGGACATGATCGACACCCGGCTGAACGCGGTCCCCTGCGTCGTGCAGATCCCGGTCGGCGCCGAGGCCGACTTCCGTGGCGTCATCGACCTCGTCGCGATGCGGGCCCTGCTGTGGCCGCTGGACACCTCGCTGGGCGAGGAGTACGAGGTCGCCGACATCCCTGCCAGCCACGCCGAGGCCGCCCGGGAGTGGCGCGACCGGCTGCTGGAGACCGTCGCCGAGGCCGACGACGAGATCATGGAGCTCTACCTCGAGGGTGAGGAGCCCTCCGTCGAGCAGCTCAAGGCGGCCATCCGGCGGGCCACCATCGCCAACGCGTTCACGCCGGTGCTGTGCGGGTCGGCGTTCAAGAACAAGGGGGTGCAGCCGATGCTGGACGCCGTGGTGGACTACCTGCCGTCCCCGCTGGACGTCGAGGCCGTGCAGGGTCACGAGGTCGCCGACGAGTCCGCGATGCTGCACCGGCGCCCGGCCGACGACGAGCCCTTCTCGGCGCTCGCCTTCAAGATCATGAGCGACCCGCACCTGGGCAAGCTGACCTACATCCGGGCCTACTCCGGGGTGCTCACCGCCGGCAGCCAGGTGCTCAACGCCACCAAGGCGCGCAAGGAGCGGATCGGCAAGATCTACCGGATGCACGCCAACAAGCGCGAGGAGATCGACTCGGTCGGCGCCGGCCAGATCGTCGCGGTCATGGGCCTGAAGGGGACCACGACCGGTGAGACGCTGTGCGACCCCAACCACCCCGTCGTGCTGGAGTCGATGACGTTCCCGGCGCCGGTCATCTCGGTCGCCATCGAGCCCAAGACCAAGTCCGACCAGGAGAAGCTGGGTACGGCGATCCAGCGGCTGGCCGAAGAGGACCCCACCTTCCAGGTCCGAACGGACGAGGAGACCGGTCAGACGATCATCTCCGGCATGGGTGAGCTCCACCTGGAGGTGCTCGTCGACCGGATGCGGCGCGAGTTCAAGGTCGAGGCGAACGTCGGCAGGCCGCAGGTGGCCTACCGCGAGACGATCCGCCGCGCGGTGCAGAAGGTCGAGTACACCCACAAGAAGCAGACCGGCGGGTCAGGCCAGTTCGGCCGGGTCATCATCACCGTCGAGCCCACCGGCGGCGAGGGCGACGGCGGGTACGAGTTCGTCAACGCCATCACCGGGGGACGCATCCCGAAGGAGTACATCCCCGCCGTCGACGAGGGCTGCCAGGAGGCCATGGAGTTCGGGGTGCTCGCCGGCTACCCGCTCGTGGACGTGAAGGTGACGCTGATCGACGGGGCATACCATGACGTCGACTCCTCCGAGCTCGCGTTCAAGATCGCCGGCTCGATGGCCTTCAAGGAGGCCGCCCGCCGGGCCGACCCCACCCTGCTCGAGCCGCTGATGTCGGTCGAGGTCGTCACCCCGGACGAGTACATGGGCGACGTCATCGGCGACCTCAACGCGCGCCGGGGGCATATCCAGTCCATGGACGAGCGCTCCGGCGCTCGCGTGGTGTCCGCGCTGGTGCCGCTGTCGGAGATGTTCGGCTATGTCGGAGACCTGCGCAGCCGCACCCAGGGCCGGGCCAGCTACACCATGCAGTTCGACTCCTACGCCGAGGTTCCGCGCACCGTGGGTGAGGAGATCATCAAGAAGGCTCGCGGGGAGTGACCCGAGGTCCCCGCGCACGCCGGGACCGCCCACGACTAGATTCCGACCAGCAGATCGACCAGGAAGCGTCGCACAACCAGTCCACAGGAGGACCACCGTGGCGAAGGCCAAGTTCGAGCGGACCAAGCCGCACGTCAACATCGGCACCATCGGTCACATCGACCATGGCAAGACGACGCTGACGGCAGCGATCACCAAGGTCCTGCATGACAAGTTCCCCGACCTGAACCCCTTCACGCCGTTCGACGAGATCGACAAGGCACCGGAGGAGCGCCAGCGGGGCATCACCATCTCCATCGCGCACGTGGAGTATCAGACCGAGGCGCGGCACTACGCCCACGTCGACTGCCCCGGTCACGCCGACTACATCAAGAACATGATCACCGGTGCGGCGCAGATGGACGGCGCGATCCTCGTGGTGGCCGCGACCGACGGACCGATGCCGCAGACCAAGGAGCACGTGCTGCTCGCCCGCCAGGTGGGTGTGCCCTCCATCGTCGTGGCCCTGAACAAGGCCGACATGGTCGATGACGAGGAGCTGCTCGAGCTGGTCGAGCTCGAGGTGCGCGAGCTGCTCAGCGAGTACGAGTTCCCCGGCGACGACATCCCCGTGGTGCGTGTGTCGGCGCTCAAGGCGCTCGAGGGTGACGCCGAGTGGAGCAAGACCGTGCTCGAGCTCATGGACCAGGTGGACAGCTACATCCCTGAGCCCGAGCGTGAGACCGACAAGCCGTTCCTCATGCCCATCGAGGACGTGTTCACCATCACCGGCCGCGGCACCGTGGTCACCGGCCGCATCGAGCGCGGCATCCTCAAGGTCAACGAGGAGGTCGAGCTCGTCGGCATCCGCGACCACTCGCAGAAGACGGTCGTCACCGGGATCGAGATGTTCCGCAAGCTGCTGGACGAGGGGCGCGCGGGGGAGAACGTCGGCCTGCTGCTGCGCGGCACCAAGAAGGAAGAGGTCGAGCGCGGCATGGTCGTCATCAAGCCCGGCTCGACCACCCCGCACACCGAGTTCGAGGCGAACGTGTACATCCTGAGCAAGGACGAGGGCGGACGGCACACCCCGTTCTTCAACAACTACCGTCCGCAGTTCTACATCCGCACCACCGACGTGACCGGTGTCGTGGAGCTTCCCGAAGGCACCGAGATGGTCATGCCCGGGGACAACACGGAGATGACCGTCCAGCTCATCCAGCCCATCGCCCTGGAGGTCGGCCAGCGCTTCGCCATCCGCGAGGGTGGCCGCACCGTGGGCGCCGGCCGGGTCACCAAGATCCTCAAGTAGCACACCGCGGCGGACGGGGAGGGCGCGCAGCCACCCTCCCCGTCCGGCACGTCCGGACAAGATCACGGATTGGCGATCGGCTTCCCAGGTCTGGCATACTGTCGAGGTTGCCTGGCGGGGACGCCGTGGCCCCCGGACCACCGGGGAGCCGAGACGGAGAACCCGCCGCCGCTGGCACCAGCCAGCCGGTCCGACCTTCGAACGGCCTTCGCGCCCAGGGTGCACAGCGCCCCGAGTCGCGACACGCCCGGACGCGGGGGTCGGAGGCGGCGCAACGGCCAGCAGGGCACCACACGAGAGAAGGACGACGAGCAGACATGGCGGGACAGAAGATCCGCATCCGGCTCCGGGCCTACGACCACGAGGTGATCGACACCTCGGCACGCAAGATCGTGGACACGGTCACCCGGACCGGGGCTGCGGTGGCGGGGCCGGTGCCGTTGCCGACCGAGAAGAACGTCTACTGCGTCATCCGGTCCCCGCACAAGTACAAGGACAGCCGCGAGCACTTCGAGATGCGCACGCACAAGCGGCTCATCGACATCATCGACCCGACCCCGAGGACCGTCGACTCCCTGATGCGCCTGGACCTGCCGGCCGGCGTCGACATCGAGATCAAGCTGTAGGGCGAGACGATCATGACTACTCCCACTCTCGCGAGCACCAGCGCGCCCGCGTCCCGTCGCATCGTCGGCCTGCTCGGCGAGAAGGTCGGCATGACGCAGGTCTGGGACGCCGACAACCGGATCGTCCCGGTCACCGTCATCGCCGCCGGGCCGTGCGTGGTCACCCAGCTGCGCACCCCGGCGACCGACGGCTACGACGCGGTGCAGATCGCCTACGGCGCGATCGCCCCCCGCAAGGTCACCAAGCCGCAGGCCGGCCACTTCGCCAAGGCTGGTGTCACGCCTCGCCGCCACGTCATCGAGCTGCGCACCTCCGACGCCTCGCAGTACACCCTGGGCCAGGAGCTGACCGTCGAGGTGTTCACCCCCGGTCAGGTCGTCGATGTGGTGGGCACCAGCAAGGGCAAGGGCTTCGCCGGTGTGATGAAGCGGCACGGCTTCGGCGGGCTGCGCGCCTCGCACGGTGTGGAGCGCAAGCACCGCTCACCCGGCTCGATCGGCGCCTGCGCCACACCTGGCCGGGTGTTCAAGGGGCTGCGGATGGCCGGCCGGATGGGCGGTGAGCGGGTGACGGTGCAGAACCTCACCGTGCACAGCGTCGACCCGGACAAGGGCCTGCTGCTGGTCAGGGGCGCCGTCCCCGGCGCCGCCGGGGGCATCGTGCTGGTGACCAACGCCGCGAAGGAGGCCGCGAAGTGACCATCGCGCGCAGCGTCGACCTGCCGTCGGAGGTGTTCGGCGTCGAGGTCAACGTCCCCCTGATCCACCAGGTGGTGGTGGCCCAGCTGGCCGCGGCCCGCCAGGGCACCCACAAGACGAAGACCCGCGCCGAGGTCGCCGGCGGCGGGCGCAAGCCGTACCGGCAGAAGGGCACCGGACGGGCCCGCCAGGGCTCGATCCGCGCCCCGCAGTTCGCCGGCGGCGGTGTCGTGCACGGGCCGACGCCGCGCTCGTACGCCCAGCGCACCCCGAAGAAGATGAAGGCCGCCGCGCTGCGCGGTGCGCTGTCCGACCGCGCCGCCCACGGGCGGGTGCACGTCGTCGACGCCATCGTCACCGGCGACACCCCGAGCACCAAGACCGCCCGCCGCGTCCTGGCCGACCTCAGCGAGCGGGCCAAGCCGCTGGTCGTGCTCACCCGCGACGACGACGTCAGCCGCAAGAGCCTGCGCAACCTGCCCGACGTGCGCGTGCTGGCCGCCGACCAGCTCAACGCCTACGACGTGCTGTGCGCGGACGATGTGGTGTTCACCACTGCCGCGCTGGCGTCCTGGCTGGGCGCGCAGGGGATCGAGTGGACCGCGACCGGCACGCAGGAGACCGCATGAGCACCGCAACGCCGCCACGGCGCACCCACCGCGACGTCCTCATCGCCCCGGTCGTATCGGAGAAGAGCTACGGCCTGCTCGATGAGAACAAGTACACCTTCGTCGTGGCCCCCGACGCCAACAAGACCGAGATCAAGATCGCTGTGGAGCAGGTCTTCGACGTCACGGTGACCGCTGTGAACACGCTCAACCGGGCCGGCAAGCGGCGCCGGACCCGCCACGGGTGGGGCAAGCGCAACGACACCAAGCGCGCGATCGTCACGGTGGCCGACGGGCAGCGCATCGACATCTTCGGTGGGCCGGTCGCCTGAGGGCGGCCACCAGACAACGCAGCAGACACGGGAGCGAGCATGGGGATCCGCAAGTACAAGCCGACGACGCCGGGGCGCCGCGGCTCGTCCGTCGCCGACTTCGTCGAGCTCACCCGTACCGAGCCGGAGAAGTCGCTGGTCCGTCCGCTGCCCAAGAAGGGCGGCCGGAACAGCAGCGGCCGCATCACCACCCGTCACCAGGGCGGCGGCCACAAGCGGCAGTACCGGGTGATCGACTTCCGCCGCGGCGACAAGGACGGCGTGCCCGCCACGGTCGCGCACATCGAGTACGACCCGAACCGCACCGCGCGGATCGCGCTGCTGCACTACGCCGACGGGGAGAAGCGCTACATCCTCGCCCCGAACCGGGTCCGCCAGGGCGACCGGGTCGAGTCCGGTGCGAGCGCGGACATCAAGCCGGGCAACAACCTGCCGTTGCGCAACATCCCGGTGGGCACGATGGTGCACGCGATCGAGCTGCGCCCCGGCGGGGGCGCGAAGATCGCCCGGTCCGCCGGCGCCGGCGTCCAGCTGGTGGCCAAGGAGGGCACCTGGGCGCAGCTGCGGATGCCCTCGGGCGAGATCCGCAACGTCGACGCCCGGTGCCGGGCCACCGTGGGCGAGGTCGGCAACGCCGAGCAGTCCAACATCAACTGGGGCAAGGCGGGTCGATCCCGCTGGAAGGGCAAGCGGCCCCAGGTGCGCGGCGTGGCCATGAACCCGGTCGACCACCCACACGGCGGTGGCGAGGGCAAGAGCTCCGGTGGTCGGCACCCGGTCAACCCCAGGGGCAAGCCCGAGGGGCGCACCCGCAGGGCGCACAAGCCCAGCGACCGCCAGATCGTCCGCCGCCGCAAGACCGGCAAGAAGCGGTAAGGAGCAGCGCACCCATGCCACGCAGCCTCAAGAAGGGCCCGTTCGTCGACGAGCACCTGGCCAAGAAGGTCCAGGAGCAGAACGACCGCGGGACCAAGAACGTCATCAAGACCTGGTCGCGACGGTCCATGGTCGTGCCCGCGATGATCGGGCACACCATCGCCGTGCACGACGGGCGCAAGCACGTCCCGGTGTTCATCACCGACGCCATGGTCGGGCACAAGCTGGGCGAGTTCGCCCCGACCCGCACCTTCCGTGGCCACGAGAAGGACGACCGGCGGGCGCGCCGGCGCTGAGGCGACTCGAGTCGACAGGAGAGATCATGGAAGCCAGGGCACACGCGCGGTACGTCCGCGTCACGCCCATGAAGGCGCGCCGCGTCGTCGACGTCATCCGCGGGATGAAGGCCGACGAGGCGGTGGCCACGCTGCAGTTCGCCCCGATGGCCGCAGCGGAGCCGGTGCGCAAGGTGCTGCAGAGCGCGATGGCCAACGCCGAGAACAACGACGGGCTCGCCCCGAGCTCCCTGTGGGTCAGCGAGGCCTACGTCGACGAGGGTCCGACCCTCAAGCGGATCCGTCCGCGGGCCCAGGGCCGGGCCTACCGGATCCGCAAGCGCACCAGCCACATCACCGTGGTGGTCGAGTCCAGGAGGGACCGCTGATGGGCCAGAAGATCAACCCCAAAGGCTTCCGCCTGGGGATCAGCAGCGACCACACCAGCCGGTGGTACGCGGACAAGATGTACGCCGACTACGTCGCCGAGGACATCGCCATCCGCCGGCTGCTGGCCAAGGGCATGGAGCGCGCCGGCATCTCCCGCGTGGAGATCGAGCGGACCCGCGACCGGGTGCGCGTGGACATCCACACCGCACGTCCCGGGATCGTGATCGGCCGCCGCGGCGCCGAGGCCGAGCGGATCCGTGGCGAGCTCGAGGCACTGACCGGTAAGCAGGTACAGCTGAACATCCTGGAGGTCAAGAACCCCGAGCTGGACGCCCAGCTGGTCGCCCAGGGCGTGGCCGAGCAGCTCTCGGCCCGGGTGTCGTTCCGGCGCGCGATGCGCAAGGCCATCCAGACAACGATGCGCGCCGGAGCCAAGGGCATCCGGGTGCAGGTCTCGGGACGGCTCGGCGGCGCGGAGATGTCGCGCACCGAGTTCTACCGGGAAGGTCGCGTGCCGCTGCACACGCTGCGCGCCAACATCGACTACGGCTTCTACGAGGCCCGCACCACCTTCGGCCGGATCGGGGTGAAGGTGTGGGTCTACACCGGCGACGTCAGCGGCAGCCGGCTGGAGCGGGAGGCCGCTGCGGCCGCCGAGCGAGTGCAGCAGGCCCGCCGCCGACCCGAGCGGCGGCGTCCGCGCTCGGGCGCCGAGGAGACCGAGTCCGCTGCGCAGGACAGCCCCGCCACGACCGAGTCGGCCGCCGCGCCGGCCCAGGAGGGCTGACCAGAATGCTGATGCCCCGCCGGATCAAGCACCGCAAGCAGCACCACCCCCGGCGCACCGGGATGGCCAAGGGCGGCACGTCGCTGGCCTTCGGCCAGTACGGGCTGCAGGCCCTCGAGGGCGCCTACGTCACGAACCGGCAGATCGAGGCCGCCCGGATCGCCGTCACGCGGCACGTCCGCCGTGGCGGGAAGGTGTGGATCACCATCTACCCGGACCGGCCGCTGACCAAGAAGCCCGCCGAGACCCGGATGGGCTCCGGCAAGGGGTCGCCGGAGTGGTGGGTGGCGAACGTGCGTCCCGGCCGGGTGATGTTCGAGCTGTCCTACGGTGACGAGCGGGTCGCCCGGGAGGCGCTGACCCGAGCCATGCACAAGCTGCCGATGAAGTGCCGCATCGTGACCAGGGACGGGGGTGAGTTCTGATGGCGACCGACCTGAGCGCGCAGGTGCTGCGCACCAAGTCTGACGAAGAGCTCGTCGAGGAGCTCGGCCGGGCCAAGGAGAGCCTGTTCAACCTGCGTTTCCAGGCCGCCACCGGGCAGCTGGAGAGCCACGGACGGCTCAACGCCGTCCGCCGCGACATCGCGCGCATCTACACGATCATGCGCGAGCGCGAGCTCGGGATCACCGCAGTTCTGAGCGCGGAGGAGAGCGCATGAGCGAGACGACGCAGGACGCGGCCACCGCCGCCGCCGCTACTGATCGGGGCTTCCGCAAGGTGCGGGAGGGGTACGTGGTCAGCGACAAGATGGACAAGACCATCGTCGTCGCCGTCGAGGACCGCTTCACCCACCCCCGGTACGGCAAGGTCGTGCGCCGGACCAGCCGGTTGAAGGCCCACGACGAGGGCAACGACGCGCACACCGGCGACCGGGTGCGCGTGATGGAGACCCGTCCGAGCTCAGCCACCAAGCGCTGGCGCCTGACGGAGATCCTCGAGAAGGCCAAGTAGCGGGAGGCAGACGATGATCCAGCAGGAGTCGCGGCTGCGTGTCGCGGACAACACCGGGGCACGAGAGCTGCTCGTCATCCGCGTGCTCGGTGGCTCCGGCCGCCGCTACGCCGGGATCGGAGACGTCGTCGTCGCCTCGGTGAAGGAGGCCATCCCCGGCGGGACGGTGAAGAAGAAGGACGTGGTGAGGGCCGTCATCGTGCGGACCGCGAAGGAGCGTCGACGCAACGACGGCTCCTACATCCGGTTCGACGAGAACGCGGCTGTCATCATCAAGGAGGGTGGCGACCCGCGCGGGACGCGCATCTTCGGGCCGGTCGGCCGGGAGCTGCGGGAGAAGAAGTTCATGCGCATCGTGTCGCTGGCCCCGGAGGTGATCTGAGTGAAGATCAAGAAGGGCGACCGGGTGGTCGTCATCGCCGGCAAGGACAAGGGCGCGACGGGCAAGGTCATCTCGGCCAACCCCCGCGCCGGCACCGTCGTCGTCGAGGGCGTCAACCGGGTCACCAAGCACACCAAGGTGGGCCAGACCAGTCGCGGTGCCCGCACCGGCGGGATCGTGCACACCGAGGCCCCGATCAACGTCTCCAAGGTCATGCTGGCCGTCGAGGCCGAGGTCGACGGTGAGAAGAAGGTCGTCGGCTCGCGTGTGGGTTACCGGGTCGACGCCAGCGGAACGAAGGTGCGCGTGGCCAAGCGCACCGGTGAGGACATCTGATGAGCGAGGTCGCCGCCCCCGCCGTCCCGCGGCTCAAGGAGCGGTACCGCACCGACGTGGTACCGGCCCTGCAGGCGCAGTTCGGCTACTCCAACGTCATGCAGGTGCCGACGTTGAGCAAGATCGTGGTCAACATGGGTGTCGGCGAGGCCGCCAGGGACGCCAAGCTCATCGAGGGAGCTGTCCGCGACCTCACCACGATCACCGGGCAGAAGCCGGTGGTCACCCGGGCCCGCAAGTCGATCGCGCAGTTCAAGCTGCGGGAGGGCATGCCGATCGGGGCCCACGTCACGATCCGCGGCGACCGGATGTGGGAGTTCGCCGACCGGCTGCTCTCGCTGGCGCTGCCACGTATCCGGGACTTCCGCGGGCTCTCGCCGCGGCAGTTCGACGGCCAGGGCAACTTCACCTTCGGCATGAGCGAGCAGGTGGTGTTCCTCGAGATCGACCCCGATCGCATCGATCGCGTCCGCGGGATGGACATCACCGTGGTCACCACCGCCAAGAACGACGACGAGGGCCGGGCGCTGCTGCGGCTGCTCGGCTTCCCATTCAAGGAGAACTGACGTGGCGAAGAAGGCACTGGTTGCCAAGGCCCAGCGCAAGCCCAAGTACAAGGTGCGGGCGTACACGCGCTGCCAGCGGTGCGGCCGCCCGCACTCGGTCTATCGCAAGTTCGGGCTGTGCCGGGTGTGCCTGCGCGAGATGGCGCACGCCGGCGAGCTGCCCGGGATCACGAAGTCGAGCTGGTAGGCCGGAGAGAAGGACCCCGAAACCATGACCATGACAGACCCGATCGCCGACATGCTGGCCCGGCTGCGCAACGCCAACAGCGCCTACCACGAGTCGGTGTCGATGCCGTACAGCACGATCAAGGCGAGCATCGCCGATATCCTCAAGGCGGAGGGGTACATCGCCGGGTACGACGTCGTCGAGCCCGGGGAGTCCCAGGTCGTCAAGACGTTGCGGCTGGACCTGAAGTACGGGCCCCAGCGGGAGCGTTCCATCGCGGGCCTGCGCCGGGTGTCCAAGCCCGGCCTGCGGGTCTACGCGAAGTCCACGAACCTGCCGAAGGTTCTCGGTGGCCTGGGGATCGCGATCATCTCGACATCCCAGGGGCTGCTGACCGACCGACAGGCGGCGAAGAAGCGCGTGGGCGGGGAAGTCCTCGCCTACGTCTGGTGAGGAGACACGATGTCGCGCATCGGGAGGATGCCGGTCCCGGTTCCCTCCGGGGTCGAGGTGGAGATCGACGGCCCCCAGGTCGTCGTCAAGGGCCCGAAGGGCACCCTGAGCCACACCCTCGTCGGTGGGATCACCGTCGAGCGTGGTGAGCACGGTGCTCTCTCGGTGACCCGACCGGACGACGAGCGGGACACACGTGCCCTGCACGGCCTGTCGCGCACCCTGGTGGCGAACATGGTCACCGGGGTCACCGACGGCTTCGAGAAGAAGCTCGAGATCGTCGGGGTCGGGTATCGCGTGCAGGTCAAGGGCAGCGACCTGGAGTTCGCGCTCGGGTTCAGCCACCCGGTCACCGTCCCCGCACCGCAGGGGATCTCCTTCACCGTGGAGTCGCCGACGCGATTCTCGGTGCAGGGCATCGACAAGCAGCAGGTCGGCGAGGTCGCCGCGCGCATCCGCAAGCTGCGCAAGCCCGAGCCGTACAAGGGCAAGGGCATCCGTTACGCCGGCGAGAAGGTTCGCCGCAAGGCCGGGAAGGCCGGGAAGTAGTCATGGGAATCGCCATCTCCACCAGGCGCGCGCACAGCAAGTCCGCCGCACGAGACCGCCGCCACCTGCGGGTGCGCAAGAAGGTCTTCGGCACCACGCAGCGACCCCGCCTGGTGGTGACCCGATCGCTGCGCCACATGGTGGTGCAGGTGGTCGACGACTCGACCGGGACGACACTGGCCTCGGCATCCACGATGGAGGCCGACCTGCGTGCCGAGCCCGCCGACAAGACCGCGAAGGCGCGTGCGGTCGGCAGGCTGGCGGCCGAGCGCGCGGCCCGGGCAGGCGTTTCCTCGGTGGTGTTCGACCGGGCCGGCAACGCCTACCACGGCAGGGTCGCCGCGGTCGCCGAGGGCGCCCGCGAGGCCGGGCTGAAGCTGTGAGGGCGAGCGTTCTCCAGCAGAACGCTCCAACGAGAGAGGGAGGCATCAGATGAGCGGAACGTCGCGACGCGACGGTGGCGAGCGCCGCGGCAGGGACGACCGTCGTGGCCGGGACTCGCAGGACAAGAACGCCTACCTCGAGCGGGTGGTCGCGATCAACCGGGTCGCCAAGGTCGTCAAGGGTGGCCGTCGGTTCAGCTTCACTGCGCTGGTCGTGGTGGGCGACGGGAACGGCACGGTCGGGGTCGGGTACGGCAAGGCCAAGGAGGTGCCCGCCGCCATCGCCAAGGGTGTGGAGGAGGCGAAGAAGAGCTTCTTCCGGGTGCCCCGCTCCGACGGGACCATCCCGCACCCGGTGCAGGGCGAGAAGGCCGCGGGTGTGGTGCTGTTGCGTCCGGCGTCGCCGGGTACCGGCGTGATCGCCGGCGGACCGGTACGAGCCGTCCTGGAGTGCGCCGGGATCCACGACGTGCTGAGCAAGTCGCTCGGCTCGTCCAACCCGATCAACATCGTCCACGCGACGGTGCAGGCCCTGCGCTCCCTGGAGCGTCCGGAGCAGGTGGCGGCTCGCCGCGGGCTGCCGATCGAGGACGTCGCGCCGGCTGCGCTGCTGCGTGCCCGCATCAACGCACCCGTCGTGGAGCCGGCGGTGAGCACGTGACCCGGCTTCGCATCACCCAGATCAGGTCGTCGATCGGCGGGACGTCCGGCCAGCGCGACACCCTGCGCTCGCTGGGGCTCAAGCACGTCGGCGACACCGTCGTGAAGGACGACCGTCCCGAGTTCCGGGGCATGGTCGCCGCGGTGCCCCACCTGGTCACCCTGGAGGAGGTCACGTGAGCATGGCATCGTCGAGAACCACCGGGCAGGAGCCCGGCTCCCCGCTCAAGCCGCACCACCTACGGCCCGCCCCCGGCGCGCGCACCGCCAAGACCCGCAAGGGTCGCGGCGAGGCGTCCAAGGGCAAGACCGCGGGCCGCGGCACCAAGGGCAGCAAGGCGCGCGGGCAGATCCCCGACCGCTTCGAGGGCGGGCAGATGCCCCTGCACATGCGGGTGCCCAAGCTCAAGGGGTTCCGCAACCCGTTCCGCACCGAGTACCAGGTGGTCAACCTCGACCGACTCGGTGTGCTGTTCCCCGACGGCGGGTCGGTCAGCGTGAGCGACCTGGTCGAGCGTGGCGCAGTGCGTGCCGGGTACCCGGTGAAGGTGCTCGGCACCGGCGAGGTGAGCGCGGCCTACCAGCTGCGCGTGGACGCGGCCTCCGCCAGTGCCCGCGAGAAGATCACCGCATCAGGTGGGAGCATCACGACCGGCTGAGCCGACGCGCTGCCACCGGTCAGGTCGGCAGCGGGTTGTTACTGTCTGACCTGACCCTGACCGGGAGGTTGTGTGCTCTCCGTCTTCACCTCGGCGTTCACCACGCCGGACCTGCGGCGCAAGCTGCTGTTCACGCTGGGGATGATCGCGGTCTTCCGGCTCGGGTCGGTGGTGCCGACCCCCGGCGTGGACGTCGGCGCGATCAACCGATGCTTCACCCAGGCAGGCAACACCGGCATCTACGGGCTGATCAACCTCTTCTCCGGCGGCGCGCTGCTCCAGCTGTCGGTGTTCGCCCTCGGGATCATGCCCTACATCACCGCGAGCATCATCCTGCAGCTGCTCACCGTCGTCATCCCCCGGCTGGAGGCCCTGAAGAAGGAGGGGCAGGCCGGCCAGGCGAAGATCACCCAGTACACGCGCTACCTGACCATCGGGCTCGCGGTGCTGCAGTCGGCCAGCTTCATCACCCTGGCCCGAACGGGGAACCTGTTCCCCGGCTGCAACGAGCAGCTCATCCCGGACGAGTCGGTGTGGAACCTCGTGGTGATGATCCTGGTGATGACCTCGGGTACCGCGGTGGTCATGTGGCTCGGCGAGCTCATCACCGACCGGGGGGTCGGCAACGGGATGTCCGTGCTGATCTTCACCTCCGTCGTCGCGACCTTCCCGGCCGCGCTGTGGAGCATCCGGCTGGAGACCAACTGGGCGACCTTCCTCGTGGTGTGTGCGATCGGGCTGGCCGTCATCGTGGCGGTGGTGTTCGTCGAGCAGTCCCAGCGACGCATCCCCGTGCAGTACGCCAAGCGGATGGTCGGGCGGCGCAGCTACGGCGGGGCGACCACCTACATCCCGCTCAAGATCAACCAGGCCGGCATCATCCCGGTCATCTTCGCCTCCTCCATCCTCTACATCCCGGTGCTGCTCTCGGCGCTGAACCCGGACGCCTCCTGGTCGGTGTGGCTGCAGCGCGCCTTCGGCGGCAACGGCGACACCGCGGTCTACATGGCGTCCTACTTCCTGCTCATCGTGTTCTTCACCTACTTCTACGTGGCCATCACGTTCAACCCCTCGGAAGTCGCGGACAACATGAAGAAGTACGGCGGCTTCATCCCCGGCATCCGGGCCGGCAGGCCGACCGAGGAGTACCTGGACTACGTGCTGTCCCGGCTGACCTTCCCCGGGTCGCTGTACCTGGCGGTCATCGCCTTGATCCCGAACATCGCGGTGGCCCTGCTCGGGGTCGCCACCTATCTGCCCTTCGGGGGCACTAGCATCCTGATCATGGTTGGGGTCGGTTTGGAGACGGTGAAGCAGATCGACAGCCAGCTGCAGCAGCGCAGCTACGAGGGGTTCCTGCGCTGATGAGGCTGATCATCATGGGTCCGCCCGGTGCCGGCAAGGGCACCCAGGCGGCCCTGGTCGCTGGGCGGTACGCGATCCCGGCCATCTCGACCGGTGACATCTTCCGGCGCAACCTCGCCGAGGGGACGCCGCTGGGAGAGCAGGCCAAGGCCTACATGGACGCCGGCGAGTACGTTCCGGACGACGTCACCAACGCCATGGTTGCCGACCGGCTCGCCCAGCCCGACGCCGCCGAGGGCTGGCTGCTGGACGGCTACCCACGCACCCTGGACCAGGTCCACACCCTCGACGGGATGCTCGCCGAGAACGGGCACGCGTTGGACACCGTGCTGGAGCTCACCGTGGACACCGACGCCGTCGTCGAGCGCCTGCTCAAGCGGGCCGAGATCGAGGGGCGCTCGGACGACAACGCCGACACGATCCGGCGGCGGATGGAGGTCTACCTCGCCCAGACCGCCCCGCTGACCCAGGAGTACGCGCAGCGGGGGCTGCTGGTGCAGGTCGACGGCATGGGGACGATGGACGAGGTGACCCAGCGGATCATCGCCGCGCTGGACCGCTGAGCGCATGGCGCTGCCCACCAAGACCCCCGAGCAGGTCCAGCGGATGCGTGCCGCCGGCCTGGTGGTCGCGCAGACGCTGGCCGAGCTTCGCAGCGCGATCGCCCCGGGGGTGACGCCCCGCGACCTCGACGCCCTGGCCGCGCAGGCCATTGCGCGGCGCGGCGCCGTGCCGTCCTTCCTGGGCTACCACGGCTACCCGGCCGCGATCTGCGCATCGGTCAACAACGTCGTCGTGCACGGAATCCCCGACGACCGCCCGCTGGAGCCCGCAGACGTCATCTCCGTCGACTGCGGAGCCATCGTCGAGGGGTGGCACGGTGACGCCGCGATCACCGTCGGCGTGGGCGAGCTGTCCGGGCCCATCGCGGCCATGGTGTCGGCGTGCGAGACGGCCCTGTGGGCGGGGATCGCGGCGATGACCCCGCAGGGGCGGCTCGGCGACATCGGAGCGGCCGTGGAGCGCAGCGTGCGCGCGTCCGGCGCCTACGGCATCCTCACCGACTTCACCGGCCACGGGATCGGGACCGCGATGCACGAGCCGCCGTTCGTCCCGAACTACCGCACCCGCCGCCGCGGCCCACGGCTGGACGTCGGGGTGGTGCTGGCGGTCGAGCCGATGATCACGCTCGGGTCACCCGAGGTGAGCCTCGACCCGGACGGCTGGACCGTGCGCACCCACGACGGGTCGGTCTCGGCCCACGTCGAGCACACCATCGCGGTGACCCCGGACGGACCGTGGGTGCTCACCGCCCTGGACGACGACGCGGGGCCGCGCGGCCGGGCGGCCGGCAGCGCCACGAGCGCCACATGAGCAGTCCCGAGCAGCGGGCCGGCGACCTCGACCGGGACCGGGTGGCAGCGCTGCTCCGCGAGGCGCTCGCGGAGGGGCGCCTGGACATCGACGAGCTGAACCAGCGCCTCGACGCCACCTACCGAGCCAAGACCTTCGGCGAGCTGGCCGTGCTCACCAGCGACCTGCCGGCCCCCAGCGTGCCCGCCCCGGCACCCGCCCCCCGCCCCGTCGTCGAGCCGCCGCAGCCGCAGAGCGACCGGCGGGAGCTGGCGGCGGCGTGGACCGCGTGGGCGGTCGCCGTGTCGATCAACGTCGTCATCTGGCTGCTGGTGTCGTTCAGCGCAGGCGGAGCGGTCTACTTCTGGCCCATGTGGGTGGCCGGTCCGTGGGGCGCCGTGCTCGTCGTCCTGAGCCTGCTCGCCCCTCGCCGCTGACGCTGGGTTTGGGGCGCAGGCCCAGGCGGGCGTAGACTGACCCTTCGGCCGGGACCTCCCGGTCGATCCCCATGCCCGGAACGAGACGAAGCGCGGAGGACATGCCGAAGAAGGAAGGGGTCATCGAGCTCGAGGGGACCATCGTCGAGGCGCTGCCGAACGCGATGTTCCGAGTCGAGCTCGCCAACGGGCACAAGGTGCTCGCCCACATCTCGGGCAAGATGCGTCAGCACTACATCCGCATCCTTCCCGAGGACCGAGTGGTCGTGGAGCTGAGCCCGTACGACCTCACCCGCGGACGCATCGTCTACCGGTACAAGTGAGGCAGCAGTGAAGGTCAAGCCGAGCGTCAAGCCGATGTGCGACAAGTGCAAGGTCATCCGTCGTCACGGCCGGGTCATGGTGATCTGCGAGAACCTGCGGCACAAGCAGCGGCAGGGCTGACCCACCGCCCCGGGGAACCCGGGGCGTCCCAGCGCACCTGCACGTCGGGCCCCGGCCCGGCGGCACCCCCGGAGCAGAGGCCGGGGCCCACGGCGAGCGAGCGCCACGGGACGCGGTGCGCCCGACACCTCTGTGCGAGAACGAGGAGATCGTCACCACATGGCACGACTGGTCGGCGTCGACCTTCCGCGCGAGAAGCGCCTGGAGGTCGCGCTCACATCCATCTACGGCATGGGTCGCACCCGTGCCCAGCAAACGCTCGAAGGCACCGGCATCAGCGCCGACCTGCGCGTCTCCGACCTCGGGGACGAGGAACTGATCAAGCTGCGGGACTGGATCGAGCAGAACTACAAGGTCGAGGGTGACCTGCGCCGGGAGGTGCAGGCCGACATCCGGCGCAAGGTCGAGATCGGCTCCTACCAGGGGCTGCGGCACCGCCGTGGGCTGCCCGTGCGCGGGCAGCGGACCCACACCAACGCGCGTACCCGCAAGGGGCCGCGCAAGACCGTCGCCGGGAAGAAGAAGGTCGGCAAGTAGCCGCCGGAAGACCAGGAGAGAACCGATGCCCCCCAAGTCCCGCGCCCAGGGCGCGAAGAAGGTCCGCCGCAAGGAGCGCAAGAACGTCGCGCACGGCGTGGCCCACATCAAGAGCACGTTCAACAACACCATCGTGACGATCACCGACCCCGCCGGCGCCGTCATCGCCTGGTCCAGCTCGGGCCAGGTCGGCTTCAAGGGCTCGCGCAAGTCCACCCCCTACGCCGCGCAGATGGCCGCCGAGGCGGCCGCCCGGCGCGCCCAGGAGCACGGCATGCGCAAGGTGGATGTGCTGGTGAAGGGCCCCGGCTCGGGCCGGGAGACCGCGATCCGGTCGTTGCAGGCCGCCGGGCTGGAGGTCGGGTCGATCGCCGACGTGACCCCGGCCCCGCACAACGGCTGCCGTCCGCCCAAGCGTCGGCGCGTCTGAGGAGGCAGGAGCGAACCATGGCCCGCTACACCGGACCGATGACCAAGAAGTCCCGGCGACTCGGAGTCGACCTCGTCGGGGAGGACTCCTCCTACGAGCGCCGGCCCTACCCTCCGGGCCAGCACGGGCGCACCCGGCAGAAGGAGAGCGAGTACCGTACCCAGCTGCACGAGAAGCAGAAGGCTCGCCACTCCTATGGGGTACTGGAGAAGCAGTTCCGCCGGTACTTCGAGGAGGCCAACCGGCGCTCCGGCAAGACCGGCGACAACCTGCTGCAGATCCTGGAGTCGCGACTGGACAACGTGGTCTACCGCGCGGGGTTCGCCCGCACTCGTCGGCACGCCCGCCAGCTGGTCGTGCACGGCCACTTCCTGGTCAACGGCAAGAAGGTGAACGTCCCCAGCTACCGGGTCGGCGGCCACGACGTCATCGACGTGCGTGGCAAGTCGGTGGAGACCACCCCGTTCATCGTCGCCCGGGAGGCCCACGGTGATCGGCACGTGCCCGCCTGGCTGGAGGTGCTGCCGAGCAGGATGCGGATCCTGGTCCACCAATTGCCCGTCCGTGAGCAGATCGATGTGCCGCTGCAGGAGCAGCTGATCGTCGAGCTCTACTCCAAGTAGTCACACCACCGGAGCGCGGTGCGCGTCTCCGGTCCCGTCGCGGCGTCAAATAGCGGTCGTCGCGGAAAGGACACCCTGTGCTCATCACCCAGCGTCCGATCCTCACCGAGGACGTCGTCTCCCCGACCCGCTCACGGTTCACCATCGAGCCGCTCGAGCCGGGCTTCGGCTACACCCTGGGCAACTCGCTGCGCCGCACCCTGCTGTCCTCGATCCCCGGCGCGGCCATCACGTCGCTGCGGATCTCCGGTGTGCTGCACGAGTTCTCCACCATCCCAGGGGTGAAGGAGGACGTCACCGACATCATCCTCAACCTCAAGGAACTCGTGGTCTCCACCGAGCACGATGAGCCGGTGACGATGTTCCTGCGCAAGCAGGGTCCGGCCGTGGTCACCGCCGGCGACATCGCCCCCCCGGCCGGCACAGAGGTGCACAACCCTGAGCTGGTCGTGGCGACCCTGAACGAGGAGGGCTCGCTGGAGATGGAGCTCACCGTCGAGCGGGGCCGCGGGTACGTCTCGGCCACCCAGAACAAGCAGCCGGACGCCCCGATCGGCCTGGTGCCTGTCGACTCGATCTACTCACCGGTGCTGCGGGTCACCTACAAGGTCGAGGCCACCCGCGTCGAGGGGCGCACCGACTTCGACAGCCTGGTCATGGACGTGGAGACCAAGCCGAGCATGCAGCCACGCGACGCCCTGGCCTCGGCCGGGTCGACGCTGGTGGAGCTGTTCGGTCTGGCCCGCGAGCTCAACGTCAACGCTGAGGGCATCGAGATCGGGCCGTCCCCGATGGACGCCCAGCTGGCCCAGGACCTCGCCATGCCCATCGAGGACCTGACCCTCACCGTCCGCTCGTACAACTGCCTCAAGCGGGAGGGCATCCACGCCGTCGGCGAGCTCATCGCCCGCAGCGAGGCCGACCTGCTCGACATCCGCAACTTCGGGCAGAAGTCCATCGACGAGGTGAAGGCCAAGCTCGCCGAGCTCGGGCTGGGACTCAAGGACAGCGCACCGGGCTTCGACCCGACGGCGGCGGTCATCGCCTACGACGAGGACGCCGACCTCGGCTACGCCGAGGACGAGCAGTACTGACGCCTTCGAGAACCGACAGGAGACCACCGCATGCCGACGCCCGCCAAGGGTCCGCGTCTCGGCGGGAGCCCCGCGCACGAGCGGCTGATCCTCGCCAACCTCGCCACCGCGCTGTTCGAGCACGGCCGGATCACCACCACCGAGCACAAGGCTCGCCGGCTGCGGCCGTACGCCGAACGGCTGATCACCAAGGCCAAGCGCGGTGACCTGCACGCGCGACGCCAGGTGATGGCGATGATCAGGGACAAGCACGTCGTCCACGTCCTGTTCACCGAGATCGGCCCGCGCTACGCCAACCGCCACGGCGGCTACACCCGGATCACCAAGCTCGGGCCGCGCAAGGGCGACGCCGCTCCCATGGCGGTGATCGAGCTGGTGGAACCGTTGGCTGAGCAGACCGTCGCGGCCGCGGAGGCGACCACCCGGCGCGCCGCGGCGGACGAGTCTGCCACCAAGGAGTCGCAGGAGAAGGCGTCGGCGGAGAAGCCGCCTGCGCAGCCGGCGGCGGCGGCGGTGGCCGGCTCCGCTGGCTCCTCCGTCGAGGCTGCGCCCGCCCCTGC
>CAYHHE010000038.1:0-4716 GCA_964356295.1 uncultured Actinomycetes bacterium | reverse complement strand
CTGCGCCCGCCCCTGCCGACGCCGCGGACGTCCCTGCCGACGTCCCTGCCGACGCCCCTGCCGACGAGGCCGACGATGCTCCCGCCGTCGGCGACGCGACGGATGCCGACGAGGCCGACGACACCGGCAAGGACGCCTGAGCACGCTGCGCGTCCGTCTCGACCTCGGCTACGACGGCACCGGGTTCCACGGCTGGGCCGCCCAGCCGGGGCTGCGCACCGTCGAGGGTGTGCTGGCCGAAGCGCTGCGCGTGGTGCTGCGCAGCTCTGCTGCCCCCACGCTGGTGGTGGCCGGACGAACCGACGCCGGTGTGCACGCCCGGGCTCAGGTATGCCATGTCGACGTCGACCCCGACGCGTGGGCGGCGCTGCCCGGACGGTCGTCTCGCTCGCCCGCCGCGGCACTCCTCCAGCGACTGGCTGGTGCGCTGACCCCCGAGGTGGTCGTGCGTGGGGCCCGTGAGGTCCCGGCCGACTTCGATGCCCGGTTCTCCGCGCTCGGCCGCGAGTACCGCTACCTCCTCGCCGACACCGCGTACCGGCCGGACCCGCTGCTTCGGAGGCAGGTGGCATGGATGCGCGGTCCACTCGACGCCGCGGCGATGCAGCGTGCGACACCTCCCCTGCTCGGCGAGCACGACTTCGTCGCGTTCTGCCGCCCCCGGGCGCGGGCCAGCACCATCCGCACCCTGCGGCTCCTGGACGTGCGCCGCCGAGACGAGCTCGTCGGGGTGCAGGTCGAGGCCGACGCCTTCTGCCACCATCAGGTGCGCGCTCTGGTCGGGGCGCTCGTCGCGGTCGGCGCCGGCCGACGACCCGAGGGCTGGCCCGCCGACGTGCTTGCCTCGAAGCGTCGCGACGGGGCCGTGGCGGTCGCGCCGGCCCGCGGGCTGACCCTGATGAGCGTGACCTACCCGCCCGACGAGGAGCTCCGGGCCCGCGCCGAGCAGGCCCGCCGGCGACGCGACGCTCCAGCTGGCGACCGCTCGTGAGCGAGCACTACTTCAGCGAGCACCCCGACGCCGC
This sequence comes from uncultured Actinomycetes bacterium, assembly GCA_964356295.1. Lineage (GTDB taxonomy): Bacteria > Actinomycetota > Actinomycetes > Jiangellales > Jiangellaceae > CAVQGZ01. Next base: position 3,691 of record CAYHHE010000038.1, on the reverse strand, counting down.
GCCCCGCCCCCGCCTGGTCCGCTTCCGGGTCGACGGGCGCACCTACGCGCTGCGCTCGGACGCCGGGGTGTTCTCCGCCGATCGGCTCGACCCCGGTACCGCCGTGCTGCTGCGTGAGGCTCCCGCCCCCCGTGGCGAGACCTTGCTCGACCTGGGCTGCGGCTACGGCCCGATCGCCTGCGTCCTGGCCGACCGGGCACCCCAGGCGACGGTGTGGGCCGTGGACACCAACACGCGGGCCCGGGAGCTCACCGCGCAGAACGCCGCCGATCGGGCCGTCGCCGCGCGGGTGCGCGTGTGCGCCCCGGACGAGGTGCCGTCCGAGCTGAGGCTGGACGAGATCTGGTCGAACCCCCCGATCCGGATCGGCAAGCCCGCCCTGCACGGGCTGCTGCAGCAGTGGCTGGCCAGGCTGGCCCCCGACGGCCAGGCGTGGCTGGTGGTGGCGCGCAACCTCGGATCGGACTCGCTGCAGCGCTGGCTGAGCGAGCAGGACTGGGACTGCTCGCGGCACGCCAGCGCCAAGGGCTACCGCGTGCTGCGCGTGCGGCGTCCGGGTGCGTTTTGACCGGCTGATCGGCGCTGCCGTATCCTGGGAGACCGCCACCACAGGGTCCGTGTGGCGCGATGGCGGGTCCCGCACCTGCCCTGTCCACCTGAGACGAGGAAGCCGACACCTGTGCGCACGTACACCCCCAGGCCGGGCGAGGTCGAGCAGACGTGGTACGTCATCGACGCCACCGACGTGGTCCTCGGCCGTCTGGCCAGCCACGTGGCCGCACTCCTGCGCGGCAAGCACAAGGCCGCCTTCGCCCCGCACGTCGACACCGGTGACTACGTCATCGTCGTCAACGCCGGCAAGGTCGCCCTCACCGGCAGCAAGCGTGAGCAGAAGATGGACTACCGGCACTCGGGCTACCCCGGCGGGCTGCGAGCCACCAGCTACGTCCAGCTGCTGGAGAAGGACCCGCGGCGCGCGGTCGAGAAGGCCGTGCGCGGCATGCTCCCGCACACCACCCTCGGTCGGCAGATGCTGACCAAGCTCAAGGTGTACGCCGGGCCGGTCCACCCGCACCAGGCACAGCAGCCCGTCCCCTTCGAGATCACCCAGATCTCCCAGTAGCGGACCACCCGAGCCGACGCCGACCCGGACGACGAACGAGGTTCCTCACGTGACCAGCGACACCACCCAGACAGCCGACGAGACGACCGTCCCGACCGACTCCGACGACGCGACCGCCGTCGGGGGCGGCACGTACACCAGCGAGACGGCGCGCCAGCGGGTCAGCGGCGTCATCGCCGCAGGCGCGGCGACCGGGCGTCGCAAGGAGGCCGTCGCCAGGGTGCGGCTGGTCCCCGGAGCCGGCTCGGTGACCGTGAACGGTCGTTCCCTCGACGTGTACTTCCCCAACAAGGTCCACCAGCAGACCGTGCTGTCTCCGCTCGTCGCGCTGGGCCAGGACGACGCCTATGACGTCATCGCGCGGGTGCACGGCGGCGGCACGTCGGGCCAGGCCGGTGCGCTGCGCCTCGGGGTGGCCCGCGCGCTCAACGAGATCGACCTGGACACGAACCGCCCACCGCTGAAGAAGGCCGGGTTCCTCACCCGCGATCCCCGCGTCAAGGAGCGCCGCAAGGCCGGCCTGAAGAAGGCCCGGAAGGCTCCGCAGTACAGCAAGCGCTGAGCACGACCTGCTCGGGTCCGGCGTGACGAGGCTGTTCGGCACCGACGGTGTCCGCGGTGTGGCGAACGCGGACCTGACCGCCGAGCTCGCCCTGGACCTCTCGGTCGCGGCCGCCCACGTCCTGTCCGAACGGGGCGCATTCAGCGGACATCGACCCCGAGCCGTTGTCGGGCGTGACCCGCGGGCCAGTGGGGAGTTCCTGGAGGCTGCGGTGGTGGCAGGGCTGGCCAGTGCCGGCGTCGACGTGTTGCGCGCTGGGGTGCTTCCCACTCCGGCCGTGGCCTTCCTGACCGCGGCCCGTCAGGCCGACCTGGGTGTGATGCTGTCGGCCTCGCACAACCCGATGCCCGACAACGGCATCAAGTTCTTCTCCCGTGGCGGCCACAAGCTCCCCGACGAGGTCGAGGTGCAGGTGGAGGACCGCCTGCGCGAGCCCTGGGACAGGCCCACCGGAGCCGCCGTCGGACGGGTGACCGACGACACCACCGCCCTCACCGACTACGTCGACCACATCGTCACCTGCGCGCCGTCCCGACTCGACGGCTTGCGTGTGGTGGTGGACGCCGCCAACGGCTCCGCATCGCTCACCACGCCGCTGGCGCTTCAGCGCCTGGGCGCCGAGGTCGTCACCATGCACGCGAGCACCGACGGGCTGAGCATCAACGAGGGGTGCGGCTCCACCCACCCCGAGGCCCTCCAGGCCGCGGTGGTCGCCGAGCGAGCCCACGCCGGGCTGGCCCACGACGGGGACGCCGACCGATGCCTGGCCGTCGACGAGACCGGCGCGCTGGTGGACGGGGACCACATCCTGCTCATCCTGGGACTGGGCCTGCAGCGTCGCGGGTTGCTGCGCGGGAGCACGGTGGTGAGCACGGTCATGGCGAACGAGGGGTTCCGGGTGGCGCTGCGCGAGCGGGGCATCGGCTACGTGGACACCGCCGTCGGTGACCGTTACGTGCTCGAGGCGATGCGAGCCGGGGGGTACAGCCTGGGCGGGGAGCAGTCCGGCCACGTCGTGCTGCTCGACCACGCCACCACCGGGGACGGGCTGCTCACCGGCGTGCACCTGCTCGGCGAGGTGGCCACCTCCGGCCGCTCGCTGCACGACCTCGCCGCAGTGATGAGGCGACTGCCGCAGGTGCTGATCAACGTCGGTGGGGTGGACAAGGCCCGGGCGACCCTCGACCCGGACGTCACCGCCGCGGTGGAGCAGGCCTCCGCCGAGCTGTCCGGCCTGGGACGGGTCCTGCTGCGTCCGTCCGGCACCGAGCCGGTGGTCCGGGTCATGGTCGAGGCGCCCACGCAGGAGCAGGCCGCGAGCGTGGCCGACCGGGTCGCGGCCGTCGTCACCCAGCGGCTCGCCCTTCCCATCGGCTGAGTCCGGTGGCCGCGGCGTCGCGATTCGACGCTGCCCGCGCCATCGACCGGCGCGGTCTGGGGCTGAGCGTGACTGGCGGCACGGTCGACTGCGCGGGGTGGCGGGGTGTCCAACGGCCGCGTCCACCGAGGCGCTGCAGGCCGTCCAGGGGCAGGACCGAGGGTGAGGGTGCCGCCCGTCCTTGGGCTCGACCATGATCAGGGCGCCCTGGTGGCGGCTGAGGCTTGATCAGGGCGCCCTGGTGGTGGTTCCCCGGCGCGTCAGGGCGCCGTAGGTGTCGCTCTGACAACACCTACGGCGCCCTGATCATCACCGCAGCGCCACCTCAGGCGCGTTGATCAAGGTTGAGCAACACCTCAGGCGCGTTGATCAAGGTCGTGCACCACCTCAGGCGCGTTGATCAAGGTCGAGCCCGCGCGGCTGCGTGGCAGCGACCTCCCCTCCACCCCAACCACTCACCACCTCACCGACCGGATCTGTGCTGGCGGCGATCCCGTTAGGCTGCCGGGCATGTGCGGGATCGTCGGGTACGCCGGGCACCGACCGGCCGGGGAGGTCGTTCTCGCTGCACTACGGCGGTTGGAGTACCGCGGCTACGACTCCGCCGGCATCGCCGTCGTCGGGTCGG
>CAYHHE010000037.1:0-25136 GCA_964356295.1 uncultured Actinomycetes bacterium | reverse complement strand
CCGAGGTGATCTGCGCCCCCCACCGCACCCGGCTGCCCCGCCCGGCCCACCAGTGGGCCACCGGCAGGTACGCCCCGATCCCCAGCAGCCGCCCGCTGGACTGGTCGTACACGAGCGGGCGGGCCACCACGTCGCTCGCACCGGCCAACGCCCGCACGGTCGCCGCCGGCACCGGCCCATACCCGGGCACGTGCCCGGGCTCGGGACCTCCCACCAGTGACTGCACCGGCACCGTCACGCTCAGCCGCACCTGCACGCCAGCAGCGCCGGGGCTGGTCGGGCTGGTCGGGCTGGTCGGGAGGTCGTGAGCGCAGCCGTAGCTGGCAGGCGCTCCGGTCACCGCCGCCACCAACACATCCGCCCGCCGCTGCGCCAACGTCCGCACATCCCCTGCGTCCGCGTCCGCGCCGCGGGCCCGCTCGTCAAGGGCCTGCGCCAACGCCAACCCATCGGCCTCGGGCAGCAGCGCCCACAACGCGGCCGTGCCATCACCCTCGCTGGTCAGCGACACCCGCCGACCCGCGTGCCCCCTGCGCGCCTGTTCGTCAGTGTCCTCCCCCGCCACCAACGCCTTGGCACGCAGCAGCAGCCGCCGCATCCGCGCGTTCAACGCGCTCACCGTCCGCGACCCCTCGACCAGCCACCGCAGCGTCTGCTCCTCCACCATCCCCAGTTCGGCCGGCGACACGTACTCCGCCAGCACGTCCAGATGCTGCATCAGCCGCTGCGCCGTCCACGACTGGATCTCCCCCACTGCCACCACCGCCTGCACCTGCGGATACCGCTGCAGGCCCGCCGCCACCTCCAGCCGCTGCTGAACCTGCCGCTCGGTCAGCCGCAGTGCGGCGGCCACCTCCAACCCGACCCACGCGTCATCGTCCGCCGCCGCACCGGCCACGCCCGCCCGCTGCTGGCCGGCCAACCGGCGCCGCCGCAGCTCCCCCAGCAGCCGCGCCTGCTCTCCCATCACCTGGGTGAGCACCGCCTCGGCCTCCCGGCATCGTGCTACGAGCTCGGCATCCTCACACCCGTCCAGCTCAAACACCCGTTCCACCCGCCGCACCGGGTCACACACGTACTCGACCACCTGCGGGTCGTCCTCCCACACCCCCAACACCAGGCCCACCCCCATGACTCGAACTGCTGTTCGAATCATAGCCGACTACCAGGTCCATCACAACCCCCGTCCACAGATGAGACGGACCTGTCGGCCCGCTAACGCGCCAACGGGTCGAACGGATGCGCCTCAGGCACGGCGCCAACCTCCGCGAAGCCCTCGGCCAAGCACTCCATGAAGGCGTCCGGGTCTCGGATCGCGATGTCGTCCATGCTCACGCCGACCGAACAGTGCTTGCGGGCATAAGACAGCATCGTGATGTTCGCAGCGGCCCCGAGGGTCGGGACGATCGGGTACAGGCGCAGCAACGACGCTCCACCGACCCACACCGGGGCGGGCAGCCCCGGCACGTTGCTTGCGGTGGCGTCGCTGGACTTCGCTGCCTCGGCGATGAGGGCAACTGGAAGCAGCCGACTGGCGTCGGCGGCGAGATCGGCGAAGGGCAGCATCGGCTCCTCCCTGGCCTCGCTCACCACCTGCCTCGCCTGGGCGAACCGAGCGGCGACGTCTCGTTCCGAGGCGTCCAGCTCGACCCGGGCGATGGACACCGCGTTGGTGCTCGCGTCCTGCCCGCTCGCGCGCAGGCTCACGGGCACGTTCACGCGCAGGCTGCCGACCTCAACCCCGTGCAGCTCGTGGTAGCGACGCATCCCGCCGAGCACCGCGGCCAGGAACGCGTCGTTGAGCGTTCCTCCGTAAGCCTTGGACGCTGCCCGCAACGCGTTGAACGGGACGTCGAGGGTGCGACTGGTGTAGGTCGTTCCTCGCTCGGTGAGCAGCGGGGACAGCGGTCCACGGTGGGGGCGCAGCAGCCTCGAGGCGGACGCGGCCAAGCGCACGGCATCCGAGGTGGACCGTCGTGGGTGGGTGACGATGGTGCGGGTGGAGGACGGCAGGTCGCGCACGGCCCGCACGCCGAGTCCGCCGGCCCGCTTGGCGGCGCTCCCGGCGGCGGCGAGGGTTGCCGTGATGGGGTCGGTCCGGCCGGGCGCCGGCTCCGGGGGGAGTGGTTCGCCGGCGGGGGACGCCCCGGCGGCCCAGTCGACCATGCCGGCCAGCATCATGACCGATCCCTGGCCGTCGGCGATGGCATGGTGCACCATCAGCAGCACGGCGGCCCGATCGCCCTCCAGCCCCTCCACCAGCGTGGCGCGCCACAGAGGTCGGTCCCGGTCGAGGTCGTGCAGGCTCTGCCGACGGACGTGGCGCAGCAGCTGCTCCCACGAGCCCGGCTTGGGCAGCGCGTAGCGGGTCGTGTGGAAGGCGATGTCGAAGTCCGGGTCGATGACCATGCGGGGCTGCCCGATCGAGCCGATGGGCTCGACGACGCGCTGACGAAGCGCCGGGAACCACCGGGTGACCCGCTCCATCCGGTCGCGCAGCGCCACGATGTCGGGCGGGGAGTCCAGCAGGAACACACCGAGGATGGCTGAGCGCATGGTCACGCTGCCGACGGAGGTCCGCCACACGCTCGCGTTCCATCCAGCGAGCTTCTGACCCCACTCGGGGATCTCTGCGAACTGCTCGGTCATGGCCCACCTCTCCCCCGATCCCGGGGATGCCCGCAGGCTAGCGCGGCCTGTCGGTCGGCGCCGCGGCCTCGGTGCATGATGCCCTCGTGGCCGACCACACCTCCGGGACGGGACTGCGATGGCCGCGTGTGCTGGCCATCGTGGCGCTCGTCCTGGTCCTCGTCCTCGGCCTCGGCCTGGTCGTGCTGGTCGATCGCGTCCCTCGCGACGAGGTCGACGCGGTCTCGCCGGGCAGGCTGAAGGTCGCCGAGGGGGCGATCGGTTCGTGGTCGGTCGGGAGCGTCGATGTGGAGCTGAGCGCCGAGGCCCTGCGCATGACCGACCCTGCCCGGGATGACCTCGTCGTCTGGGAGTCCCCCGCAGGCACGTCGTTCGTCGTCGGAGTCCTTGGCTCGCTGAGCTGGCAGGACTACCGGGGCTACTTCTGGCCGACGACCCGGCATGAGTGCGAGCTGGTGGACCAGGAGGTCCGGTCGGCAACCGACGACGGCGGGCGGCTGGAGGTGTCGGGGCTGCTGACCGGCTGCGGACGGGCCCGGGAGTACGTCGTCGAGGTCCGTCCGGGACCCACCCGCGGTGACGTCACACTCGCGGTCGAGGCACGTGACGTCGATGCGCTCGGGCTCGTGACGGGACGGACCCCCGGTGCTGGCGTTCACGGCCTCGGCGAGCAGTTCGCCCCCTTCGACCTGTCCGGTCGCATCATCCCGATCGTCGTCCGTGAGCAGGGGGTGGGCCGCGGAGAGCAACCGTTGACGTTCCTTGCCGACGTGGCCGCCGGCGGAGTCGGTGGCACGCTGGAGATGACCTACGCGGCCTGGCCGTCGTTCGTCACCGACGACGTGCGCGGCGTGGCGTTCGACCCCGACGTCGCCGGGACCCACGCATTCGCCGTAGCCGACACCCGCCACGAGACCGAGGTCGTGCTGACGTCCTGGTCGCCGCGGATCGAGGCTGATCTGACCGCCGAGGAGGACCCACGCGCCCTCCTCGTCCGACGGGGCGCCAAGGCCACCCGCCCCGGGCTGCCGGACTGGGTGCTGTCCGGTGCCGTCCTGGGAGTCCAGGGCGGCACCGACGCCGTGCGGCAGGTGGTCGCAGACCTCCAGGACGAGGGGGCAGCGCTGTCCGCGGTGTGGCTGCAGGACTGGACGGGCACCCGCCCCTCCGACATCGCAGACCAGTTGTGGTGGACCGGCCAGCTGGACGAGCAGCGCTACCCCGGCTGGGACGACATGGTGGCGGACTTCAGCTCAGACGGGATCCGGGTTCTCACCTACGTGAACCCGTGGCTGGTCGACGCCACGGACAAGGGCGACACCTCGATCCGCAACCTGTTCCAGGAGGCAGCCGACGCCGGCTACCTGGTGCGTGATCCGCAGGGCGAGACGTACCTGGTCGATCAGGGGGGCTTCGACGCCGCACTGGTCGATCTCACCAACCCGCAGGCGCGGGACTGGTACGCCGAGACCATCGCCACCGAGGTGTTCGGCCAGGGCGTGGACGGCTTCATGGCCGACTCCGGCGAGGGGCTGCCGTTCGACGCGGTCCTCGCCGACGGCGACCCTCGGTTCGAGCACAACCGATGGCCGTCGCTGATGGCTGCCACGGTCCGGGACGCCTGCGATCGGGCTGACCGGCCCGACTGCGTGGTGTGGTTCCACACCGGCTCCGCCGGCATCGAGCGCTTCGCTCCGCTGTTCTGGAACGGCGACCAGGTGGTCACCTACTCCGAGCAGGACGGCATGCCCTCGGCGTTGCTCGGCACCTTCAGTGCCGGCGTCTCGGGATGGCACCTCACGCACTCCGACGTCGGCGGGTACAAGAGCATCGACGCCCTCGTCCGGGACTACACCAGGCCTGCCGAGATGAACCAGCGGTGGGCGGAGATGGAGGCCTTCGGGGTGGTCATGCGCACCCACGAGGGCAACCGGCCGACCGCCAACGCTCAGGTGTACGACACCCCCGAGGCGCGCCGCGCCTTCGCCCGCATGACCCGGCTGTTCGCGGCCCTCGCGCCCTATCGCAGCGAGGTCGTCCGGGAGGCGCAGGAGACGGCGGTTCCGGCGCTGCGCCACGGCTGGCTCGAGTACCCGGGCACGGCGGCCGCGGACAGCGACACGCAGTTCTTCTTCGGGTCGTCCGTGCTCGTGGCCCCGGTCTTCGGCGACGGGCGCGACCAGGTCAGCGTCACGCTGCCTCCGGGGACGTGGGTTCACCTCCTCACCGGCGAGCGCTTCGACGGCGACCAGGTCGTCGACGTGGACGCCCCGCTCGGGACGCCCGCGGCCTTCGTGCGAGCCGACGACCCTGCCCTTGCCGACCTTCAAGCCATGGTGGTCGAAGCGGACTTGTAGGTTCCTGGGGGTGAGGCTGATCCTGCCCCGACCGGTGGCGTTCGCACTCGGCGGCGGCGCCGCCTACGGGGCCGTCCACGTCGGGATGCTGCGGGCACTGGGCGAGGCTGGGGTCAGGCCCGACCTTGTCGTCGGGACCAGTGTGGGCAGCATCAACGGCTCCGTGCTGGCCCTCGACCCCGACGGCGCCGTCGACCGCCTCACGCGGATCTGGCCGTCCATCACCGCCGGTACCGTCTTCCCCGGTGGATGGCTGACCCGGCTGCGCACCTTGGGGTCATCGAAGGCCTGGCTGTCGGACAACGAGGGGATCGCGTCCCTGCTGCGCCTGCACCTGCCGGCTCGAGCCTTCACCGAGCTGTCGCTTCCGTTCGCCGCCGTCGCCGCCGACTTCACCACCGCCGCAGCGGTCATGCTCACCAGCGGGGACCTGCACCGGGCGATCCTCGCCAGCGCGGCCATCCCTGGCGTGCTGCCGCCGGTGGACGTGGGCGGACGGCCTCTCGTGGACGGGGGGATCCTTGCCAACGTCCCGCTGCGACAGGCCGTCGAGATGGGCGCCCGCAGCATCGTCGTCCTGGACTGCGGGTTGTGGGGCATGGCCATCGACCGACCCACCACGCTGGTGGAGGTGATGCTGCGGGTGGCTGCGATCAACGTGGGCCGACAGCTTGCGTTCGACCTGCCGGCGATCGCTGCTCAGCATCCGGTCGTCTACCTGCCGGGGGTCTTCCCGATGAGGACGTCACCGCTGGACTTCCGGCACTGGTCGGGACTGATCGCCGGAGGATATGCCGCTGCTCGCCCGTTCCTGTCCGTGCTGCACGTGGACGGGCCCGGGTTGTACGGCACGCCCCCCCTGCAGCTCGCCGGACCGGGCTCGTCCGGTTGAGGTCGCTGCCGGCACCGCCCTGTTCGACGAGAGCACCGGCACCTCCCGCGTCCAGCGGGCAGTGCAACGGGTCGGCGCTGCCCTGGGCTGCGACAGGGTGGACGCGCTGACGGTGCTCGCGATGGGCGCTCGCCGGGATCCTCACCGACCACGAGTGGTTCTTCACGTCCTGACCGGCTTTCGGGCTTCCCCCTACGCGGCTCATGTGTGACCATGCTCACTACCCCATTGCCAGCGGACGTGGACCAGCCACGTCCCCGTGTCCAGGAGGTCGCCGATGACCGTGTACGCCCCGCCGAACACCGACGGAGCTGTGGTCTCGTTCAAGCCGCAGTACGAGAACTTCATCGGGGGCAAGTGGGTGCCTCCAGTAGACGGCCGCTACTTCGACGAGCCGACGCCCGTGACCGGTGAGGTCTACACCCGGATCCCACGGTCGACAGCGGCCGACATCGAGGCGGCCCTGGATGCCGCCCATGCGGCCAAGGACCGCTGGGGACGCACGTCGGTGACCGAGCGGGCAATCATCCTGAACAAGATCGCCGACCGGCTCGAGGAGAACCTCGAGCAGTTCGCCGTCGCGGAGACGTGGTGCAACGGCAAGGGGGTGCGCGAGACCCTCGGCGCTGACGTCCCGCTCGCCGTGGACCACTTCCGCTACTTCGCCAGCGCGATTCGCGCTCAGGAAGGCAGCATCGGCGAGCTCGACGAGAACATGGTGGCCTACCACTTCAAGGAGCCACTCGGAGTGGTCGCTCAGATCATCCCGTGGAACTTCCCGCTGCTGATGGCAGCCTGGAAGCTCGCGCCCGCGCTGGCCGCCGGCAACTGCGTGGTTCTCAAGCCGGCCGAGCAGACCCCGACCACCATCCTCATGTTCGCCGAGCTGGTCGGCGACCTGCTGCCGGACGGCGTGCTCAACATCGTCAACGGCTTCGGGACCGAGGCGGGCAAGCCGCTGGCCTCCAGCCCCCGCGTGAAGAAGGTGGCCTTCACCGGCGAGACCACCACGGGTCGCCTGATCATGCAGTACGCCTCGCAGAACCTGATCCCGGTGACCCTGGAGCTGGGCGGCAAGAGCCCCAACGTCTTCATGCAAAGCGTCATGGACACCGACGACGGCTTCCTGGACAAGGCCCTCGAGGGCTTCGTGATGTTCGCGTTCAACCAGGGCGAGGTCTGCACCTGCCCGTCCCGCGCGCTGATCCACGAGTCGATCTACGACGAGTTCCTCGCCCGGGCCGTGGCCCGCACCGAGGCGGTCGTCCAGGGCAACCCGCTGGACACCGCCACTCAGATCGGCGCCCAGGCGAGCAGGGACCAGGAGGAGAAGATCCTGTCCTACTTCCAGATCGGACGCGAGGAGGGCGCCAAGGTCCTCACCGGCGGTGAGAAGGCGGTCGTGCCTGGTTTCGAGGGTGGTCACTACATCCAGCCGACGATCTTCGAAGGTGTCAACACGATGCGGGTGTTCCAGGAGGAGATCTTCGGCCCGGTCGTGTCGGTGACCAAGTTCCGCGACACCACCGAGGCCCTCGACATCGCCAACGACACCCTCTACGGACTCGGGGCCGGCGTGTGGTCCCGGGACATGAACGAGGTCTACCGCCTCGGACGGGGCATCGAGGCCGGCCGGGTGTGGGTGAACAACTACCACGCCTACCCAGCGCACGCAGCCTTCGGTGGCTACAAGGGCTCCGGCGTCGGCCGGGAGAACCACCAGATGATGCTCGCGCACTACCAGCAGACCAAGAACATGCTGGTCTCCTACAAGTGGGAGGCCGACGGCTTCTTCTAGACCCCCCCGAGTTCACGCCCCGACGCCCCCAGTGATCACGTTTGGCAGGTTGGGGTGGGGTTTGCATGGTGTCGACACCGTGCGAACCCCACCTGAACCGTGCAGTGGTTCCGCGAAACCGTGCAAAGGAAGTCGCCATGCTTGACGTCACCGGACCGGTCCAGCGAGTCGACGCCACCCCCGCAGCGGTCGAGCTCATCGACCGGCTCGTGGCCATCCATGGACCGGTCATGTTCCACCAGTCCGGTGGCTGCTGCGACGGCAGCGCGCCCATGTGCTACCCGCGTGAGGAGTTCGCCGTCGGTGACTCCGACGTGTTCCTGGGCACCCTCCCCGACGCCACGCAGTCGCCCTTCTACATCTGGAAGCCGCAGTGGGAGTACTGGTCGCACACCCACCTGACCGTTGATGTCGTGCCCGGACGCGGCGGCGGGTTCTCCCTCGAGGCTCCCGAGGGCGTCCGGTTCATCATCCGGTCGCGACTGTTCAGCGACGCTGAGTCCGAGGCGATGGCGAGCGCCGTGGGCTGATGCACCCCGCGTCGAGGAGGGCTGTGGTCGAGGCCCTCGCCGTACTGATGGTCTCGGTGGCCTGCTGCCGCAGCGCCTGCTCGCCGGGCCACATGCGCGCCAGTCCCTCATCGTGCGCCGCGACACCGACGGCGGTCGCGACCTCGGGGTAGAGCGCCCAGTCGTCCATCGTCGGGACGATCGCGTCCTCGCGCAGGCCCCGCGCGGCCGCGAACCCTGCCACTGCGTGAGCAGCCGCCAGGGTCATCTCGTCGGTGATGCTGCTGGCCCGGACATCCAGCACACCCCGGAAGACCCCGGGGAACGCCAGCGAGTTGTTGACCTGGTTCGGGTGGTCGCCACGCCCGGTGCCGACGACCCGTGCCCCGGCTGCATGCGCGGACGCGGGGTCGATCTCGGGCACCGGATTGGCGCAGGCGAAGACCACTGCTCCCGGCGCCATCCCGGCGACCCACTCGGGGCGGATGGTGCCCGGTCCGGGCCGGGAGAACGCGATGCACACGTCGGATCCGCGCAGGGCTTCGGCCACTCCCCCGACGACGCCGTCCGCGTTGCTCACCATGCAAGCATGCCACTTGTCGGGGTACCGCCGACGGGCCGCCTCGACGTCGGCTCGCCCGCGGTGCAGCGTTCCCTGGCTGTCGCACGCGACGATCGCGCCGGGGTCCACCCCGGCGTGCAGCAGCAGCCTGAAGCTGGCGACGTTGGCGGCACCCATGCCGACCAGGGTGACCCGCACGGCGTCCAGGGACTTCCCCACCACCTGCAGGGCGTTGAGCAGTGCGGCCAGCACCACCGTTGCGGTTCCCTGCTGGTCGTCGTGCCAGACGGGGATGCGCGCGCCGGCCCGCAGGTCGTCCAGCACGCGGAAGCACGTCGGCTGGGCGATGTCCTCGAGGTTGATGGCCCCGAAGGACGGCTGGAGAAGCAGGGCGGTTCGGACGAGCTCCGCGGGGTCGTGGGTGTCCAGGCAGATCGGGACGGCGTCCACGCCGCCCAGGTACTTGAACAGCAGGGCCTTGCCCTCCATCACCGGTAGCCCCGCCTCGGGCCCGATGTCGCCGAGTCCCAGCACACGCGTGCCGTTGGTGACGATGGCCACGGTGTTGCCCTTGGCCGTCAGCGCGAACACCTCGTCCGGGTCGTCACGGATCGCCAGGCACGCTCCGGCGACACCCGGGGTGTACCAGACGTCGAAGTCGCGGCGACCGGTCACCGGGCAGCGCGGGAGCATCTGAACCTTCCCCCGGAAGGCTCGGTGCGCCTCGACGGGGTCGTCGAACAGGCTCACCGCCCAACTGTCCTCCTCGGCGTGCGATCAGGGGAGGCCGTTGGGCCCTGGCGGGGAGATCATCCAGACTGACGATGGACGGGTGAACCTCGAGAAGGTGATCTTCGGCTTCTTCGTCCTGCTCGCGGCGACGCTGAACTTCGGGTTCTTCATCGGCGACATGACCGATCCGGAGCAGCACAACGTGTACGAGCTGTTCGCAGCCATCGTGGTCAACCTGATCGCCACGGTGCTGAAGTTCGGCGACCGGACCCAGATCGGGGCTGTGCACCTGGCCACCAGCCTCGTCGCGGTCCTGCAACTGATGATCGCCGCGGTCGTCTGGGTCTACGCCACCCAGGTAGCCGCAGCCGGGCTGACCGCTGAGTCCATGTCCAGCGTGGTGTCGCTGTCCGGCGGCGCGCTGCTGGCCAACATCGTCTCGGTGATCCTGCTGGTCGTCGAGACCGTGTCCTTCCAGCGACGATGAGCAACCCCCTGCTGGTGCTCTGGTACCGGATCTTCCTCCCTCACGAGCGGTCCGCCCAGCGCCACGAACACCCGCGCGGGGTCACTCCGGACGGCTCCCAGCCGACCGACACGGTCTTCCTCGTGCTCCGACGCATGCGCGCACCACTGATCGTGCTGATCACGATCTTCAGCGTGAGCGTGCTGGGTCTCACCCTCGTCCCTGGGCAGGATCCCTCGGGGCAGCCGTGGCGAATGGGCCTGTTCGACGCCTTCTACTTCATGAGCTACACCGCCAGCACCATCGGCTTCGGGGAGATCCCCTACCCGCTGTCCACCCCTCAGCGCATGTGGGTCACCCTGTCCATCTACCTCGCGGTCATCGGCTGGGCGTACGCGATCGGTTCGCTGCTGGCTCTGCTGCAGGAGTCCGGGTTCCGGCAGGCGCTGGCCCGGCGTCGCGTGGCGCGTCAGGTCGCCCGACTCCAGGAACCCTTCCTGCTGGTGGCCGGATACGGGCAGACTGGGCACCTCGTCGGACGAGCCCTCGACGACGTCGGCCGCCGGCTCGTGGTCGTCGACATCGACCCGCTGCGGATCGACACCCTGGACGTCGAGTCCTACCGCGCCGATGTCCCCGGCCTCATCGGCGACGCCGCCGTCCCCGACATCCTGGTGACGGCCGGTCTGCGCCATCCCCGATGCGTGGGTGTGCTGGCCCTGACCAATGACGACGAGGCGAACCTGGCCGTGACGCTCACCGCGTCCCTGCTGCGGCCCGACCTCCCGGTCATCGCGCGGACCGGCTCGGCAGCCGCGGGCCGGCAGTTGACCATGCTCAACCCGGACACCTGGGTGGTCAACCCGTTCGACCGGGTGGGCAACGAGCTGTGCCTGTCGCTCCGCAAGCCTTCGGCCTACCAGCTGACGCAGTGGCTGACCAGCCCGCCGGGCTCGGCCGTTCCCCCACGGCTCCCCACGACGCCGCCGGGACGCTGGGTCGTGATGGGCGACGGTCGGTTCGCCGCCGAGGTGTCGGCCGACCTGCGCACGGACGGGCTCGAGGTGACCCAGGTCGCCACGGACGTCATCGCGCCAGACCTGCTCATCGATGCGGTCGGCTTCGTGGCCGGTTCGGACCGCGACAGTCCCAACATCCTCGCGATCGAGGCTGCCCGAAAGGCCGACCCCACACTGACGGTCGCCGCTCGGCAGTGCGACCCGGCCAACCGCGCCCTCTACCACGCCATGGGAGTCGACCGCGTGCTGGTTCTGGCCGAGGTCGCCGCACGCGAGGTCATCGCCCGGGCGGTGAGCCCCGCGCTGTGGCGCGTGGTGTCGGCCGTGCCGGTCGAGGATGACTCTCTGGCCGAGCAGATGCTCGGCCGGCTCGTCACCAGGTGCGGTCGCCGGGTCCCCGAGGTCTGGTCGGTCTGTCTCGACAGCGACGAGGCGCCGACGCTGGACGAGTGGCTCGCGACGGGCACCGCACGCCTCGGTGACCTGCTGCGCGACCCGACCAACCGCGATCGGAGCCTGCCGGTCGTCCCGGTGCTCCTCCACCACGGCACCGACCACCGAGTGGGCCCCGACGAGAAGCAGGTGATCGTCCCTGGGGACACCCTCGTCCTTGCCGGTCGAAGCGAGGCCCGTCGAGCACTTGACACGACCCTGCACGACCCGGCAACCCGAGCCTACGTCGTGGATGGCTCGATGGTGCCGACGACGTGGCTGGGACGGCGTCTGCAGCAGGCCGCAGGCGGCCGCTCAGGCACGTGAGCGGTCATCGCGGGCAACCGGCGACGACCGACGCCTTCTCGTCCGCCGTGACGTACGCCTGCTCCCGTTCGTGCTCCCCGTAGCCGTCACGGGAGTCGTAGCGGGAGACTGCCAGCCCGGACTCGATCAGGTTCAGCCCGGCGTCGTCGCCGTCGACCTCCACGTAGCGCAGCAGCCGGTCATACCGGTCGACGTCGTCGGCGGCACCCGGGAGGAGGACCACCGAGCGTCCCTCGACCAGGTCAGCCAAGGCCTGTGATGCCGCGTCGAACCCGCACTCGCCCCGCTCGGGGGTGTCGACGCCGATGAGGCGGACCCGACCGACACCCTCGACCTCGAGCGTGTCGCCGTCGATGACCTCGGTGACGACTCCGGCGACCTCACCGTCGTCCATGCCCGGCGAGCCGCACCCGGCCGCGAGGAAGACCGCCACGCACCACGCACCGAAGGTCGATGGGCGCACCATCAGGGCAGGGTACGGCCAGGGAGGCGCGTCGTTCTGGACTAGTCCAGACCGTGGTGGGCGAGCAGGCGCCGGGCGAGCAGAGCCCCGGCGTTCTCCAGGTCCCGGGGTTCGACGACGAAGGCGTCAGGTCCGGCGATGGTCATGATCAGGCCGAGCCGGTCGGCGACGGGAGGCAGCAGGTCCGCGACGACCTCGAGGTCGTCGTCGGCGCGCGAGACGCGGACCCGTTCGGCGAAGCGCTCCACCACCCAGGAGCGGTCGCGCGGAACGACGAGCCTGACCGGGGTGAGGGTCCGCGAGCGCGCGATCCGCTCAGCGACGTCGGAGGGCCGTTCGAACCTCTCGTCCAGCGTCGTCAGCTCACGGATGCCGCTGACCAGAAAGGTCCTGATCTGGCCGGCCTCGTCGGGCGGGCCAGCGTCCACCTCGAAGCCGCGACGGGTACTCACGACTCGGTACGGCTCGATGACCCGGGAACTGATGCCCGGCCGCCATGCCCGCCAGTAGTCGATTCTCACCCGCCGGCGGTCCTTCGCGGCCTGACGCAGCGCCGCCGCGAACGGGCCTCCGTAGGGCGTGCCGGCATCGATGCCTGCCAGCAGTGTCGCGGTGAGCTGCTCGAGCGCGCCGGCGAGGACGACGTTGCCCGGCTCGATCGCAGACAGATCCCGAGCTGCGCGGTACAGCGGCCCGAGGACGTCGGCGCCGAGGTACTCCAAGCCGAGCTCCGTCAACGGCGAGGCACTGGTCAGGCGCACCCGTTCGGCGTTCCTGGACTCGGTCTGCTCCCCGTCCGGTCCGATGAACTCCAACCCCAACCCGGCAGTCAGGGCCAGGTCGCTGTCGACCGGGAGGTCACGGTTCATGAACACGACGAGATCGGCACGCAGGTCGTCAGCGTCGACACCTGTCTCGTCCGCGAGGGCAGTGAGGCTGAGCCCGTCCGGGTGGTGAAGGAGGATGCCGAAGACGCGGGCCAGCCGCTGGACACGTTGGGCGTAGCGGGCCGCTGCCATCAGTCCGCACCCGCCACGGCCGCCAGCTCGTCGCGCACGTCGTCCCGGATCTGGCGAGGGCCGACCAGGCGCACCCTGCTGCCGAGCTCGTAGAGCCGTCGACGGAACGCAGCTCGATGGGTGACCCGAATGGTCAGCCGCACCGTCCCGTCCGGGCTCTGCTCGGACGCGGTGGCCGGTCCGAGCATGGCTTCCACATGGGGACGGTGGTCCCGAGTCGTCACGACGACGACGTCGACCGCCGGGTCGACGAGCCAGCTGATCGGGTCGAGCTGGGGTCGTGCCGCGCGCTCCGGGACGCCTGCGGAGCCGGGCTCGCCGATCTCCACCTCGCTCATCCGGGCCACCACGAAGGTCTTGGACTGCTCGTCGCCGTCCTCGTTGCCCACGAGGTACCAGCCCCCGGGTCGCACGTGCAGGCCGTGCGGGTGCACGCTGCGCTGCTTGTCCCGGTAGCGGAAGTGCAGCAGGCAGTGCTGGGCCACCGCGCGCTGCGCCGGCGCCAGGGCGGCGGGCTCACGGCGGGTGACCACCTGGACCTCCTCGGCCAGGCCCTCGTCGTCCCGGTGCTCACCGCCGAGGTCGTCGACCAGGTCGGTCAGTCCGGCCGCGAGCGCCGCTCGCAGCAGCTCGGTCCGCTGCTCGGCGGTGAACTGCACGCGGAGCCGGTTGTCGACGGCGACGAGGCGGTAGCGGGCCGGTTCCCCGGTGGGGGCAATGTTCGCAATCTCCCAGCCCAGCGACTCCAGGTGCCGGACGTCACGACGCAGCTGGTCGCGCCGGTCCTCGAGGGTGTCGGCACCGAAGTGCACCGCGGCGAGGATCTGGTCAGCAGCCAACGTGCGCGCCGGGGCGTTGGACAGCATCGCCAGGATCTGGGTGAGACGCTCCATCGGTCCGAGCTGGTCCCTGCCCTGGCCAGTCGCCACCAGACCAGTGTGGCAGCACCCGGGGTGAAGGTGCAGCGGCGTCACGCCCGCGAGGCGGGCTCGGCGGGCTGGTGCCGACGGCCCCTGTCGAGCACAGCAACGCTGGCCAACACCCACGCGGTGCCCAGCAGCCACCCACCCAGGACGTCGCTGGGCCAGTGAGCTCCCAAGGCCACTCTGCTCCACCCGACGACTCCGGCTGCGGCGACGACCACTACGACTGCGGCGTGGCGTGCTCGAACGCGGTCGAGCACACCGCCGCCCAGCACCAGGATCAGGGCCACCCAGCACACCACGGCGCCCTGGCTGTGCCCGGACGGGAACGACCACCCAGTCGGGTCCAGCGCAGCGTCGAGGTCCACCGGTCGCTCACGGCGCACCGCAGCCTTGACCACCGTGTTGAGCAGCACACTCCCCCAGGCCGTGGCGGTCAACCAGACGGCCGGCACCCAGTGACCTCGCAGCAGCAGGAGACCCGCGCATACCGCGCACACCGAGAGCAGGAACCACTCGCTGCCCAGCCAGGTGGCCACCTCGGCGATCCTGCGCAGCCACCCAAACGACCGGGCGCCATCGACCGTGCGTTCGAGCAGTGCGAGGTCGGCCCGAGCGAGCTGACCTTTTTCCAGCACGACGACAGTCAGCACGGCGCCGAAGAGGACGGCGCACGCCAGCGCCCAGCCGACGAGCCGGCGAGTCACGTACGGGTCCCGTAGCCACCGCCTCCGGGGGTCTCGACGACCAGGACGTCACCCGCGTCCACCTCGACGCTGTCAGCGCTACCCAGGGCCACGACGCTCCCGTCAGCGCGCTCGAGGGTCGTTCGCCCCAGCGCACCCGGCTCACCGCCGGCCATCCCGTACGGGGCCACCCGGCGGTGCCCGGACACCACGCTGACGATCATCGGCTCGAGGAACCGCAACCGCCGCACGCCGCCGTCGCCGCCGGGCCAACGGCCACGGCCGCCGCTCCCCGCTCGGACGGCGAAGGACTCGACCCGCACCGGAAACCGGCTCTCCAGAACCTCGGGGTCGGTCAGTCGCGAGTTCGTCATGTGGGTCTGCACCACGGGCGCACCAGCGAAACCGTCCCCCGCACCCGACCCCGAGGCCACCGTCTCGTAGTACTGGTGGGAGTCGTTGCCGAAGGTGACGTTGTTCATCGTCCCCGACCCCTCGGCCTGGACACCCAGGGCGGCGTAGAGGGCACCGGTCACCGCCTGCGACGTCTCGACGTTGCCGGCGACGACGGCAGCCGGGTACTCCGGTGCCAGCATGGAGCCCTCCGGCACGACGATCGTCAACGGTCGCAGGCAGCCGTCGTTGAGCGGGATGTCGTCGTCGACGAGGGTGCGGAAGACGTAGAGCACAGCAGCGTCGGCGACTGACCGTGGGGCGTTGAAGTTGGTCTCCAGCGCAGCCGACGTCCCGGAGAAGTCGATGGTCGCAGACCGAGCCGCCCGGTCGACACGCACCTGGACGGCGATGCGGGCCCCGTTGTCCATCTCGTAGACGTACGAGCCGTCGTCCAGGGCGTCGATCACGCGCCGAACGGCCTCCTCGGCGTTGTCCTGGACGTGACGCATGTACGCCTGAACCACGTCCAGGCCGAAGTGCTCGATCATCGCGGTGACCTCGGCAACGCCCTTCTCGTTGGCCGCGACCTGAGCACGCAGGTCGGCCAGGTTCGTCAGGGGGTTGCGCGACGGGTAGGGCGCCTGGGTGAGCAGCCGCACCGTCTCGTCCTCGCGCAGCACACCGTCACGGACGAGCAGCCAGTTGTCGAACAGCACTCCCTCCTCGTGCACCGTGCGGCTGAAGGCGGGCATCGACCCCGGGGTGAGCCCGCCGATCTCGGCGTGGTGCCCGCGCGAGGCCACGAAGAAGAGCACCGCCGGCTCAGGCTCTCCCGGCGCGGCACCGAAGACCGGCGTCACGACCGTCACGTCGGGCAGATGGGTGCCTCCGTGGTAGGGGTCATTGATGGCGTACACGTCCCCAGGACGCATGGTGTCGTGGTTGCGTCGCAGGACCTCCTTGATGGACGTGCCCATCGACCCGAGGTGCACCGGCATGTGTGGCGCGTTCGCGATGAGGTTGCCCTGCGGGTCGAACAGCGCGCAGGAGAAGTCCAGCCGCTCCTTGATGTTGACCGACTGGGCGGTGCTCTCCAACCGGGCGCCCATCTGCTCGGCGATGGACATGAAGAGGTTGTTGAACACCTCCAGCATCACCGGGTCGACATCTGTCGTGGCGCTTGAGCCTTGCGGTGCGCTCCGGCGGGTCAGCTCGAGGTGCCCGGCCGGGGTGGTGCGAGCGACCCATCCGGCGTCGACGACGGTGGTGGCGTCCCGTTCTGCGATGATCGCCGGGCCGGTGACGGTCGCATTCGCCGGCATGGTTTCCCGGTGCGACAGAGGCACCTGCCGCCACTGGCCGCCGGACCACATGCGTACCGTGCTTGTCCGCCGCGGCTGGCTCGCGGCTTCCGGAGAGTCGATGTGGCTGAGGTCGGGTTGGTCGGTGACCCCGGTCGCCTCGACCGCGAGTGCCTCGACAACGAGGGGCCGGTCCATGAGGAAGGAGTAGGTGCGCCGGTAGGCCTGCTCGAAGCCCTGCCGCATCTGCTCCGGCGTCGTCAGGGGCACCGCCAGCGCGCTGTCGGTTCCCTCGTAGCGCAGATGCGCGTGGACCACGTGGTGGATCCGATCGGGCGGCACGTCCTCCTCGCAGAGCTCGGCCACGGCGGCCTGGGTCAGTCGTTCCTCCAGGTGGTGCAGCGCAGGCATGAGGTCGAGGTCGAGGCGCTCCTCGACCGACTGCTCCCGCATCGCGGTGGTGTCGGCCAGGCCGATGCCCAGAGCGGACAGGACACCTGCCATGGGCGGCACGAGGACGGTAGTGATGCCCAGCGCGTCGGCGACCGCACAGGCGTGCTGACCCCCTGCACCGCCGAAGGTGGTCAGCACGTACTCGGTGACGTCGTGCCCCTGCTGCACGGAGATCCGCTTGACGGCGTTCGCCATGTTCGCCACAGCGATGCGCAGGAAACCCTCCGCCACCTCTTCCGGCCCCCGACGGTCGCCGGTGGCGTCCTCGATCTCGCTCGCCAGCCGCTCGAACGCCTGCCGAACGACCTCGGCGTCCAGCGGCTGGTCGGCGTGCGGGCCGAAGACCGTCGGGAAGTGGTCGGGCTGGATGCGGCCGAGCATGACGTTGGCGTCGGTGACCGCGAGCGGCCCGCCCCTGCGGTAGCAGGCAGGACCCGGGTCCGCCCCCGCGGAATCCGGCCCGACCCGGTACCGGCTACCGTCGAAGTGCAGAACCGACCCACCGCCCGCGGCGACAGTGTGGATGGACAGCATGGGTGCCCGCAGGCGTACTCCGGCGACCTCGGTGTGGAACACCCGCTCGAGCTCTCCCGCGTAGTGCGAGACGTCGGTGGACGTGCCGCCCATGTCGAAACCGATGACCTTCCGGTAGCCGGCGAGAGCGCTCATGCGCACCATGCCGACGATCCCACCGGCCGGGCCGGAGAGGATGGCGTCCTTGCCCCGGAAGTGCCCGGCCTCGGCGAGGCCGCCGTTGGACTGCATGAACAGCAGCCGCACCCCGACGAGCTCGGACGCGACGTGGTCGACATAGCGGGCCAGCACGGGCGAGAGGTAGGCATCGGCGACTGTGGTGTCGCCGCGTGAGACGACCTTCATCAGCGGGCTGGCCTCGCTGGAAACCGACACCTGCGTGAAGCCCACGTCGCGGGCGACCTGGGCTGCGTGCCGCTCGTGCTCGGGGTGGAGGTGCCCGTGGAGGCAGACGATCGCCACCGAGCGGATGCCGTCGTCGTAGACACGCTGCAGGTCCCGGCGCAACCGGCTCAGGTCGGGTTCGGTCACGACCTGACCGTCGGCGCTGACCCGCTCCACGTAGGCCACCACCGTCTCGTGCAGCAGCGACGGCAGCTGTATCTGACGGTCGAAGATTCGCGGTCGGTTCTGGTACCCGATGCGCAGGGCGTCGGTGAACCCGTCGGTGATGACCAGAGCCGTGCGCTCGCCGCGGCGCTCCAGCAGGGCGTTGGTGGCCACGGTGGTGCCCATCCGTACCGCCTGCACCGTGCTGTCCTCCACCGGCGAGGTGGGCTCGATCCCCAGCAGGGCACGGATCCCGGCGACAGCGGCGTCCTGGTAGTGCCCGGGGTTCTCCGAGAGGAGCTTGTGGGTGACCAGCGACCCGTCCGGTCGTCGCGCGACGATGTCGGTGAAGGTCCCCCCGCGGTCGACCCAGAACTCCCACCGGTCGCCGCTCATGCGAGCAGGTTGACACACGCGGCTGCCCGCGCCAGCGCCCGGCTGGCAGACTCGTCGCACGGCGGGAGGGAGTGGCGATGGGACATCTGCTCGTCCAGGTCACCGTGGGCCCAGAGAACCCCACTAAAGCAGCCCTGGGGTTCCTGGTAGCCAAGCAGGCGCTCACGGATGGCCATCAGGTCAGCATCTTCCTCGTGGTCGAGGCCGTTCAGCTGCTAAGGGAGGCCGTCCTGGACTCTCTCACCGGGCTCGGGACGGGCGCGCTGCGGGAGTCCTTCGACGCCCTCGTCGCCGGCGGCGCCCGCTTCTACGTCTCCGGCCTTTCCAGCAAGGCGCGCGGGCTCGTGGAAGCCGACCTGGAGGGCAAGCCCGCGGAGTTCGTCCTACCGAAGCGCCTTGTCGAACTCACCTTCGAGGCCGACCGCGTGCTCTGCTACTGACTACCCGTCCGCTCAGGCCGGTTCAGGCGCTGCTGCCCTGCTTGCGCATCACCATGACGACGACGCCGACCACCGCCGCGACGAGCAAGAGCCACATCAGCCACTTCATTGCCATCCTCCTCGAGTGCGAGGTCGATCACCGGTCGCACCCACGATCGCTGGCCCGCTGCCGGCACGGCAGAGCCGAACGGCCCAAGACTTCCCGAACAGGTTGCGTAGGCAACTAATGGGCATAGGCTGGGGCCCGAGCGGGGCTCTGCGTCCCGCTGTCACCCGAGGAGGCCCCATGCCCGAACGTCCTGTCATCGCCGTCGTCGGAGCCACCGGCCAGCAAGGCGGCAGTGTCGTCGACGAGCTCGTTCGACGCGGTCGGTTCCGCGTCCGCGCCCTGACCCGGCGTCCCGACGAGTACGCCGGACCGGCGGACGAGGCGGTGGCCGCTGACCTGGCTCGCCCGGAGACGTTGCCTGCTGCCTTCGACGGTGCCTACGGCGCATTCGCTGTCACGAACTTCTGGGAGCCCGGCGGGATCGACGAGGTGGCCCAGGGCACCGCCGCCGTTCGCGCTGCTCGGGCGGCGGGCGTCGAGCACTTCGTCTGGTCGACGCTGCCCGACGTCGAGAGGCTCAGCGACGGGTCGCTGCACGTCCCGCACTTCACCGACAAGGCACGGGTGGACGACGCGGTCACCGAGGCGGGGTTCGGTTACTGGACGTTCGTCGAGGCTCCCTTCTACTACCAGAATCTCGCCGGCATCCTCGGCCCTCAGACGATGGACGACGGCTCGAAGGCCTGGGTGCTGCCCATCGACCCCGAGGCTCGCCAGATCCACATGGGCGACGTGACCGAGCTCGGCACGGTCGTGGCGGGGGTCTTCGAGCATCCGGAAGAAGTCGGAGCCGGGACCCGGTGCGCCCTCGCCGGCGGCCGCTACAGCTTCCGCGACATCGTCACGACACTGAACGAGCAGGGCCACCGGGTGGGCTTCCAGCGCGTCCCTGAGCAGGTGTTCAACGGCTTCTTCCCCGGGGCGCAGGAGATGAGCGCCATGCTTGCGTACTTCGAGCAGTTCTCCTACTTCGGCCCGGATGCCGACAGCAAGCTGGAGGCCGCCCGTTCGGTCGCGACCGCATCACCGACGCCGTTCGAGGCCTGGGCGCAGGAGCACATGCCGCCGCCGCCCTGATCCACCTCCCTCATCCACGCGGCACTGAGGTTGTATGGGGCGCGGGAGTGCCGGGCATGGAGGGCGACCGGTTCCCGACACAGGGGCTGCGTCGGACCCCGTTCCGGGACTACACGGTCCCCGGGATCAACGCGGTGTGCTCGGGCGGCTCATGCGTCGGCGGCCACGCGGGCGCCGAGGGCGATCAGGACGGTCCCGGTGGCTGCCTCGATCCGCCGACGGACAACGGGGCGACGGAACCACGCCCCTGTCCGGGCAACTCCTGCAGCCAGCCCCAGGTACAGCACCGTCTCGACGGCCACCTGCACCAGCGCCAGCGCCGCGGTGGTCGCGAACAGCGGACGGTCCGGCGGCACGAACTGCGGGTAGAACGCCAGCATGAACACCGCCAGCTTGGGGTTTGCCAGCTGGACGACCACCCCCTCGCCGAAGGCACCCCAATGGGCGCGGCGCCCGGGAGGCGTCGGGTCGTCCGCGGGTGCCGCGCTGCTCCCACGCTCCCGCCATGCCCTCAGCAGCGCTCGGGCCCCGAGCAGGAAGAGCACAGCGGCGCCGACGACACGCAGCACCAGGTAGGCCATCTCGGACGCGGCGACCAGCGCGGCGAAGCCGGCCGCGGCCAGCAGTGCCCAGAGGTAGAGCCCCAGCTCCACGCCGAGCACGGTCGGCACCGCGCCGCGGAAGCCGCGCAGCGCGGACCGGCGCAGGATCAGTGCCATCGCCGGGCCCGGAGTGGCCGCGATGAGGACGACGGCGACCAGAAAGGCCGGCAGGCTCGCGACGACGTCCACGCCCTGATGGTCTCAGGCCAGAGGCCTGGGAGAACGTCGCCTCGCCTAACCTCGGTGCGTGAGCGCGCCGCACTTCCTGTCGAGCCCCCATCCGTTCCGCACCGCGGTCGAGAGCAGGGACCTCGACGCCGTGATGGCGTCGATGGACGACGAGGTGCGGCTGCACTCCCCCATCGCGTTCAGACCCTTCTCCGGCCATGACCAGGTGCGCCAGGTGCTCGCCCACGTGCTGGACGTGCTCGAGGACTTCCACTACGTCGAGGAGCTGGCCGCCCCCGCCTCGCACGCGCTGGTCTTCCGGGCTCACATCGGCCAGACCCAGGTACACGGGCTGGATCTGCTGACTCTCGACGACGAAGGCCAGGTCACCGACCTGACCGTCATGGTGCGACCGCTCTCCGCGGCGATCGCGCTCGCCGAGGCGATGGCGCCCCGGGTGGGTCATCTCGCCAAGGCCTCAGCCGCAGGGCAGTGACCCACAGCGGAGCGCCTCATACGATGATGGGCGCCATGACGTTCGTCGCCATCAACGTGCTGACGGTCCCCGAGGGCGCCGGCGAGACGCTCGAGCAACGATTCGCCCAGCGCGTCGGCGCGGTGGAGCAGTCGCCGGGCTTCGAGCGCTTCGAGCTGCTGCGCCCGGTCGAGGGGACCGCGGACTACCTCGTGTACACGCGGTGGCGCACCCGTGCCGACTTCGAGGCCTGGACGGCCTCGCAGGAGTTCGCCCGGGGGCACCCCGCCGGAACGGACCGCCCCGCGGGAACCAGCCCGGCAGCGACCGGCTCCACCATCTGGTCCTTCGAGGTGGCGTCGGCCGCGGACCCGTCCTGATGACGGGCCGTCACCCCGACTCGAGTTGGCCATCCGGACGACACACGCCCCTCGGCCGTGCCAGGGTCGGACCATGGCCCGTGACCCCGAAGCCGACCCGCGTCCGTCCATCGGCGGCGCGTACGACTACCGGTTCGTCTCGCAGATCGACCTGGCATATGCGCCCGAGCAGGATGGCGACCCCGACCCCGGAGAGGTCGTGTGGTGCTGGGTTCCCTACGAAGAGGACCCGCGACAGGGCAAGGATCGACCGGTCGTGGCGGTCGGCCACGCTCTGGCCGATGGCGCGGAAGGGGACTTGGTCGTCCTCATGCTCTCCAGCCAGGAGCACGACGAGCCGGAGTGGGTGAGCATCGGCTCGGGGCCCTGGGACCGCGAGGGTCGGGAGTCCTACGCCCGACTGGACCGGCCGCTTGCGGTGGCACCCTCAGCCGTGCGGCGCGAGGGGGGAACCTTGGACGCCGACCGCTTCGCCGACCTGCTGGCGGCCGCGGCCGCGCACTACGGTCAGGACGACCGAGCCACCTAGCTCGGCGGCGTCACCCGCCGGCGAGGCGCTTCCGGGCGGAGTCCTTGAACTCGCTCATGAACAGCGTGCGGATCGCGTCGCTGTCCAGCGCACCGTCGATGCGCACCAGGCCGCCCTTGGCGAGCTGGACACACACCGTCGTCCACGCCTGACCCATCGCCCAGGTGAACCCGGAGGCCACCCCGGCGCTGATAACGCCGCCGACCACGCTGCCCACCCCAGGAAGCATCTTGAGCAGGTTCGAGACCGCGGTGCGACCCGCTGTCGTCGCTGCCGCCGTGGCCGCCAGCGACGCCGTGACCGCGCGGTCGAGGTTGATGTCGTAGATGTGGGAGATGCTGGCCATCATCGTCAGCTGGATGGGCACGAGGATGGCCGCGTCGGAGAACGGGATCGGCGTGGCCCCGGCCGCGGCAGCAGCGGTGCTGGCGATATCGATGGATCGCTTGGCCTCGGCTCGCTTGCGGCTGAAGTCGATCTGCTGCGCGGCTACCAGCGCCTGCTGGACACCCTGCGGAGCAACCTGAAAGGTGGCATCGAGGACGTCGTGCAGCCCGTGGGCGTCGAAGCCGGCGAACTCGTCGGCCTTCGCGTAGGTCATGAACGCCGCGCCGCCGGTCACCGGCAGCTCCATGGCGCGGATCTCCTCGGCTAGCCGAAGGGAGTCAGGATGGTAGGAGTCCTTGCGCTTGGGCACCTGGGTGAGCACGAGAAGGACGGGCAGCCCGAGGTCGTCCAGCGCGCGGACGAACTCGGCCTCGGTCTCCTCGAAGCGGCGGTCGCTGGCCCGCACGCAGTACCAGGCGACGTGCACCTGGTCCTTGAGCTCGAGTCGACGCATCTGGCGGACGTAGGCCCGCAGGTCGTCGAGGATCTGCTGGTTGTCCTGCCCTATCTCCAACCCGCGCGTGTCGAGAACACCGAAGTGCCCGGTGTAGTGCATGTAGAGATGGCTGTCGCGGGTCACCGGCTCACCGATGCCCGTCGCAGCGATGTCCTCGCCGAAGATCGCGTTGATCAGCGTGCTCTTGCCGACACCGGTCTTGCCGAAGATGGCGAGGTTGAACCGGCCGATCCGCTCGGCCTGCTCGTCGAACTTCGCGGCGAACTGACGGCGGAACCAGTCGCTGGAACCCTCTGCCATGGCGCTATCGAATCACCTCGCGCCACGTCGTAGGGTCACGACGTGGGGCCGTTCGACTGCGACACACTCATCGTGGGCAGCGGCTTCGGCGGCGGGGTGGCGGCGCTGCGGCTGGCCGAGTCAGGTCGGCGGGTGACCGTGATCGAGATGGGACGGCGCATCAGCCCGCACGACATGCGGCGTGGCGCACAGTCGGTGCGCAGCCTGCTGTGGGCACCCGCCACCGGTCTGCGCGGGTACTTCCGCCAGACCGTCCTGCCCGACGTGGTCGTCGTCGGCGGGGTGGGAGTGGGGGGCG
This sequence comes from uncultured Actinomycetes bacterium, assembly GCA_964356295.1. Lineage (GTDB taxonomy): Bacteria > Actinomycetota > Actinomycetes > Jiangellales > Jiangellaceae > CAVQGZ01. Next base: position 1,451 of record CAYHHE010000037.1, on the reverse strand, counting down.
GCAGCCTGGTGTACGCAGCCGTCCTTCTCGAGCCAGACGACAGGCTGTTCGACGACCCGGCCTGGGCCGGGGCAAGCTGGCGCGACGAGCTCGCCCCGCACTTCGCGACTGCGGCACGCATGCTCGGTCGAGGCACCAACCCGACGTTCGGGGCGCAGGACGATTGGCTGCGCAAGGCGGCAGCAACCCTCCACGTGCTGCCCAGCTACGGCCCGACGCCGCAGGGCATCGACTTCGACTCCTGCACCTCGTGCGGCGCGTGTCTGACCGGATGTGCCGAAGGCGCCAAGTCATCGATCGATCGGACCTACCTCGCGCAGGCGGAGGGCCTCGGGGCACAGGTCGTCCCGCAGCGGCGCGCGACGTGTCTGACCCCGCTGCCCGGCGGCGGCTACCGGGTGGATGCCGTGGACTCCTTCCGACCGTCCCGCAGGTACTCCTGGAGGTCCCGCGAGGTCGTGCTCGCCGCCGGGGTCCTGGGCACGAACCAGCTCCTCATGGCCTGTCGCGACCGGTACCGCACGCTGCCCGCTGTCTCCCCCCAGCTCGGGCGTCGCGTGCGCACCAACAGCGAGGCGTTCGTGGCCGTCCTGCAGCCCGACGGGGAGATGGACCTGACCAGAGGCCCCAGCATCTCCAGCGACTTCTGGGTCGACGACATCACACACGTGACCAACAACCGCATGCCGCCGTCCTGGGGATACATGCGCGCGCTCATGAGCCCCCTGGTGGACGACACCGGTGGGCGGTCCAGGGGCGCCGCCGCGCTGCGCGCAGTGGCCGCCGACCCCGGTCGGCTGGTCCGGGCGGTCACCGCGGCGGACTGGACACGCCGGGTCACGCTGCTCACCGTCATGCAGGCCGAGGACAACGCGATCACCTTGCGCTACCGCCGCCGGGCAGGGATCTGGGGTCTCACCTCGGAAGTGCCGCCGGGCGAGGTGCCCGCACCGACGTTCCTCCCACAGGCCAACGCCGCGGCACGCGCAGTGGCCGAGGCCAGCGGCGGCGAAGCCTTCGGCACCTGGCTGGACAGCGTCCTCGGCCGCTGCATGACCGCGCACATCCTGGGTGGCGCCGTGGTGGGCATACACCCGGCGACCTCGGTGGTCTCTGCGGACCACGAGGTGCACGGCTACCCCGGGCTGTTCGTGGCCGACGGGTCCGCCGTCCCGGCGAACGTCGGGGTCAACCCCAGCCTGACGATCACGGCGATGGCCGAACGTGCCATGACAAGGCTGGCGCAGCGATCCCCCGGCTGAGCAGACGCCACTGACTCGTGCCACATTGGTCACCCCGGAGAGGGCGTGGAGGACCTCAGGCACGCCTCGGCACCGCCCGAGCCCCCGAGGTCGTAGGCACCGTCGCAGGAACGAGGCCACCCACAGCAGACCAACACCCCCTCCGGACGGATCACCCCGACCAGCCCCACACCCCACCATCACAGCTAG
>CAYHHE010000036.1:0-25477 GCA_964356295.1 uncultured Actinomycetes bacterium | reverse complement strand
GCTCATGGGTACTTGGCGAGGCATAGGAGCCCAGTCACGTCCCTGTACGCCTCGCCAAGCAGCCGGGGGCCAACCCGTCAAGCGGCCGCGAGGCACTCCTCGGGCCCCGGGCAGTGAGATCGCAGCGCGGCGGATGCGGGGCTATCGGCTCCCAGAACTGGGGCGCACGACCCCGGATCTGTCGGGCGTCCTTGGCAGAGTCTTGTCGATGGATCGCTGGTCAGGGGGAGGGGATCGCATGGCACGACCCGAATCGATGTCCTTGGTGAGGCAGACGTGACCAGCAGGGTGCGCGCGGCAGCTGCGCTGATAGCGCTGCTCACCCTCGTGGCGTCCGGCTGCGGGGACGAGGGTGGCAGCGACGCAGCGCAGACCCCGGCACCGACGGGCCGTGCCGGGGCGAACGGCGTGGACAACCTCGAGGACGTCCAGGGGGCAGTCATCCGCATCGTCGCGCGTGGGACCTTCGTCCAGCCGGGCGAGTCCCTGGCCACCTACCAGGAGGTCGAAGGCGCCGGCAGCGGGAGCGGGTTCATCATCGACCCGGACGGCATCGCGGTGACCAACAACCACGTCGTGACCGGCGCGGCGACCCTCGAGGTGTTCGTGGGTGGGTCCGACGACCCGGTCAGCGCGAAGGTGCTGGGAGTGTCGGAGTGCAACGACCTCGCCGTCATCGACCTCGAGGGCGACGGGTACCCCTTCCTCGAGTGGGATGCCGAGGAGATACGCGCGGGCCGCGACGTGCGGGCCGCCGGGTTCCCGCTGGGAGACCCCGAGTACACCCTGACGAGCGGGATCATCTCGAAGGCCGAAGCCAGCGGGGACACCGACTGGGCGTCGGTGGAGCAGGTCATCGAGCACGACGCAAACATCCAGCCGGGCAGCTCCGGCGGCCCCCTCCTCGACCCCATCACGGGTCGAGTCATCGGTGTCAACTACGCCGGCGGCGACCCGGGCACCGGAACCTCGCAGTTCTTCGCGATCCCGGCCCCCTTGGCCGAGCCCGTCGCTGCTGAGCTGCGCAACGGCGACGTCGACTCACTGGGGGTCAACGGCCAGGCGGTGCTTGACGAGGAAGCCGGCGTGGCGGGCATCTGGGTCGCCTCCGTCGACACGAACAGCCCCGCGGGTGAGGTATCGCTGCAGGGTGGGGACATCATCGAGAAGATCGAAGGCCTGTCCATGGGCGTTGACGGGACCATGGCCGACTACTGCGCGGTCCTCGACACCAAGACACCCGGCGACAAGCTCGCCGTCCAAGTACTTCGGCTCGATGAAGGCGTCCGGCTGAAGGGAGAGTTCAACGGGGACGAGCTGACGCCGTTCGAGTCGCTCGGAACCGCCGCGGAGGGCCAGATCGGAGGACTCGGGGGCGGCGCCGCGTACTCCGCCTTCGTCCCGATCACCGACGACTCGGGGACGATCTCGCTCGAGGTGCCTGCCGAATGGGGGCAGGTGGACGGCGCCCCCCTCGTCCTCGACGACCAGACGACTCTGCCGAACGTGCAGGCGGCCCCCGACCTTGCGCAGTTCACCCAGTCGTGGGACGTCCCAGGTGTCTCCCTGACGGCACTCGACCTCGACCTCGGACTGGACCTTGACTCACTGCTGAACGAGTTCTCATCCGACATCTCCGCCCAGTGCACCGACGCCGGGCGCGAGGACTACGACGACGGCCTGTACACCGGGCGAGCCCAGTACTACGTCGACTGCGGGGGAACGGCGACCGGCTACGCCGTCATCGTCGCCCAGCCCGTCGGCGGCGAGTTCACCGCCCTCCTGGAGGTCCAGCTGGTCACCGATGCTGACTTCGGGGCCCTCGACCAGATCATCGCCACGTTCACCATCGCGACCTGAACCGGGGTCCTCGTCGTGGACGAACGAGCGGCTCGCGCCCTGCGATCCACCGCGGTCTTGACGTAGGCGCCGCGTTCGCCTGCAAGGGGCTCGACCGTCGAGCCTGACCTCGGGGTGGCCTGGTGACTCGCTCGCCACCGCTCCCGCCTCTGGCGCGTCCCCAGTTGCGTGGCTCCTCGAGTGCCGGTCAGTCACTCGAGCGCAGCATCTGGGCAGTCACCTCGGCCCCGTGCGTGTAGGCCCGGCAGCAACGCTCGACCCAGCGGGCCACGGCGACGTCGGTTCCCGTGAGCAAGCGCTCCCGGTCCCGCAGGTAGGACTCCTGCTCCGCCCGATGACCCTCTTCCGGCACGAGCACCCCGGCGGTGTCCACCCCGCTGGCCATCAGGACGATGCGCTCAACGGCTCGTCCCACCAGGCCTCCTACCGGTTCGAACGCCTCCGCTGCCTCGGCGTGCACGATCGCGGCCACCATCACCGCGGGAACCGGTGACGGGGATCCGGCGTCACGGCTCAGCTCGGTGACCATCGCGGTCAAGCGGCGGGCGGCTGTGGGGTCGCGTGGGCGGCCCAGCCTGTCCGGCGGCGCCAGGTCGGCGGCGGCCAGCAGGTGCAACCGGGCCAGCACCTGGAGAGGGGCCGACGCCCAGCGGGTCGCCAGGTCAGGCACCGACTGGGTGACCCGCAGCCCACCCTGGACGATCGGGTCCTCGACGCGCTCGACGTCAGCGCCCTCGATGGCTGCGGAGGCGGTGGCTCCGCGAACGGCGGACCTCGCCGCCAGTCCGGCGCTGCCCGTGCGGACGGCGCGCAGGCCGAGCACGATGTCGATGGCGTCGCGGGTGGCAGCCGTAGCCTGCGCGAGCCCCGGCAGGCCCGCCGCACGCGTCAGTGGGATCATTCCGACACGCTATCGGCGCAGACGAGGGGTACGTTCCACCGTCATGCGGGAGTGGGTGCTGGCCGGTCTGGCCGCTGCGGGCGCCATCCTCATCACGCTGCTGGTCGCGCGCGGGCTCGGCGGGCGCAACGAACTTGCCCATCCCGCGGACGTGGCCACCTACCGCACGCTGAACACCGCGAGCCTGGCGGCTCCGGCCCTGCGGTCGGGCTTCAACGCCGACTCGGCGGAGAGGGCCGTCAGACACCTGCGGTCCATGCTCGGTGCCGACGCCCTCGCCATCACCGACGGCACGACCACGCTCGCGTGGGACGGGATCGGCGCCAAGGGCGCCGGCGCTGCGCCCGGGCATGCCGCCAGTGCCATCGCCAGCAACCGCAGCGAGGTGCTCGCCGCGCACCACCTCGCCGGCGCCACAGCCGTGCTGCGCCACGCGGTGGCGGCGCCGCTGCGTGCCGAGGGGCGCGTCGTGGGAGCCCTGGTGGCCTACGAGCGGAACCGTCCGGGCGCCATCACCATCCGAGCAACCGAGGAGGTCGCGAGATTCGTCTCCGGCCAGCTGGAGCTCGCCGAGCTCGACCGCTCGCACTCCCGGATGGCCGAGGCCGAGGTTCGAGCGCTGCGGGCCCAGATATCGCCCCACTTCATCTACAACTCCCTGACCGCCATCGCCTCTTTCGTGCGGACCGACCCGGATCGGGCCCGCGAGCTGTTGATGGAGTTCGCCGACTTCACGCGCTACTCCTTCCGCCGGCACGGCGAGTTCACCACGCTCGCTGAGGAGCTGCGCTCGATCGAGCAGTACCTGATGCTGCAGAGAGCACGCTTCGGCGACCGCCTCGAGGTCAATGTCCGGGTCGCTCCCGAGGTGCTCGGGGTGAGCGTGCCGTTCCTGTGCGTGCAGCCGCTGGTGGAGAACGCTGTCCGCCACGGCCTGGAGGGCAAGAACGGGGTCGGGCACGTGGCCATCCGGGCCGAGGACCTCGGACCCGAGTGCGAGATCTCGGTCGAGGACGACGGAGCCGGCATCGACCCGGAGCGGGTACGCGCCACCTTGGCGGGTGAGCCTGGTGGTGACCACGTGGGGCTGGCCAACGTCGACGAGCGACTCCGCAACGCCTTCGGTGACAGATACGGCCTGGTCGTGGAGACTGCGGTCGGTGCGGGAACCAAGGTCGTCCTTCGGGTCCCCAAGTTCGCGGTGGGGGTGACGCCGACATGACGCTGCGAGTGCTGGCGGTCGACGACGAACGTCCGGCTCTGAGCGAGCTGGCCTACCTGCTTGGACGCGACGACCGCGTGCGGGCCGTGCACACCGCCACCGACGGTTCCACCGCGCTGCGGATGCTCCAGGAGGTCGGCGTGGACGCGGTGTTCCTTGACATCCGCATGCCGGGCCTGTCCGGCCTCGACCTGGCCCGGGTCCTCGGCCGGTTCCGCCACTCCCCGGCCGTCGTCTTCGTCTCGGCCTACGACGACCACGCCGTGGACGCCTTCGAGGTCAAAGCAGTCGACTACCTCCTCAAGCCGGTCCGTGAGCAACGCCTGCGTGAGGCGGTGCGGCGGGTCATCGAGTCCCGCCGGCCAAGCCCCCCCACAGCGCCCGAGCAGAGCAATGACGAGACCATCCCCGTCGAGCTCGGCGGCGTCACGCGATTCATCCAGCGCAGCGACATCCGCTACGTCGAGGCCCAGGGGGACTACGCCCGCCTGTACACCGCGGACGGCAGCCACCTGGTGCGCATCCCGCTGTCGGTGCTTGAGGAACGGTGGGCGCAGGACGGGTTCGTCCGGATACACCGCAGCCACCTGGTGTCGGTCGCGCACATCGTCGAGATCCGAACCGAGAGCGGTCGCTGCACCGTTGAGGTCGACGGGGGCGACATCCTTCAGGTCAGCAGGCGGCACACGCGTGAGCTCCGCGATCGACTGATCCGTCAGGTCCGTCCAGGCAGGGAGGGGATCCAGCGGCCGTGAGCGCCCCCGGTCAGCCACGTCGGGTCGTGGTCCAGGGACCGGCACGCCATGGGTCGGTCAGGCGCGGGATCCCTGGTGGACGGGAGATCGACGAGCAGACAGCCGTCGGCGAGGCATACATGGGCTCCCTGCTGCGCACGCAGCTCAGGCTGGCCCTGGCTGTGCTGGCCACCGTGCTGGTCCCGCTGGGGCTGCTCCCACTGATCTTCCGAGCCTTCCCCGCCATCGGTGAGTTGATGCTCGGACCGTTGCCGGTGCCGTGGCTGATCCTCGGGGTCGGGGTCTACCCGCTGCTCGTCCTCGTCGGGTGGCGCTACATCCGTCAGGCCGAGCGGAACGAAGCCGAGTTCGCACGCATCGTGAGCCGGGAGTGAACGCGGGACTGGCCCTGGTGGCCATCACCCTCACGACCGCGGCTGCGGTGGTCATCGGGGCCTTTGGCAACAGGCTTTCCCGCACGACAGGCGACTTCTACGTGGCCTCCCGGGCCGTCTCCCCCAGGCTCAACGCCTCCGCCATCGGCGGGGAGTACCTCTCGGCAGCCAGCTTCCTCGGCGTGGCCGGACTCGTGCTGGCCTACGGGGTGGACATGCTGTGGTACCCCGTCGGATACACCGTCGGCTACCTGCTGCTGCTGGTCCTGGTGGCCGCGCCGCTGCGCCGCTCCGGAGCGTTCACCATCCCTGACTTCGCTCAGGGTCGCCTCCGGTCGATGGGGGTCCGGCGCGCTGCGAGCCTGCTCGTCGTGGTCATCGGCTGGCTCTACCTCATCCCTCAGATGCAGGGTGCGGGACTCACCCTGCGAACTATCCTCGGTACGCCGTCATGGATGGGCATCGTAGTCGTGGGCGCCGTCGTCCTCGTGGCGGTCGCCGGTGGCGGGATGCGCTCCATCACGCTCGTCCAGGCCTTCCAGTACTGGCTCAAGCTGTTCGCCATCGCCGTCCCGGTCTTCTTCCTGGTCGCGGCGTGGCGGGGCGACGGTTCCCCCGCCGTCCTGACCGACGCCCCTGCGGAGTTCCGCGAGCGCACCACAGTCACCTTGAGCACTGACACCCTTATCCGGGTCGAGAACCGGGTCGTCGTCGAGGCGGACGGCACCATCGACGGGAGTCCGGAGGAGGGGGCCCTGCTGCTTCGTCCCGGCGAGTACGAGGTGAGCGGCGGCTCGACGCTGGTCTTCCCCTCAGGGGCGGAGGTGCCGACGGTCAGCAGCCTGCCCACCCTCACCGGGGCCGAGTGGGCCCACCCGCTGTCCAACGGCCTGGACCAGCCGCTGTACCGGGTGTACTCGCTCATGCTCGCGCTGTTCTTCGGCACGATGGGGCTGCCTCACGTGCTCGTGCGCTTCTACACCAACCCGGACGGACGGGCCGCCCGGCGCACCACGCTGACCGTGCTCGGCCTCGTCGGCATGTTCTACCTGGCGCCGCCGATCTACGGCTCTCTGGGGCGCCTGTACACACCCGAGCTCCTCCTCACCGGACGCACCGACGCCGTCGTGCTGACCCTGCCGGGCGCGCTCGTGGGGGGCACGATCGGCCAGCTGCTCGGCGCCGTCGTCGCGGCAGGAGCGTTCGCGGCCTTCCTGTCGACCTCCTCGGGTCTCGTGGTGTCCGTGGCCGGCGTGCTGTCGCAGGATGTCCTGGGACGTCCGTCCCGCTCGCCGGTGCGCTCGTTCCAGCTCGCCACCGCCCTTGCGGTGGTCGTCCCGGTCCTGCTGGCGCTCACGGGGCAGCGGCTCGGAGTGGCCAGCGTGGTCGGGCTGGCGTTCGCGGTGGCGGCCTCGTCGTTCTGCCCCCTGCTCCTGCTCGGTATCTGGTGGCCCAGACTCACCTCCCGTGGGGCCATCGCCGGCCTCGCGGTCGGAGGCGGGCTTGCGGTGCTCGCGGTGCTGACCACCATCCTGCTGGGTCCGACGGACGGCTGGAGGGGGGCGCTGCTCGCGCAGCCCGCCGCCTGGACCATGCCGCTGGCGTTCGCCACCATGATCGTCGTCTCACTTCTGACCTCCCGTGACATCCCACCGGGTGTCAGGCGCATCATGGTGCGCCTGCACACACCGGAGTCGCTGGACCTGGACCGGGGACAGAACCTGACTGGACGAGGGGGACGCTGGCCGTGACCGAGGGACGACCGTCGTCGCAGACCCTGGCCGTCGTCGAGCGGCTGGCCGCCGACCTTGCCCCTGTCGACGCGGTGGCCGGCCTGGCCGACCACTACGACGAGGTGACCCGCGGGGCGCTGGCCGAGGCAGAGGACCACCTCGGGGAGCCGCCGGTGCCCTACACGTGGCTCGCGCTAGGCTCGCACGCTCGCCGGGAGCCGTCGCTGGCCAGCGACCAGGACAACGCCCTGGTGCTTGCCACCGACAGCCCAGAGGCGATGGCCTACGGCAAGAAGCTCGCCGACATCGTCGCGGATGCCCTGGACGAGGCGGGGCTGCGCCGCTGTGACGGCGAGTACATGGCCACCACGTGGTGCTACAGCATGGAGACCTGGCGCACGCTGCTGCGCCGACGCTTCATCGACCCCACCCCGCAGGACATCGTGGACGCGGACGTCTTCCTCGACCTGCGTCCGATTGCCGGGACGCTGGACGTCACCGCTCTTCAGGAGACCATGGTCAGCGCCGCAGGATCGGCCCGCCTCCTCAAGGGACTGGCTGCCGCCGCGGTCCGTTTCCCCAGCGGGCTGGCGCCGATGGGGCGGCTGCACCTGACCAACGGCAAGATCGACCTGAAGAAGGGCGGGCTTGCCCCTCTGACGATGATCGCCCGCACCTACAGCCTGGCCGCTGGCTCGAAGGCGGTCGAGACGCGCGAGCGGCTGGCAGCAGCAGAGCAGGGCGAGCAGCTCAGCGCCCGAGCCGTCGGTCGGCTCACCTTCGCCCATGCCCTGCTCACCCGGCTGCGCCTCAAGCACCAGATTCGCATGGCCCGGGACGGCCAGCCGATCGACGACCTCATCCCCCCCAGCAAGATCAGGTGGGTGGACGAGCGGTTGCTGCGCCAGGCGCTGGAGTCCATCCACGAGGTCCAGCGAGCTACGGCGCTGCGGTACCGGACCGACCTGGCGACCTGAGGCCGACGTCGACGATGCCGAGGGTCAGCCGCCAAACCGTCCTCATCGCGGCCTTCGCAGCGATGGTTCCGATCTTCACGATCGTGATCATGCTCGCCGACCTGGGCCCGGAGCAGCGGCAGCTGGTCGTGGACGCCGCCCTGTCCGAGTGGTGGGTGCTGCTGATCGGCCTGATCGTCCTCGTTGGCGGCGTGTGGCGGCTCATGCACGGTGGCCTGCGCGCCCACGACCAGGCAGCTCGTCGACTTGCCGCCTCAGCACGGACCGCGGCCACCGCCAACCCCTCCCACCGCGCAGCCACCGACGGACCCAGCGCTGGACACCTCGAGGCGACGGCGGCGATCAATGCGCTGGCCTCACGCGCGGAGCGCGCCGAGCAGGACGTCGACCTTCGCGTCACCGAGGCCCGGGCCGAGCTGGCTGCCGAGCGGGACCGCCTTGCCGCGGTGCTCGCCGACCTGCGGCACCCGGTGCTGGTGTGTACCCGAGACGGTCTGGTGCTGCTGCTCAACGACGCTGCCCGCCACGCGTGCGGGGCCAGTGGGTTCCTGGGTGTCGGACGGTCCGTGTTCTCGGTCCTCGATCGTGACGACCTCGCCGAGCCGGTGCGTCGAGCGCTGCGCGGCGAACGGTTGTCTGCTCAGGTGCGCTGCGGCACCGACAGGCTGGAGTTCCGCGTTGGGCCGGTCACCGAGCAGGGACGGTTCTCCGGATTCGTGCTGGTCAGCCCGAACGAGGTCAGGCGGGAGCGCGAGCCGGGAGGCCGCACCACGGAGGGTGTGGACGCCGAGCAGGCCACGGTGCAGGCCAAGCCGATCGCAGCCCGGGCGGCGCCACGTCCGGTGGTCTACGACTTCAGACTGCTCGACCTCGACCCCGACGCCCCCGGCGCCGACGACAACCTGCGCACGCTGGCCTACACCGTCCTCGACACCGAGACGACCGGGCTGGACCCCCGCGGAGGCGACGCGGTGGTGTCAGTCGGCGCCGTCAGGGTCGACCGGGCGCGGGTGCGCGAGGACGACGTGCTCGACCGCTTGGTCGACCCGGGGCGTCGCATCCCCGCCGTGGCAACGTCCGTCCACGGCATCACCGACGAGATGGTTGCCGGTCGCTCTCGCCTGGGCACCGTCTTGGCTGATCTCAGCCGCTTCGCCACCGACACCGTCCTGGTGGGGCACGACATCGCCTTCGACCTGGCCTTCCTCCGTCCGGCCGAGGTGACCGCCGGGGTGACGCTGCCGACCCGGGTGCTGGACACCCTGCTGCTCTCGGCGGTCCTGCACCCGGCGGACGGCGAGTCGCACTCGCTGGACGGCCTGGCGAGGCGATACGACATCCCGGTGCTGGGTCGGCACACCGCGCTCGGTGACGCGCTGGTCACCGCCGAGATCCTGGTCCGGATGATCCACCAGCTGTGCGAGGCAGGTATCGACACCTACGGCGAGGCGGTCGCCGCCGCCACCGCCACCCCCCTGGCCAAGCAGAGCGCTCGCCGCTTCTGACGACCCGCGCTGGGCGATCTTGACGAGACGTCCAACCCAGACGTACCGAGTCGGCCGAACCGTCAAGATCGTCCGGGTGTGGCGGGCGAGAACGGCCGAAAGGTCCAGATCGTCGGGGCTGGGCGCGGAAGGTTCGGGCGAGCGCGTGCACCCATCTCGAGCGGGCGGTCAAGCGGGGTCGGCCTGGGGTCGGCCAGGAGATCGCGATCGACCCCTCCCCAGGAGGGCGATCACCTGGCTAGGCTCCGGGTCGGGTGTAGCGCGGAGCGCCGCGCCCGCCCCCGACCAGATACCACCGACCATCACACCGAGACCGGAGGAGCCCGCTGTGACCTCTGAAGCCCTGGAGAACCTGCTCCGCGAAGAGCGGACCTTCCCCCCACCGCCAGAGTTCGCCGCCCAGGCCAACGGGCAGGCCTCGCTCTACGAGGACGCAGCTGTGGACCGGCTCGGGTTCTGGGACGCCCAGGCCCGCGAGCTGCTGGCCTGGGAGCAGCCGTGGAGCCAGGTGCTCGACTGGACCAACCCACCCTTCGCCAAGTGGTTCGTCGACGGGAAGATCAACGTCTCCTACAACTGCGTCGACCGTCATGTCGAAGCGGGCTTCGGCGACCAGGTGGCCATCCACTGGGAGGGCGAGCCCGAGGGCGACAGCCGCGCCATCACCTACGCCGAGCTGCAGGACGAGGTCAGCCGGGCCGCCAACGCCCTGGCGGCACTCGGTATCACCAAGGGTGACCGCGTCGCCATCTACCTTCCGATGATCCCCGAAGCAGCGGTCGCGATGCTCGCCTGCGCCCGCATCGGTGCCCCCCACTCGGTGGTGTTCGGCGGCTTCTCGGCTGAGGCGCTGCGCTCGCGCATCGAGGACGCCGAGGCCCGGCTCGTGATCACCGCCGACGGTGGGTATCGCCGCGGGAACGCCGCTGCGCTCAAGCCGGCGGTGGACGAGGCACTGGACGCAGGCGCGCACAGCGTGCACCACGTCCTCGTGGTGCGTCGGACCGGCCAGGACGTCGGGTGGGTCGAGGGCCGCGACGTGTGGTGGGACGAGTTAGTCGATGCCCAGAGCGCTCAGCACACCGCACCTGCGCATGACGCAGAGGACCCGCTGTTCATCCTCTACACCTCGGGCACCACCGGGAAGCCCAAGGGGATCATGCACACCACCGGGGGCTACCTCACCCAGGTCACGTACACCACCAAGTACGTCTTCGACATCAAGCCGGAGACCGACGTCTACTGGTGCACCGCCGACGTCGGATGGGTCACCGGGCACAGCTACATCGTCTACGGGCCGCTGGCCAACCGGGCCACGCAGGTGATGTACGAGGGCACCCCCGACACCCCGCACAGGGGTCGGCTGTGGGAGATCGTGCAGAAGTACGGCGTGACGATCTTCTACACCGCTCCGACCCTGATCCGCACGATGATGAAGTGGGGGGGGAGCTTCCCCGCCGAGCGCGACCTGTCCAGTCTGCGGCTTCTCGGGTCGGTCGGCGAGCCGATCAACCCCGAGGCGTGGATGTGGTACCGGGAGAACATCGGCCGCGACAACTGCCCCATCGTCGACACCTGGTGGCAGACCGAGACCGGCGCCATCATGATCAGCCCGCTGCCCGGGGTCACCGCCACCAAGCCCGGCTCGGCGCAGAGGGCACTCCCGGGCATCGGGGCGGACGTCCTGGACGACATGGCGGAGTCCGTGCCGGACGGCGGGGGCGGCTACCTCGTCCTGACTGAGCCGTGGCCGTCCATGCTGCGCACCATCTGGGGGGACGACCAGAGGTTCATCGACACCTACTGGACCCGCTTCGAGGGCAAGTATTTTGCCGGCGACGGGGCCAAGAAGGACGACGACGGCGACCTGTGGCTGCTCGGACGTGTCGACGACGTGATGAACGTCTCCGGGCACCGCATCTCCACCACCGAGGTCGAGTCGGCTCTGGTGTCGAACCCCATGGTCGCCGAGGCGGCCGTCGTCGGCGCGACGGACGAGACCACCGGGCAGGGCATCGTGGCCTTCGTCATCTTGCGCGGCGGTGCCGAGGAAGGCAGCGAGACCGTTGCCGAGCTGCGCAACCACGTGGCGAAGGAGATCGGGCCCATCGCGAAGCCGCGACAGATCATGGTGGTCGCGGAGCTGCCGAAGACCCGCTCCGGGAAGATCATGCGCCGGCTGCTGCGGGACGTCGCCGAGCACCGCGAGGTCGGGGACGTCACGACGCTGGCCGACTCGGCGGTCATGGACCTCATCAAGACAGGGCTGTCGTCCGGCGAGGACTGAGGGCCCGCGTCAGTCGTCCAGGGCGCGACCCACGCCGACCCGGCGGGTGTCCGGCGCGAGCAGGCGGGCGGCGTCGGCGGCCAGGTCGTCGGGCTCCTCCTGGGAGGCCCGCTCGGCGGCTACCCGGGCGCGGTAGACGTCCACCTCCGCCTGCATGCGCTCGGGCGACCAGTCCAGCACCTCGGCGACCAGCGCCGCAGCCGCCGCAGCCGACTCGGTGCCCCGGTGCGGGGTCTCGATCGAGATGCGGGTCCGCCGCGCCAGCAGGTCGTCCAGGTGCAGCGCAGCTTCGTGGGTGGCTCCGTAGCGGATCTCCGCACGCAGGTACCCGTCCGCGCCCGGCATCGGCTCGAGCAGGGACTTCTCGTCGACGGCCGGCCCGAGCACCTCGCCGATCATCGACCCGTACCGGTCGAGCAGGTGGCGAATCTTCCAGACGGGCAGGCCGTGCTCGCTGGCCAACCCGTCCGCCTGGTTGACCAGGGCGGCGTACCCGTCCGCGCCGATCAGCGGGACGTCCTGGGTGACCGACTCCCCCGGCGGTCGGCGCAGGTCGGGCAGGGCGGCGTCGATGGCGTCGCGGGCCATCACCCGGTACGTCGTGTACTTGCCGCCGGCGACGGTGACCAGCCCGGGCACGGGCCGGGCGACGGCGTGCTCGCGAGAGAGCTGGGAGGTCTGATCGGACTCCCCGGACAGCAACGGCCGCAGCCCGGCGTACACGCCCACGATGTCCTCGCGGGTCAGCGGTCGCACCAGGACGGAGTTGACCTGCCCGAGGAGGTAGTCGATGTCGGCCCGGCTCGCCGCGGGATGGGCCCGGTCGAGGTTCCAGTCGGTGTCGGTGGTGCCGATCAGCCAGTGCTGGCCCCACGGGATGACGAACAGCACCGAGCTCGGCGTGCGCAGGATGATGCCCGTCTCTGAGGCGATGCGGTCCTTGGGCACGACGAGGTGTACACCCTTGGACGCGCGGACGTTGAACCGTCCGCGGCTGCCCGACAGCTCCTCGAGGTCATCGGTCCACACCCCTGCGCACGCCACGACGACGTCGGCGCGCACCGTGGCCCGCTCACCGGTCTCGACGTCGCGCAGCCTCGCGCCCACGACCCTGCCGGCGTCCCGCTCCAGGCCCACCACCTCGGTGGAGGTACGCACCACAGCCCCGTACCGGGCGGCGGTCCGAGCCACCGTGAGGGTGTGCCGGGCATCGTCGGTCTGCGCGTCCCAGTACTGCACGGCGCCCACCAGGGCATCCGGTCGCAGTGCCGGGCAGATCGACCGGGCACCCCGGCGGGAGAGGTGCCGGTGCCGCGGCAGCACGTTGGCCCCGCCCAGGTTGTCATAGATCGTCAGGCCCGCGGTCACGTACGGCCGTTCCCAGCCCAGGCCGCGAAGCGGGTACAGGAAGGGAACGGGCTTGACCAGATGGGGGGCGAGGCGGGTGAGCATCAGCTCTCGCTCGCCAAGTGCCTCCCGCACCAGCGCGAAGTCCAGCTGCTCCAGGTAGCGGACGCCGCCGTGGAACAACTTGCTCGACCGGGACGACGTGCCCGAGGCAAGGTCGCGGGCCTCGACGAGCGCCACGGTGAGTCCGCGGGTGGCTGCATCGAGGGCAGCGCCAGCGCCGGTGACCCCTCCCCCGACCACGAGGACGTCGACTTTGGCCCTGGACAGCCGTTCCCACGCCCGACGGTGCTCGTCTCGACCCAGCCGCGCATCCATCCTGCTCTCCTCAGGAGCCCGCGGCGGCCGACGGCGGCTCGTCCCCGCCGTCCAGCGCCGCGTGCTCGTCGGCGTCCACCCAGTCCAGCGTGCGGGCGACGGCCTTGCGCCACCTGCGCAGCTCACGGTCCCGCCACTGCGGCCCCTGCTGCGGCACCCATCGTCGGTCCTCGGCCCAGTTGGCGACGACGTCGTCCGGGGAAGCCCAGTAGCCCACGGCGAGGCCGGCGGCGTAGGCCGCTCCCAGCGCCGTCGTCTCCGCCACGACCGGACGGACCACGTCCACGCCGAGCACGTCGGCCTGCATCTGCATGAGCAGGTCATTGGCGGTCATGCCCCCGTCGACCCGCAGCTCGGTCAACGTGACGCCGGAGTCGGCGGCCATCGCGTCGGCCACCTCGCGGGTCTGCAGGGCCACGGCTTCCAGCGCGGCCCGGGCCAGGTGCGCCTTGGTGGCGTAGCGGGTCAGGCCGGCCACCACCCCGCGGGCGTCCGGGCGCCAGTACGGGGCGAACAGCCCGGAGAACGCCGGCACCACGTACACCCCGCCGTTGTCGGGGACCTGCGCGGCCAGGGTCTCCACCTGCGCCGCCGAGGAGATGATGCCCAGGTTGTCGCGCAACCACTGCACCAGCGACCCGGTCACGGCGATCGAGCCCTCCAGCGCGTACACCGGCTGCTGGTCACCGAGCCGGTAGGCCACCGTGGTCACCAGGCCGTGCTCGCTGGGCACCGGCTCGGTCCCGGTGTTGAGCAGCATGAAGCTGCCGGTGCCATAGGTGTTCTTGGCCTCGCCCACCTCGAAGCAGGCCTGCCCGAACGTGGCAGCCTGCTGGTCGCCGAGGATCCCGGCGTACGGGACGCCCGGGAGCAGCCCGTGGGGTCGACCGTGCCCGTAGACCTCCGAGCTCGAGCGGATCTGCGGCAGCATCGACAGCGGGATGCCCATCTCGGCGCAGATCTCGGCGTCCCAGTCCAGGCTGCGCAGGTCCATGAGCATCGTGCGCGAAGCGTTGGTCACGTCGGTGACGTGAACGCCACCGTTGGTACCGCCGGTGGCGTTCCACAGCACCCAGGTATCGATCGTGCCGAACGCCAGCTCGCCGGCGTCGGCCCTGGCGCGCGCGTCCGGCACGTTCTCCAGCAGCCAAGCGAGCTTGGGTCCGGAGAAGTAGGTCGCCAACGGCAGTCCCGTCCGCTCGGCGTAGCGGCGGATGCCCCCGCCGAGGCCCGCCAGCCGGTCGCAGATCGCCTGCGTGCGGGTGTCCTGCCAGACGATCGCCGGTGCCACCGGCCGTCCCGTCGCGCGCTCCCAGACCACCGTCGTCTCACGCTGGTTGGTCACCCCGACGGCGACGACGTCCGACGCGGTGACGTCCGCGTGGGCCAGCACGTGCGCCACGACCTCACGCACGGACTCCCAGATCTCCGCCGGGTCGTGCTCCACCCAGCCCGGTCGGGGGAAGTGCTGGCCGAGCTCCTGCTGCGCCGCGGCCACCGGCAGACCGTCATGGCCGAACAGGATGGCCCGGGTGCTCGTCGTGCCCTGGTCGATCGCCAGGACGAGCCCGGACGTCAGGTCGCCGCGATCGTTCATGCCGTTCCTCAACATCTGCTCGCCTCTCGTCGCACGAGCGGGCAGGGCTGCCCGATGGACCCTCCCGCGATCGTCCCCCGGGCCCCCTAGTGTGCCCCCCGTGCAGGCGGGCGATCTTCTCGACACCGGACCGGTCGTCCACCAGGACGCTGAGGCGCTGGGGGTCGTGGCGGCGCTCGTGGCCGAGCACTGGGACGGGCTGGTGATCGTGGACGAGGCGATGGCGCCGCTGGCCACGGTGTCGTTGGCCCAGGTACTGCGGCTGGCACTGCCGGACTACATCGAGGACGACGTCTCCCTGGCCTCGGTGTACGCCGAGCGGGAGGCCGACACGTTCGCGGAGTCGCTGCGCGGACGCACGGTCTACGAGGTGATGCCCCGGCCGCGGCAGACCATCGTCACGGTGGCACCGGAGGCCACCCTGCTGGAGGTCGCGACACTGATGGCCGTGCACTTCACCGCCATCGTCGCCGTCGTGGACCGCCACCGCGTCATCGGAGCCGTCGGTGCCCACGCGCTGATGAAGGCGGCTTTGCCGCGGTGACTGACATCCAGGTGGTCCTGGCGATCGCGATCTTCGTCGGTGCCTACATCCTGATCGCGACCGAGCGGGTCCACCGCGTCGCCGCGGCACTCGGCGGGGCGGCGCTCATGGCGCTGGTCGGTGCGACCGACGCAGAGACGGCGTTCTACGACGAGGAGACCGCCGTCGACTGGAACGTCATCTTCCTGCTGCTCGGGATAATGATCATCGTGTCGGTCATCAAGCAGACCGGCCTGTTCGAGTACCTGGCGATCGCGGCCGCCAAGGCGGCCAAGGGCCGACCATACCGGGTCCTGGTGCTGCTGTGCGTGATCACCGCGGTGGCCTCGGCGTTCCTGGACAACGTGACCACCGTGCTGCTCATGGCGCCGGTGACCCTGCTGGTGTGCACCACGATCGGGGTGCGCCCGGAGCCGTTCCTCATCGCGGAGGTCATGGCCAGCAACATCGGCGGCACGTCCACCCTGATCGGCGACCCCCCCAACATCATCATCGGCAGCCGGGCCGGGCTGAGCTTCGTGGACTTCGTGGTCAACCTCGGCCCGATCATCGTGGTGATCATGGTGGTGTTCGTGGTGATGGCCCGCTGGCTGTTCCGCCGCACGTTCGTCTACCACCCCGAACGGGTCGAGGCCCTGATGGGGCTGGACGAGAAGCGCGCCATCCGTGACCCGGTGCTGCTGCGCCGCTCGCTCATCGTCCTCGGCCTGACCGTTCTCGGGTTCATGGTGCACGGCGCCATCGACACCGAGGTGAGCATCGTGGCCCTGCTCGGGGCCGGCGCGATGATCCTGGTCAGCCGGGTGTCCTCGCAGGAGTACCTGGAGGAGGTGGAGTGGCCCACCCTGGTCTTCTTCGCCGGGCTGTTCGTCATGGTCGGCGCCCTGGTCCACGTCGGAGTGATCGGCGCGATCGGCGAGTGGATGGTCGAGACGGTGGGAGACGACTACCTCGCCGCGATGACCATCCTGCTGTTCGGCTCAGCGGGGCTCTCGGCTTTCATCGACAACATCCCGTTCGTCGCCACGGTCACCCCCCTGGTCGCCGACCTCGTCGAGGCCGGCGGCAGCACCGTGCAGGCCACCTCGCTGTGGTGGGCCCTCGCCCTCGGGGCCGACCTCGGCGGCAACGCCACCGCAGTCGGGGCCAGCGCCAACGTCGTCGTGATCGGGATCGCCGCCCGCAACGGCTACCCCATCTCCTTCTGGTACTTCACCCGCTACGGGCTCATCGTGGCCGCCGTGTCGGTCGCCCTGTGCTGGCCCTACCTGTACCTGCGCTACTTCACCTGACACCGCGCGCCGACCTCGCTGCAAGCTCTCGCTTCGTCTGACGCACCGCGCCGCCGATAACCTTGACCAGGTGAGCCAGCGGTCGCCCGAGGCCTTCCACCCGCTCCCTCAGCGGGAGCGCCGAGCCCTGCTGGACATCTTCCGCCTGGAGACGACCGGAGGCTTCCTCCTGCTGTCAGGGGCGGCCATCGCACTGCTGTGGGCCAACCTGTCCCCTGAGACCTATGGGTCGGTCACCTCGTTCACCATCGGTCCGGCAGCGCTCAACCTCGACCTCTCGCTGGCGACCTGGGCCAACGACGGCTTGCTGGCGGTCTTCTTCCTGGTGGTCGGGCTCGAGCTCAAACGGGAGTTCGTCTGCGGACAGCTGCGCAACCCCGCCGAGGCCATCGTGCCGATGGTGGCCGCCGTGCTCGGCATGGCGGTGCCGGCACTGCTGTACGTCCTGGTCAACAACCTGTTCACCGACGGTGACCTGCGCGGCTGGGCCGTCCCTGCGGCCACCGACATCGCCTTCGCGCTGGCCGTGCTGGCGGTCATCGGTTCGGCGCTGCCGACGGCACTGCGAGCGTTCCTGCTCACCCTCGCCGTGGTCGACGACTTGCTGGCCATCCTCATCATCGCCGTCGCGTTCACCGCGACACTGGACTTCGTAGCGCTGGCCGTGTCGTTCGCCCTTGTCGGCCTCTACTGGTTCCTGCAGAATCGGCGGATCGGCAACCTGTGGCTGTACGTGCCGATCTGGCTGTTCGCCTGGGGCTTCATGCACGAGAGCGGCGTGCATGCCACGATCGCCGGTGTCGCCGTCGGTCTGGCCACCCGGGCCAGGACCGACCCGGGAGAGGACGAGTCCCCGGCAGAGGTATATGAGCACAGGATCCGACCGATCTCGGCGGCAGTCGCGGTCCCGCTCTTCGCCCTGTTCGCCGCCGGGGTCACCATCAGCGGGCAGACCCTGCTGTCGGTGTTCACCGAGCCGGTCGGGCTCGGGATCGTGGTGGGGCTGGTGGCCGGCAAGACCATCGGGATCACCCTGGGTACCTGGATGGCGGTGCGCTGGACCCGCGCGACGCTGGCCCGCGGACTCACCTGGGCGGACGTGACGGTGGTCAGCGTGCTGGCCGGCATCGGGTTCACCGTGTCGCTGCTGATCGCCTCGCTGGCCTTCGAGGGCAACGAGGACCTCATCGAGCTGGCCAAGACCGCCGTCCTGGTGGCCTCGCTCCTGGCGGCGCTGGTGGCCTCGGTCGGGCTCAGCCGACGCAACATCCTCTACAAGCGGCTGCGGCGGGAGAACCGCGGTGAGATACCCGACCACGTCCTGGACGACCCCCGCACCCCGTGACCTCACCAGCGCAGGCTTGCCGGTGGCACCGACCCGACTCCGGCGCCACTGGCGGGTCTAGGCTCTCTGCCGTGCCCGACCAGGGAGGACGCCGATGACCGACGTGCAGCCGAGGACCAGCGCCGCTGAGGTCAGCGAGGCGCGCCCCACCATCGTGGATCTGGTGCGAAGCGTCGCCGAGGACGGCGCGACCATCGTGCGCGGCGAGATCGAGCTGGCGAAGACGGAGATGCGGGAGTCGGCCCAGCGGGCCGGCAAGGGAGCGGGGATGTTCGGCGGTGCCGCGTTCCTCGCCTTCACCGCCTGGTTCCTGCTCACCTTCGCAGCGGCCTTCGGGCTGGTGGCGCTGGGACTACCCATCTGGGCCGGGATGCTCATCATCGCCGTGGTCTACCTGCTGATCGCTGGCCTGCTGGGCTTCCTCGGCAAGCGCGAGCTGGACCGGATCAAGGGCCTGGAGCGCACCCAGGCGAGCGTCCAGGCCACCCTCGAGGAGGCCAAGGCGGCCATCACCCCCCGAACGTCCCCCTAGCCGCTGCAGGTGAGGCGTGCCTGCCCCGCATCCGCACTCGCTGCGTGAGGTCATCGAGGTCGCCGGCCCCTGGTCGCACCACAAGGTCGCGGCGAACGGCGCGCAGTTCCACGTCACGGAGATGGGCAGCGGCCCGCTCGTCCTGTTCCTCCACGGGTTCCCGGAGTTCTGGTGGACGTGGCGTCACCTGCTCCCGGTGACGGCCGCGGCCGGCTACCGCGCGGCCGCGATGGACCTGCGCGGATACGGCGGTAGCGACAAGACTCCGCGCGGCTACGACCCCTACACGGTGTCCGCGGACATCAGCGGGGTCGTACGGGCGCTGGGCCGTCAGTCCGCCGTGCTCGTGGGTCACGGCTGGGGGGGGTACTCCTCCTGGACGACAGCGGTCCTGCGGCCCGGCCACGTCGACGCCATCGCGGCGCTGTCCATGGGGCACCCGTTGGTGATGCGCCGGGCCATGCGGGCACCGGCGCAGCGCGCCGCTGCCCGCCACGCGCTACGCATGCAGGTTCCGTGGTGGCCCGAGCGCGCGCTGATCGCCGACGACGGTGCGGAGGTGGAGCGCATCCTGCGGTCGTGGTCGGCTCCGGGGTCTGGCTTCCCCGACGCGCAGGCGTCCCGGCGTTACCGCGACGCCCTGGCCATCTGGCCGGCCCCGCACTGCTCTCTGGAGTACCAGCGGTGGGCGTTCCGCTCGACGCTGCGCCCGGACGGACGGCGCTTCGCCGCCAAGATGCGTCCACCCGTCGAGGTCCCCGTCCTGCAGGTGCACGGCGCGCAGGACCCGGCGGTGCTACCCGCCACGGCAGCGGCCTCCCGCGAGCACGTTCGCGGGCCGTACTCCTGGGCGTTGCTGCCCGGCAGCGGGCACTTCCCGCAGGAGGAGGTCCCGGACGAGGTCGCCTCGCTGCTGCTGCGATGGCTGGACGGGCTGGAGTCGGTCCCGGCCGGCCGGCGTCCCCGCTGACTCAGACGCAGGCGCCGGTGGGTACCGCGGTCACCGACCCGCTCGACGCGACGGCCACCGCGTCGGCGAGCTCCGATGGAGCCAGCGCGTAGGCGGTCTCGGGATCGGTGAGCGAGGCCGCGAAGACCAGGCCCATCATCTGGCCGACGTCGGAGAGCAGCGGTCCGCCGGAGTTGCCGGGGCTGACCTGGCCCCGGAAACCCACCACGCTCCGCAGCACCTCGTTGCGCCCGTAGATGTCCAGCCCGAGCAGCTCGTTGGTCGAGCGAACCCGGGCGTTGCCGGTGTCCAGCCCACCCCCGTTGGGGTACCCGGCCACGACGGCTGCCTGGCCTTGCTGTGGCGCGTTGGGGTCGAACGCCACCGCGGGAGCCTCCAACCCGGGCACGTCCAGGACGGCCACGTCCGCATCGGGGTCGAAGAACACGACCGAGGCCACCAGCGGCTCCCCCTCGGGCGCCTGGACGACGACACGCGAGGTGCCGGCCACGACGTGCGCGTTGGTGAGCACCCGGCCGGGGACCACGACGACCCCGCTGCCCTCCAGCTGGGAGGAGCAGGAGTCGGCCCGTCCGAGCACCTTGACCACCCCCGCCAGGGCGGCACGCACTTGCGGTGTGCGGTCGACGCCGGGGTCGGGCTCGTCGACCTCCACGACCACTTCGGCCACGAACGGCGCCACAACCTCCGGGAACCCCCCGCTGTCCACGACGTCTCGCAGCGGCTCGCGGAGCCGGTCGGGGCTGAACGGGACCGCGGAGTCCACCGCGGCCAGCACCGAGGACCCCCGCGCCTGCTCGGACAGCCACGGCACGCTCGCGGACGCCACAGCCGCACCGATGAGCCAGGCGACGACCAGCACGCTGACCGCACCCAGCAGGCTGCCGGCCAGCCCGTCGATGCGTCGCGCCGAGTCGCCCCCCAGCCGGTCGCGCACGGCTTCTCCGAGCCAGGACAGGGCCCACTGACCGACTGCTGCGCTCAGGATGACCAGCAGGATGGCCAGCAAAGCGGTGCCCAGACCGGGCTCGAGCCACGACAGGAGGCTCGGCGCAAGGATCAGGCCGATAGCGGCGCCGCCGACGAGGCCCACCAGGGAGAGCAGGCCGACGACGAACCCCTGGACCCAGCCGATGATGGCGAAGGCGACGACGAGACCGACGAGCACCCAGTCGAGCACTCCGAACTCGGCGATGACCTCTGTGACCCTGTCCACCATCAGGTCTCCTCCCCCCCAACGGACCCCACCACGAACCCGGGATGGGCCTCGCTTCGCAGAGCCTGCCTCAGGGTCGCCTCGGGGAGGTCCTGCACGCGGTCGTGGTCCCAGACTTGCTCCCACGAGGCCAGCGCGAACAGGCGGGACAGCAGCCCCCCAGTGAAGCCCCAGACGAGCAGGCCCCGGACGCTGAACGCAGGGCCCACGTAGCCGCTGGGGTGGCGCACGGACAGCCGGTTGCTCGGGTCGAGAAGCTCCGCGAGCGGGACTCGGTGCACCGAGGCGACCTCGCGTGGATCGGTAACCCCGACGGGGCTGGGCTCGCGCCACCACGCCAGCACCGGCGTGACCTCGAAGCCTGACGGCGGCAGCCACAAGGAGGGCAGCGTCGCGAGGACGTCGACACCGCCGGGATCGAGCCCGGTCTCCTCCGACGCCTCCCGCAGCGCCGCCGCAACCGGCCCGTCGTCGTCCGGGTCGACCCCTCCACCGGGGAACGCCGGCTGGCCGGCATGGCTGCGCATGTCATGGGCCCGCTCGATCAGCAGGACGTCCGGCTGCCCGTCGGACTCCCCGAACAGCATCAGCACGGCGCCCTGCCGCCATCCCCCGCTCGGGGGCTGGAACCGGGACAAGTCCTCCGGGCGGACCTCACGCACCACCTCGACCATGGGCTTGAGCCACTCCGGGGGCGGCGTCATGCTCGACCCTCGGCCTTCACCAAGGCCCGCGCGACGGCCGGGTCGGTCGGCCCCTCCCCATAGGCGGGGCACCACCGGTCCAGCGGGCAGGCGCCGCACGCCGGCCGACGAGCGTGGCAGCGGCGTCGGCCGTGCCAGATGAGCAGCTGCGAGAGCCGCGTCCAGTCGCGGCGCGGGACCAGGGCGCCAAGGTCCCGCTCGATGGCCACCGGGTCGCTGCTGTCGGACAGGCCCAGCCGAGCGGCCAGCCTGGCAACGTGGGTGTCCACGGCGATCCCGGGCACTGCGAAGGCCTCACCGAGCACCACGTTGGCGGTCTTGCGTCCCACCCCAGGCAGGGTGAGGAGGTCCTCCATGCGTCGGGGGACGACGCCATCGAACCTGGTGACCAGCGCTTCGGCGAGGTCCACCAGGGTGCGTGCCTTGACGCGGAAGAAGCCGGTGGGGGCGATCACCTGCTCGACGTCAGCGATGTCGGCCTTCGCCAGCGCGTCGGGAGTCGGGTACGCGGCCGAAAGGGCCGGGGTCACCTGGTTGACCCGCCGATCCGTCGTCTGCGCAGACAGCACCGTGGCCACCAGCAGCTCGAACGGGGAGTCATGGTCCAGCTCACAGCGGGCGTCGGGGTAGGTCTCGGCGAGCTCGCGCAGAACCCGGCGGGCGCGACGGGTACGTGCGAGATCGCTCTCGCCCACCTTCATCGGCACGAGCGCAGCCTACGTTCGTGTGCCGGATGTGCGATGCGCCACAATGGTCGTCGTGATCACAGCGGGAGGTACTGGAGCCTATCGAGGCCTGGACGGTGTCCTGTCCGAGGCGCCGCTGTTCTCCGAGCTCGACAGCGAGGCGACTCAGGCCCTGCTGGACTCGATGGAGGAGACCCAGCTGCCGCGCGGGGAGGTGCTCTTCCGCGAGGGGGACGCCGGGGACCGCGTCTTCGTCGTCATCGAGGGCAAGGTGAAGCTGGGACGGCAATCCGCCGACGGCCGGGAGAACCTGCTGGCGATCCTGGGCCCGGGGCAGATGTTCGGCGAGCTCTCGCTGTTCGACCCGGGGCCGCGCTCCGCGACCGTCACCGCCGTGACCGACTCGGTGCTGTGGTGGCTCAGCCACGAACGCCTGCTGGCCTGGTTGGACGGCCGTCCGGAGGTGGCCCGCGGCATGCTCTCGCAGCTGGCGAGCCGGTTGCGCCGTGCCAACGACATCGTGGCCGACCTGGTGTTCTCCGATGTTCCCGGCCGGGTTGCCAAGGCGCTGCTCGAGCTTTCGCGGCGTTTCGGCGCGCCCGCCGAGGGCGGCATCCGGGTCGCCCACGACCTCACGCAGGAGGAGCTCGCCCAGCTGGTCGGGGCGTCCCGGGAGACGGTCAACAAGGCGCTGGCCGACTTCTCCTCCCGTGGGTGGATCCGGCTG
The DNA here is from genome assembly GCA_964356295.1 of uncultured Actinomycetes bacterium. Classification (GTDB taxonomy): domain Bacteria; phylum Actinomycetota; class Actinomycetes; order Jiangellales; family Jiangellaceae; genus CAVQGZ01. The sequence continues at coordinate 2,525 of CAYHHE010000036.1, read as the reverse complement.
GAGCAGCGCTCGGTCGTGCTGCTCGACGTGGACCGTCTCAGGCGACGGGCACGCTGAGCCCGCCGGAGGGTCGGCGGGACAGGCGCCCGGCGTCGATGAGGTAGTCGACCTGCGCAAGGACCGACAGTCGGGCAGCCGGCCACAGACGCCGGTCCACCGCCGCGTACACGGCTGCCACCACGTCGTCGACCGTGCCGGCGCCGGCTCGCACGGCGGCCACCACCTCGTCCAGCCGGTGGGCTCGATGAGCGCGGTACTGGTCCACCACGTCGGCGACCGAGGCCCCTGCGGGACCGTGACCGGGCAGCAGCAGCAGGCCGGGGGCCCTCTGTGCCAACCGGGCAAGGCGGTCGAGCGTCTCGAGGTAGGGCCCCAGTCGACCGTCGGGATGGGCCACCACCGTCGTGCCCCGTCCCAGCAGCGTGTCCCCGGTGAGCAGGGCCGACTCCTCGGGCAGCAGCAGGCTCACCGAGTCGGCGGTGTGGCCGGGCGTCGAGACCACCTCGAGCCGTAGACCCGCGACCTCGAGCCTCTCACCCGCGATGAGTCCCTCGTCCCCGAGCCTGTGAGCCGGGTCCACCGCACGGACACCGCACCCGGCACGCTCGGCGAACGCCGTCGCCCCCTCCGCGTGGTCCGGGTGGCCGTGGGTGAGCAGCACCATGGCCGCTCGCTGGCCCTGGTCTTCGAGTATGGCCATGACCCGTGCCAGATGGGTGGGGTCCTCCGGTCCGGGGTCGACGACGACCGCCTCGTCGGCGCCGCCCTCGGCCAGGACGTAGGTGTTCGTCCCGTCGAGCGTCATCGGCCCCGGGTTCGGCGCCAGCACGCAGGTCACTCGCCGGCTCAGCCGGCCTCCGGTCCAGGGGTGCGACGCGGGCGGGGAGTCGGGGCCGGTGGTCACTGACCCTCCCGAGGGTCCGCGCCGGGGTAGTCGGCGTCGTCGGGCAGCACCATCACCACCTCGCCGTCGCGCCGGGTCCAGCCCACGGTGTGGCGCCGCATCGGCGGAGGATGCGCCACCGCGTCAGCCACCGATCGCGCGCCGGCCAGCTCGCCCAACGTCCACCAGGTAGGTGGCAGCATGCGCAGCTCGCCAGCGGCAAGGGCCCTCTGCGCCTCGTCCGGTCGCAACCAGCGGCCCTCGTGGGACTCCTGGGTTGCCACCCGGGGCTGCTGCTGCTCGGGGAGGACGGCGAGGAAGAACCAGGTGTCGAAGCGCCGCCGCTCGAACCGAGGAGTCACCCATCGCGACCAGGCCGTCAGCGCCGCAGCATCCAGGACCAGTCGTCCTCGCCAGAGCAGCTCAGCAAGCGTCACCTCCCCGGCGGTGAGGGCCGCCCGGTCATCCTCACCGGGCCAGCGGCCCTCCGCGCCGAGGCGGGGCCGGGCGAGCAGCACCCCGGTCTCCTCGAACAGCTCGCGCACGACGGCCACCACGTGCGCCTGCGCCTCCCGGTCATCGGCCGCATCGAACCGGCAGGCCCACTCCGGCGCGGCCGGCCCTGACCAGATGTCCGGCGACACCCCGGCGTCGCTGGCGTCGACCCGCCCGCCCGGGAACGCGAACACCCCCGGCGCGAAGGCCATCGTGCTGTGCCGCCGCTGCAGGTACGCCTCGAACCCGACACCGTCAGCGGGACGCAGCAGCACCACTGTGGACGCGGTCTGTAGCGCGGCGGCTTCGGCGCGTCCGGCGGCAACGGCCTCGGCGTGCTCGGCGCGTGAGGCGGGAAGGACGATCCTCACGGCCGTCCGTCGGCGACCTCGACGACGACCTCGACCTCGACCGGCGCCCCCAGCGGGAGCGCTACAACCCCGACCGCGCTGCGCGCATGACTGCCAGCGGCGCCGAAGATCTGCCCCAGCACCTCGCTCGCGCCGTTGACCACGCCAGGCTGAGAGGTGAACGACTCGCTGGACGCGACGAACCCGACCACCTTCACCACCCGGACCACGCGTGAGAGGTCCCCGATCTCGGCCTGCACCGCCGCCAGCGAATTGAGGGCGCACTGCCGGGCGCAGTCTCGCGCGGTGTCCACGTCCACCTCGTCGCCGACCCTGCCCACGGCCATCAGCTCGCCCCCGGCAAAGGGCAGCTGGCCCGAGGTGAACACCAGGTTCCCGCTGCGCACCGCCGGGACGTACGCCGCCACCGGCGCCGCGACCGCCGGCAGCTCGATTCCCAGCTCGTCGAGGCGCTGCTGCACGTCTGCCATCGCTCAGCCCTCGAGGGGTCGCTTGAGGTAGGCGACGAGATTCTCCGGCGTCGGCCCAGGCACCACGGCCACCAGCTCCCACCCGTCGGACCCCCAGTTGTCGAGGATCTGCTTGGTTGCATGGACGAGAAGCGGGACGGTCGCGTACTCCCAGCGCTGCATGGCCCGCACCCTAGCCGCCGTCCGTTGGTAGCGACCCCCTGCAGCGCTCCCGCCCCCCCCCCCCCCCCCCGCCCCCCCGCCCCCCCCCCGCCGCCCTTGACGCCACCCCCCCCCCGCGCCCCCCCCCCCCGCCGACCCTGGCGC
>CAYHHE010000035.1:0-25713 GCA_964356295.1 uncultured Actinomycetes bacterium | reverse complement strand
TTGAGCATGAGACTGGCATCAGCGCACGGGAAAGGCTTGTATCAGATCACTGTGTTCCCTCAGCGTCGATGGCGCTACTCCCATCATGGCGTTCATGGTCCGGTCTAGCTGGGGCAGATCATGAAACCCGCTCATGGCGGCGATGTCGCTCAACGAGCGCCCGTGGAGGCGCTCGGGCGCGCCGAGGGCCAGGCGGATCGCCAGGCGGATGCGCATCCAGAGCAGGTGCTTGCTCAGACTGCTGCCCGTCTGCGCCTTGCACAGAGCACCCAAGCGCGAGGGTGACAGGTGGACCTGGCGCGCCAGCCGGCGAAGATCGACGCGCTGCGCGCAGTCGCGCGCCAGGATGGCCAGCGCCCGGGCGACGCGCTCGTCGGGGGACTCGGGCGTCGCCAGCGCGCAGAGCGACTGGTGCAGGGCCAGCCCCAGCGCCGCGGGCTGGGGCTGCGCGGGAAGCGCCAGCGGAGAGCGCTCGAGCGGGGCCGATCGCCAGCGCCAGATGAGGGGCGCGGCGCCCTCCCCGAGCCACGAGGCCAGCCGGGCCCCCGCGCCCGAGAGCGCCTCGACGTTGATCACGAGCAGCGTGTGGTGGGCCGTATTGCAGCGGTGCGGGACCTGCGGCGGGAGGACGAAGCCGTAGATGCCGCGCTCGTCACGCCCGTCGATCACCGAGTCAAACGGGTGATCCAAGGAGTAGACGACCTGCCACGCGGAGTGCTGGTGCACATCCACGACCAGCTCGCGCGTCCTGAGGGAGAGGACCAAGGGACTCGAGATGTCGTTCAGGAGAGGGCTTGAGGGGGTCATGTGCCTCGGCTCACAGACTTCACACACGATCCGTGTGTGGTCGACGCGCGCTCCTACGCCTCAAATCCTCCCACGCTAATGGCCTTCCGTACCGGTAGTGATCGCTGGTCAAGTAGTCGGTATTCACCTGCGCGGGAGTCACTTCTACTGCTAAGGTCCTGGTGGGGAGGCCAGCCGCTTCCTGGGCGATCCCGTGGTGTTCGGTTGGGTCGGTGGCCCCTTTGGCGGCCCCTGTGGCGCTGAGTCGCTCGCGCGTCTTGCGGTACTCGGTGTGTGCGGGGTTCGCTCGACCGGGCGGCATCGCCTGGTGGCCGGGTCGGCTCGGCTGGTTCACTGGCTCGGTGACCGAGTTGCCACCGGTGCCCACGGATCCCGCGGCCCTGAAGGCCTGGGTCGCTGGCCTGAGCAGGGACGAGCTCATGGCGTTGACGCAGCAGGTGAGCAGCGGGGCGTTGACCGGCGGCTTCGGGCTGCTCGGCGAGTTTGGTACGCGCAACCGTGAGATCGACCTCGCGCCGCCCCCAGATGAGCCGAGCCTTCTCACGTTGACCATCGAGCTCCGGGGCTCTAGACCGAAGATCTGGCGGCGTCTGTCGCTGCCGGGCGACCTGACGCTGGACGTGGTGCACAGGCTGTTCCAGGCCGCGATGGGCTGGACAGATTCGCATCTGCACCGCTTCCAGCCTGGGACCGGCCAGAGCTACAGCCAGCCGTACTTCGTCACGGAGTTCGACGACGAGGAGGGCGAGGAGGGCACTCGCGAGGACGGCGTCCGGCTGGATCAGGTTCTCCGCACGCCGGGGGATCGGCTGATCTACCTGTACGACTTCGGTGACGGCTGGGAGCATCGGGTCACGCTGGAGTCGCTTGCCCCGTTGACGACGGGTAACCGTGAGCCGGTGTGTCTGGGCGGGGCGAGGGCCTGCCCACCGGAGGACGTCGGCGGGATCGGCGGGCACCACGAGATCGCTGCGTGGCTGCGTGCAGGGTCCCCAGCCGATGACGTGCCCGAACCGTTCGAGGACGCCGAACACGCCCACGGCTGGCTTCCTGTGGGCTACGACCCCGACGCGTTCGACGCCGCCGAGGCGACCGCGGCGATGCGGGTGTGGGCCAGGGGTGAGCACCTGCCCTGGCATGGCGTCCCCGAGGCGCTGGCAGACCTGGTGCAGTGTCTGCGCGGCGAAGGGTGGGTGCAGGCGAATGCCTGGCTGGCGGCCCTGGGTCCGCGTCTGGCAGTAGGGCTGGACGAGGAAGACGTGCGCCGCGCAGCGCGGCCGTGGCTGGCGGTGCTGGATGCCGTCGGGGCGGGGACGAAGCTGACGGCGGCCGGCTACCTGCCACCGGTCGTGGTCGAGCAGATCGCACACGCCGCCGGTGTGACGGAGTGGTGGATCGGCAAGGCCAACCGGGAGGACCTCACCTGGCCGGTCGCCACCCTTCGTGGCAACGCGCAGGAAGTCGGGCTGCTGCGCAAGGCCAAGGGCACGTTGGTCCCGACCGCTCGCGCCCGCGCCGTCGCAGACCACCCCCGCGAGCTGGTCATCAGGGTGGTCGGGCGGCTTCCGTTGGGCAAGGGGTTCGAGGCGGAGGCGGGGTGGTTCGCGCTGCTCGGAGTGGCGGCCGGAGCGTCCGGTGCGGCCCTGGACGCAGGGGTGGCTCAGATGCTGACCGACCGCGGCTGGCGCACCCACGGCGGCTCGGGGGTCAGCGCGTCGGATGCGCACCGCGGCGCACGGCCGACACTCGACGCGCTGGAGTCAATGGCAGGCGGGAAACGAGCCGTCGACCCCGCGCTCGTCACCCGATTGGCCCGAGCCACACTGCACGGCGTCACCACCACCGCATGAAAGCGCCGATCGTCAGCGCCCATCCCGGCTGCTGACGACGGGTACGCCGACCCGGGCCCTCGCCCTCGGCGGCCCCGGGCGGACCCTGCCCCTTGCGCCGCCAGGCGACCTCACTGACGGCGACCATGAGCGCGCCCATGGATGGAGCGCGCGCTCGGCGTCACGCTTCCTTGCGGCCGGCGCTCCCACCAATCGAACGCCGGCCACGACAGGCCCCACAGGCGAAGGAAGACCTAGTCTAGGGCCTAGACGCTTGCGCTGTCTAGTCCCTAGACTTACGCTTCGTGCGTGCGCGCGAAGTCGTTCGACGGATCGAACGGCTGGGTGGCGAGTTCGTCCACCAGACGGGGTCGCATGCTCGATACCGCGCTTTGGACGGAGTCGAGACACGCTTCACGACCGTTGCGATGCACGGGAGCCAAGACATACCTCCCGGCACGTTGAGAGCGATCGAGAAGGATATGGAGCCGGTCTTCGGGAAGGGGTGGTTGCGGTGAGCACGAAGACCTACCGCGCTGTCATCACCCGCGAAGGCAAGGACTGGCTGGCCGACGTCCCCGAGCTCGAAGGCGCCCACACGTTCGCGCGGACGCTGCCTAAGCTGATCCAGTACGTTCGCGAAGTCATCGTTCTCGCCGAGAACCTGCCCGACGAGGCGATGAAGGATCTCGACGTCGACTTCGTCTACCGCACAGGCGATCCCGATATTGACCGTGTCGCCCGGAAGGTGCGTCATGACCGCGCCAGGATCGCGAACGCGGAGAAGGCGCTGCGGTCGAGTACTACCGTCACGGCACGGAAGCTGCTCCGTTCGGGAATGTCGACCCGAGACGTCGCCACGATTCTCGACATCTCGCACCAGCGGGTGAACCAGATCGCCAAGCGCGAGACCAAGGAACTCGTCGACTAGCTCGACGACATCCCGCATCCTCATCTACGCAAGACGCCAGGCGGCCGGCTGCCGAGGTGACCTCCACGGCAACGGAGAGCTCGCCCGTGTCGAGCATGGCTGCGTCACCTGGCAACGTCGAGTAGCCACGTCCGCCACTGGCTGGCACCGCCGCCTGTACGTGAGGGCTGCACGGTCATCGGCTTCGCGATCGTTGTCTGCACGACAGACGCCCATGAGGAGGACCCGCCGCGAGTCGCGCTGGGACCACTGATGAGGGCTCGATCTGAGCGCCGGTGGCTCTTGCCCATTGTCGAATCGAGGGAGAGTCCGGTCGCAACGTCTTCGCGCAAGGTCCCGGCGCAGAAGCCACCGAGAAGAGAAGAAGTGCCGACCGGTGTCGAACACTCGGGTGGACTGTCGGGAACACCCCGGACGCCGGTGTCGCTGTCTCATTCCCCAAGCGAGGTCACTGTCCCCAGGAGGTCGTCGAAGGCGGCGGCCAGTCGGAGCGCGGGCGTGGTGTCGGTTCCCAGCTCGTAGTGGCCACGACGCACGTTCTGCACGAAGTCATGACCGCCGAATCGAGGCCGGCACCGAGGGACAGCCCGCCCGCTGAGCCTCGCGATCGCCGTCCGTCCCGTCCTGCGCGATCGGTGTGGGAGCTGGGCGTCGTTACCCTGCTCAGGTGACTCAGCGGATGTACGGCGACCTGGCATCGTGGTGGCCGCTGGTTTCCCCGCCGGAGGAGTACGTCGCCGAGGGCTCGATGCTCACCGCGCTCTTCACCGGGGCCGGTACACCGGTACACACGGTGCTCGACCTCGGCAGTGGCGGTGGGCACGTCGCGTCCCACCTCACCAGCCAGTTCGATGTGACTCTCGTCGATCTGTCGCCGGCGATGCAGGCGGTGTCGCAGCGCCTCAACCCCGGGTGCGAGCACCTGGTGGGCGACATGCGCACGCTGCGGCTCGGGCGGCAGTTCGATGGTGTGCTCGTCCACGACGCCATCGACTACTTGGTGACCCAGAACGAGGTGTCGGCGCTGGCGGCCACGGTGGCAGCGCATCTACGTCCAGGCGGGGTGGCGCTGCTCGTGCCCGACCATGTGAGCGAGTCGTTCGAGCCGAGCACCGACTGGGGTGGATCGGATGCCCCGGACGGGCGCGCCGCTCGCTACCTGGAGTGGACCTGGGACCCCGACCCCGTCGACTCGTGGGTGCAGACCGTCTACTCGTTCGTGCTGCGCTCGGCCGACGGCACCGTGCAGACGGCAGCGGAGACACACCGCTTCGGGCTGTTCAGCCGCCAGACGTGGACGGACCTCATCGAGGGCGCCGGATTGTCGGTGACTCCCGTGCTGGAGGAAGCCGCGCAGGATCATGCGGCGCGCACCATCTTCGTCGCCCACCGGCCGCAGGAGTGAGGACCGACGACCCGATGAAGCCGGGTGCTGCATCGCTGCCCAAGGCTGCTCGGTCGAGGACTTCCTGCACCCACGCCGTGCCCCGCAGCGCCCCAGACCTGGACCCATGGACACTCCGATCGCCGGCGGACTCCGCCGTGCCCTTCTCCCCGCCGAGCGTGGCCTTGCCGTTTCGTGGTCTTGTGGGGCGATCCGGGGTCTGACCGCGTGCCCGCTTCCCCTGGTCCCCGAGTGTGGGAACCTGGCGAGGTGATTCGCCACGTCGTGTTGTGCCGCCGCCGGTCCGGGGCAAGCGAGGAGGAGATGACCGAGCTCTTCGAGGCACTCGACGCTCTGAAGGCGGTCATCCCGGGGATCGTCTCCGTGTCGGCCGGCCGGGATTGCAGCCCGGAAGGCTTGCAGTCCGGAATGACCCACGGATTCACCGTCGACTTCGTCGATGTCGCCGCGCGTGACCGTTACCTGGCCCATCCAGACCACAACTCGATCGGCGCGCGGCTTGTCAGCGCCGTCGAGGGAGGAATCGAGGGCCTGGTGGTTCTGGACTGGTCGTCCAGAACCGGCATCGAGGTCTAGCCCGACGCAGGTTGCGGCCGATCGGGCACTTCCGGGCGGTGTCGTCGCGGTCCCAGCGCACTTGCTGGGCACGACGGTCGGGCTGGCGAGGAGCGGCGCGGTTCGGCCGACCTGCCGCGCCGACCTTCACCAGAGCCGGGCTTCGTGTCGGACGTGCCCGCTACCGTCGGCCTGCACGAGCGGTCCGAACCAGGGGGTCGAGGGGGAGCAGATGCTTCGGATCCACCGGGCTGAGCGAACCGACGCCCTAGTCCACGCCCTGGGGCAGCTGCTGGCCAGCGGCCCCGCTGACCCGTTCACACCCGAGGTGGTGGCGGTTCCCACGAAGGGGATGGAGCGGTGGGTCTCCCAGCGGCTTTCCCACCTCCTGGGGTGCGACCCGCAAGCCGGTGACGGCGTGTGCGCGAACGTCCTCTTCCCGTCGCCATCTGATCTCGTGGCAAGGGTGATCTCGACAGTCGCGGGGGAGGAGCCCGATGGCTCGCCGTGGAGCCCTCAGCGGCTTCGGTGGTCGCTTCTGGAGGTGATCGATGCCGACCGCGCCGCGCCAGCCCTGGCGCCGCTGGCCACCTACCTTGCGGGGGCGAGCAAAGGCGGGGAGCGGCGCTTGCTCGCTGCATCGAAGCTGGCCGACGCCTTCAGCCGGTACGGCGCGGACCGGCCGGGGATGCTCGTCGACTGGGCTGCCGGGCGAGACACCGACGGAGCCGGTGGTGTCCTCGATCACGACCTCGCATGGCAGGCCGAGCTCTACCGCCGGGTGCGGGCGACGATCGGGACGCTGAGCCCGGCTGAGCAGCTCGAGGCGATCTGTGCCGCGATCCGAGCGGCCCCCGAGTCCGTCGACCTCCCTGAACGTGTCTGCGTGCTCGGACCCACGAGACTCAACGTCGCGGACCTGGCGGTACTGGCTGCGCTGTCCACGGATCGCGATGTCCACCTGTGGCTGCCCCACCCGTCACCGGGCATGTGGGACCGGGTCCCGGCCGCCGATGCCGACGGCACGCTTCGCAGCCGCGCGGATACGTCCACCGTCGACAGCATCGCCGTCCCGCTGCTCGCCGGTCTGGGACGGGACTCCCTCGAGCTCCAGCTTCGCCTCGCGGCCCTCGACGAGGCCAGGACCGATGAGCACCACCCGCTGGGGGAACGACCGGCGTCCCTGCTGGGGGCGCTGCAGCGAACCCTCGCGTCGGACTCGGCCGTGCCGATCCCCGGCATCGGGACGATGGACCGCAGTATCCAGGTGCACGCCTGCCACGGACCGTCGCGCCAGGTCGAGGTGCTTCGCGAGGTCATTGCCGGCCTGCTCGCTGACGACCCGACCCTCGAGCCCCGCGACGTCGTTGTCATGGTGCCCGACATCGAGCAGTTCGCCCCCCTAATCTCGGCCACGTTCGGTCTCGGTGATGTGCCAGGCGACACCGGCCGCGCCGGCCCTGGGCACCCTGGCCAGCAGCTGCGGGTCCGGTTGGCGGACCGTTCCCTCCGACAGACCAATCCGGTGCTCGGGGTGGCCGCCGAGCTTCTCGACCTCGTCGATGGGCGCCTGACTGCGAGTGAGGTGCTTGATCTGGCCTCCACCGACCCGGTGCGGCGCCGGTTCGGGTTCGGCGACGGCGACCTCGAGCGGATGCGCACCTGGATCACCGGGACAGGCATCCGCTGGGGGCTGGACGCGACTCATCGTGGACGTGCGGGCGTGCCGGACGTGCGCGAGAACACCTGGCGCACTGGGCTGGACCGTCTTCTGCTCGGCGTCGCGATGAGCGAGGACGACCAGCCGACCGTGGGGGGCGTGCTGCCCTACGACGACGTGGGCTCGCAGGACATCGAGCTTGTCGGCCGGGTCGCGGAGTACGTGGACCGGCTCGACGCCGCCGTCGGGTGCCTGCTGGGGGAGCAGTCGCTGACCGCCTGGATGGACGCGTTGTCGACGTCCCTGGACTCCTTGACCGCGGTACGGCCGGTCGATCAGTGGCAGGACCTGGCCGCTCGCCGAGAGCTGGGGGCGGTCGCCGTCGACGCCGGCTCGCGAGCAGGCACGATCCCGCTGGCGATCGGTGACGTCCGGGCTCTGCTGGCCGATCGCCTGGCGGGTCGTCCCACCCGGGCCAACTTCCGCACCGGCGACGTGACCGTGTGCTCGTTGGTGCCGATGCGGGCGGTCCCGCACCGCGTCGTGTGCATCCTCGGCCTGGACGACGCGGCGTTCCCGCGGGCCGGGCACCCCGACGGCGACGACGTGCTGGGACGTGACCCGCTCGTCGGCGAGCGTGACGTACGCAGCGAGGACCGCCAGATCCTCCTCGACGCGATCCACGCCGCCACCGAGACCCTTGTGCTCCTGTACACAGGAGCCGATCCCCGCACGAACGCGCACCGTCCCCCGTGCGTACCCCTGGGCGAGCTGTTGGACACCCTGACCGGGCTCACCGGCGACCCGCAGCACGGCAGGGACCGCGAGGCAGCCCGCCGCAGGTTCGTCACGTCTCACCCGCTGCAGCCCTTCGACGCCCGCAACTTCGTCAGCGGGGCGCTGGGCGTGGACCGGCCGTTCAGCTTCGACCGCCACGCCCTCGCCGGCGCGTCACGCGCGGCTGAGACGAGGATCCCGGCGCCAGGTGTGCACGATCTGCGCCTGCCGTCTGTGCCTCACGAGCCCGGCGAGGACCTCGAGCTCGATGAGCTCGTCCGGTTCGTCGAGCAGCCGGTGAAAGCCTTCCTGCGCCGTCGCCTCGGCGTCAGCGTGGGCAGCGACGAGGTCAACGACGTCGAGGACATGCTCTGCGTTGAGCTGAACGACCTCCAGGTGTGGGGCGTCGCGAACCGGTTGCTCCAGGCCCGTCTCGCCGGCATCGACGCGTCGTCTGCCGCGGTCGCCGAACGAGCCCGCGGGATGCTGCCGCCGGGCCGGGCCGGCGACGACCTGCTCGCCGGTCGGCTCCACCTCGTCGAGGGCATCGTCACAGCGTTTGCGGCTCGGTCCCTCCCCGCCGCCTCGACTGTCGACGTCGCCGCCCCCGTGAGGTTGCGCACGGTGGTTGGCAGCGTGCCCGGCGTCCGAGGTGTCACCGTGACCCGTGTCGTGGTCTCGTCGCTGTCGTCCAAGCATCGTCTGCGTGCCTGGCTCCACCTCCTCGTACTGACCGCCTCCCAGCCGGACCGGTCCTGGCAGAGCCTCGTCATCGGCAGGCGGAAGGACGAGGTCGAGACGTTCATGATCGGGCCCATCTCCCGCCAGGTGGCGTTCACGAGCCTCGAGCGCCTGATCGGGCTGTACGACGACGGCATGGCCGCCCCCCTTCCACTCGCACCGAAGACGGCCGAGGCGTACGCCAGACGCCGGGCGAAGGGCTCCCGCCCACCGGCTGCCCAGACGGCGGCACGTCGGGAGTGGGAGGCCTCCCGCTACTCCTTCGGCGAGGCGTCGGACCCCGCCCACGTGCTGGTCTGGGGCCCTGATGCCCCGTTCGAAGCGCTGCTGGAGTGCTCGCTGCCCGGGATCGACGTCGCGAAGGAGGGTCACACCTTCGGTGCCCTGTCGCGGCTGGTCTGGGACGACCTCCTCGCGGCTGAGGGAGGGGACCCATGACGCCTGACGCCATGGGCGCCGGGCGTCCCCGCCCGACACCCGAGCCCTTCGACCTCACCGGGCTCCTTCCCGACGGGACCGCGCTCCTGGAAGCCTCCGCGGGCACCGGCAAGACCTACGCGATCGCCGGCCTTGCCGTCCGCTACGTCGCCGAGCATGGGATAGAGCTGCCCCAGATGCTCGTCGTCACCTTCGGACGGGCCGCGACAAGCGAGATGCGCGACCGGATCCGGGACCGACTCGCCCTCGCCGCCCATGCCCTGGTGCACCGCGAGCCCGTCGACGACCCGTACGTCGAGTGGTTGGGCTGCACTGACCTCGAGGAGGTCGACCGGCGAGCACACCGCCTGCGCCGCGCGCTGTCCGACTTCGATGCCGCGACCATTGCCACCACCCACCAGTTCTGCAACCAGGTGCTCGGCGGCCTGGGCCTCACCGGTGGTGTGGACGCCCGCGAGACCTTCGCCGAGTCCTCCGCCGACCTGGCCGACGAGGCGATCATCGACCTGTACCTGCGGGACGTGGCTTCCGACCCGGCACGTGCCGCCGGCCTCCCGTTCGGCACGGCACGCGCCGCAGCCACCGCGGCGCTCGGTGACCCGCACGCGCGACTCGTCCCCACCACCGCCGACCCGGCCAGCGCACCTGGGTTGCGGGTCTGGTTCGCCACCGAGGTGCGCGCCGAGGTCGCCCGACGCAAGCGCCTGCGGCTCGAGGTGGACTACGACGACCTGCTCATACGGGTCCGTGACGCCCTCGCCGACCCCGTCGCTGGGGAGGCAGTCGCGGCCAGGCTGCGGGCGCGCTACTCCGTCGTCCTCGTCGACGAGTTCCAGGACACCGACCCGGTTCAGTGGGAGATCCTGCGACGGGCGTTCCACGGGCACGTCCCCCTGGTCCTGATCGGTGATCCGAAGCAGGCCATCTACGCCTTCCGCGGCGGTGACCTGCGTACCTACCTCGACGCCGCCACGTCGGCCTCGACCCAGCACACGATGACCGTGAACTGGCGCGCCGACCCCTTGCTGCTGCGCGGAGTCCAGCGGCTACTGCGGGGAGCAGCCCTCGGCGATCCGCTCGTCGCCGTGCACCCGGTCGCGGCGGGACTGTCGGGGGCACGGGTCAGCGGTGCCGCCGCACCGGTGCGGATTCGGGTGATCACCGGTGAGGACGGGCAGCACGACAGGAGCGGCCGGCGGCTGCTGGTGGCCGGGGCCCGCACAGCCGTCGCGCGAGACGTGGCAGCCGCCACTGCCGACCTGCTCAGCCTGCGGTACCGATACCACGGTGCGGACGGGGCCCGCGCGCTGCTGCCTCGAGACATCGCCGTCCTCGTGCGCACCAACAAGCAGGCCGACATGGTGCGAGAGCACCTGGTCGCAACCGGCATCCCCGCCGTGCTGAGCGGAACCCGCAGCGTCTTCGCGACCGAGGCCGCCCGGCAGTGGGTGAGCCTGCTCCGGGCGCTGGAAGAGCCACACCGCGCCGGGCTCGCGCGCGCCGCAGCGCTGACGATGCTCGTCGGCACGTCACCGACAGAGCTGGCCGCCATGGCTGAGGACGGGGCAGATCGGCTGGGCCACACGCTGCACGGGTGGCAGGGCGCGTGGGTCGCTCGTGGTGTGCCGGCGCTGCTGGAGGAGCTGGTGGCCGCCGGTCTGCTGGAACGGCTGCTGGGTACGCCAGACGGCGAGCGTGACCTGACCGACCTCCGCCACGTCGCCGAGGCCCTGCACGAGGTGGCCGTCGCCGAGCGCCTTGGCCCGATTGCCCAGCGGGAGTGGCTGGCGCGGCAGGTGGCCGATGCGGATGCTGAGGCAGGCAACGTGGCCGAGCTGCGCAGCAGGCGTCTGGAGTCCGACTCCGACGCGGTCCAGGTGCTCACCGTGCACTCGGCGAAGGGGCTGGAGTTCCCCGTCGTCCTGGTCCCCTACGGTTGGGACCGCCACGTCTGGCCCAAGCCCGACACGCTGCGGCTGCACCATGCCGACGGCACGCGCCTGCTCGACGTCGGCGGACCCGACGGCCCGGACTACCAGGCGAACCGGGAGCTGGCCGAGAGCGAGAGCTCGGGGGAGGACCTGCGGGCCTTCTACGTCGCGGTCACGAGGGCTGCCGGCCACCTGGTGCTGTGGTGGGCCCCCACCACCACCACCGAGACGTCGCCGGCCCATCGCGTCCTGTTCGGGCACTTCTCCGCCGGAGAGGTACCCCCGCCGAACGCCGACATCCCGGCCGACACCGACGTGCACCGCCACCTGCACGCTCTGGCTGCCGCCTCCGACGGGCTGATCGGGGTCGAACGGGCCACCCCCGACGCTCGGGGGCACTGGGCCGGTTCGAGCTCGCCGGTGTCGATGGAGGGAGTTGCTCGGTTCGAGCGGTCGCTGGACGTTGCCTGGCGGCGGCTGTCCTACACCGCGATCACCGCCGGTGTGCCGCACACCGACGACGTCGGCGGTGTGACCAGCGAGCCGGACGAGTCCGGCATCACCGACGAGCCTGCGTCCCCGACGACCGCAGCCCCGGACACGGCCGGCGCGTCGGCGGAGGAGGCCAGGCTTCGCTCACTGGCGTCACCGTGGGTGGGCCTGCCGGCCGGCGCGGGCTTCGGAACCCTCGTCCACGATGCGCTCGAGACGCTGGACTGTGCCGCCACCGACCTGTCCTCGGAGGTCGAGCGCGCCTGCGACGCCGCCGTCGGGCGGCGACTGAGCACAACAACCGATCCCACCCGACTCGCTGAGGCCCTCCTGACGTCCCTCGAGACCCCCCTGGGGTCGCTGGCGGACCATCGGCGCCTTCGCGACATCGCCCCGAGGGACCGTCTGGCCGAGCTCGGCTTCGAGCTCCCGCTCGCCGGCGGGGACCAGGAGCGCCGTTCTCGCTCAACGGTCGCCGATCTCGCGTCGATGCTGCGCGACCACCTTCCGGCCGAGGACCCACTTGCCGGCTACCCCGACCTGCTCGCAGCCGAAGGCCTGGGTGATCGGTCACTGGGTGGCTACCTCGTCGGCAGCATCGACGCCGTCCTTCGGGTCCGTTCGGCCTCGGGTGAACCGAGCTACCTCGTCGTCGACTACAAGACGAACCTGGTTGGCTCCGATGACGAGCAGCTGTCCGCGTGGCACTATCGCCCCGATCGGCTCGCCCCGGTCATGATCGATGCGCACTACCCGCTGCAGGCTCTGCTGTACTGCGTCGCCCTGCACCGCTTCCTGCGCTGGCGCCAGCCCGGCTATGACCCGCAGATCCACCTCGGCGGCGTGCTGTACCTGTTCTTGCGGGGCATGGTGGGTCCCGATGCCGTCGACGGCGACGGACGACCGTGCGGGGTCTTCGCCTGGCACCCCTCGGCTGCTCTGGTGCTGGAGGCGTCCGATGTCCTGGCGGGAGGCATGCGATGAAGCCGGCCCGGCGTGCCTCGGGTCTGCTCGACGCGTTCGCCTCGGCCGGCGTGCTCGACGCCGCCGAGATTCACATCGCGCGCACCCTGTCCCGCTTGGCCGGGGAGCTTGACGAACGTGTGCTGCTGGCCGCCGCGCTTGCTGTGCGGGCCACGCGCCTGGGATCGGTGTGCGTGGACCTGCACACGGTGGCCGACAGCGTCGGCGATCCCGCCGACCTGACCGAGGACGCTCCGACCGAGGACGCGCCGACCGACGCCGAGCCAGTCCTGTGCACCGCCGCGCTGCCCTGGCCCGACCCCGAGGACTGGCGGGCCTGCAGTGCGTCGAGCCCGCTCGTCGACACCTCGGGAGCGGCCCGCAGGCCGCTGCACCTGGAGGGCTCGCTGCTCTACCTCGACCGTTACTGGCAGGAGGAGCATCAGGTGCGGGCCGCGCTCACGCAGTGGGCCCGTCGACCGCTTCCTGTCGTGGACGACGACCTGCTGGGGTCCGTGCTGGGACGGCTGTTCCCGGGTGGCGCGCCCGACCTGCAACGGCTCGCTGCCGCAGCGGCCGCAGCAGGGTGGTTCACCGTCGTAGCCGGCGGCCCGGGGACCGGGAAGACCACGACGGTAGCGCGTCTGCTGGTCACGCTGGCCGAGATGGCGGACCGCCCACCACGCATCGCCCTGGCGGCGCCGACGGGAAAGGCTGCGGCCCGGCTGCGGGAGGCGGTCGACCTCGAGCTCGCCCGGCTGTACGCAGCCGGGTTGGCCGTCCCGGACAACGTCACGGCGTCCACCGTGCATCGCCTGCTGGGCGCCCGTCCGGACGTTCGCACCCGGTTCTGGCGCAACCGCAGCGACCACCTCCCGCACGACGTCGTCGTCATCGACGAGGCATCGATGCTGTCGCTGACGATGGTGGCCCGAGTGCTCGAGGCCCTGCGACCCGATGCCCGACTGGTGCTCGTCGGCGACCCCGATCAACTGGTGTCGGTGGAGGCCGGGGCGGTGCTGGGTGACCTCGCGCACCGCCCACCCCGGCCGTCGTCTGACGGACGGACGGACATGCTGACCCGCCTCCTGCCCGATGACATCTCGCCCGAGGAGGAGGTGGTGCCCGAGCTTCGCACCGACGTCGTGCGGCTGCGGCGCAACCACCGGTTCCAGGACGCCGTCGCCCTGGTCGACCTCTCCGATGCCGTGCGGAACGGGGACGCCGACGCGGTGGTGGAGGTGCTGCGTCGCGGCGACACGACGCTGGAGTACCTCGACGTCGATGCGGCCACGACGCCCCGCGCGGTCGTCGCCGGACTTCGATCCGACGTCGTCGACTCCGGCCGTGAGATCGTTGCTGGTGCCCGTGAGGGCGACGCCGGACGGGCGCTGACCGCGCTGGCTCGCCATCGTCTGCTGTGCGCGCACCGTCAGGGCCCCTACGGTGTCGCTCGTTGGCGTGACCAGGTCCACCGCTGGCTGGTGGAAGAGATGCCCGAGTTCGGCCGGGGCGGGGAGTTCTACGTCGGCCGGCCCCTTCTGGTGACCGCCAATGACTACGAGCTCGGGTTGTTCAACGGCGACACGGGCGTCGTGATCCTCCGCGGCGGGCATGCGGTGGCGGCGTTCGGGTCCGACGGGCCGATCGTGCCGACGTCCCGGCTGTCGGCGGTGCAGACGCCGCACGCGATGACCGTCCACAAGGCACAAGGCAGCGAGGCGACCCGGGTGACCGTCGTCCTACCCCCGCCGGAGTCACCGTTGCTGACCCGAGAGCTGTTGTACACCGCCATCACTCGAGCACGTTCCCACGTACGCCTCATTGGCACCGAGGACGCCGTGCGCCGAGCCGTCACCCGACCGGTGGTGCGCGCAAGCGGACTGCGCCGTGGTGTCGACGGTCGATGAGAGAACGCCGTGACTGCGTGAGTGCTGGAGCCACGTCCTCCACCAGTCGGCGCGCAAGGCCGTCATGGCCGACGGGGGCAGACCGGTGGGCGCGCGGTGGCCAGAGCCGGTGGAGTCGGGGCGCAGGACTGCCGTCTGACCTCGCGAAGTCCCTGGTGCCCCACCATGGGGTTCTCGGCGATCGCACCAGGCCCGATACTGGCGGGGTGGCGCGCAAGCCGGCGCCGGCCGAGCGAGACCGGCTGGGGCCAGGAGACCTGATGGAGCTGGCCTCGGACGTGGGGCCGGTTCCGCTCAACGTCGGGGCGCTGATGGTGCTGGACGCCCCCGAGGATGAAGCCGTCGGCGTGGCCAGTGCGCTTGCCGAGCGGGCGGTGCGGATCCCCCGCCTGTCCCAGCGGCTCGCCGTGCCGGTGTCGCCATGGCGCCGTCCGTACTGGACCGACATGCCGGGGATCGACCTGCACGGCCGCGTCATCATCCGTCGCTGCAGCCCGCCGGGTGATCGCCAGACGTTGCTCGCAGACGCCGTGCGGCTGCTCACCCAACCGCTGCCCCGAAGCGAGCCGCTGTGGCGCGCCACTGTGCTGACCGGCCTTGAAGACCGGCGATGCGCCCTGGTGCTCGTGCTTCACCACGTGCTCGCCGACGGCATCGGCGGGCTGGCAGTGCTGGCCGCGCTGACAGACTCGCTCGGGAGCCAGCCAGAGCGCACTGCTCCGCCCGCCCGCTCGGCGAGTGGGCGGGCGCCGGTGCGACAGCGCCATGGAGCCGGGCTGGTGGGGGCCCTGGATACCCTGCGTCGTGGACATCAGGAATTGGGGGGCGGGCGACCCCGCCGAGCGCCCGCGACGTCCCTCAACCGCCCCACCGGGCCTCGCCGCGTCATCACCAGCGCTCACGTCGACCTCCCGCCGCTGCGATCCGCTGCCCGCGACGCCGGCGCAACGATCAACGACCTGCTCCTGGTCGCCGCGACGGGCGCGGCACGCGACGTGCTGCGCAGTCGCGGTGAGTACCCGCCCGAGCTCGTCGTCTCGATGCCGGTCTCGGCACGGGCGACCACGGACACCCACCAGCTGGGTAACCGTGTCGGGGTCATACCCGTACGGGTGCCGCTCGCCGGGACGACACAGGAGCGCATCCGCGCTGTCGCGGACGCGACCGCGGCAAGGCGCAGCGCGGACCGGCGCGGCACCTCGGCCGCCCTGGTCGGCCCGGCGTTCCGGGCGCTGGCGGCCACCGGGTTGCTGCGACGCTTCGTGGACCGTCAGCGCCTGGTCAACCTCTTCCTCACCAACGTCAAGGGCCCGCCCACGCCGCTCGCCATCGGCCACGCCCGCGTCACCGAGATGGTGCCCCTCACCGCCACCCAGGGCAACGTGGCGTTGGCGTTCGCTGCGCTGTCCTACGGCGATCGACTCACCGTCACTGCCGTTCTCGACCCCGACGTGGTCGGTGAGTCCGACCTTCTGCGGGGATCGCTCCAGGCCGCGCTCGATGCGCTGACCGTCCCTGCTCGCAGCACCTATGAAGGCAGCCCGTCGTAGCCTGCAGGCAGGGTCGTGCGATCGATCACCACGATCGTGGACGCGACACCGGGGCTGAGCCAATCGAACCCGTCGAGCGCTCGGCCTTGGCGTGGAGACTGCCGTTGGCTTGGATGGGCCCGATCCTGGTGTGCAGGGAAAGTGGGGTATGGCGGTTGGAGGTGACCGGTGAGCGCGGGTAGCGGCGATCCTGTGGGTGCCCTTCCCGGGGTGGCCCATGAGGTCAGCGACGGGATCTACGCCTACATCCAGCCGGACGGCACGTGGTGGATCAACAACTGCGGGTTCCTGGCGGGTCGCTCGGGGGTGATCGTAGTCGACTCCTGTGCGACGCAGCGAAGGACTCGGGCCTTCCGGGAGGTGATCGGTCGGGTCAGTCCGGCGCCGGTTCGGACGCTGATCAACACCCACCACCATGGCGACCACACCCATGGCAACTGCTTGTTCGACACCGCGACGATCGTCGCTCACGACCGCACCCGCCAGGCGGTCCTCGCGGAAGGGACCCCGCCCACCTCCCGGCTGATCGCGACGGGGTCCTGGGAGCCGGTGGACTGGGGGGTCCTCGAGGTCGCACCGCCGTTCCTCACCTACACCGACGGGGTGACGGTGTACTCGGACGACCTGCGGTGCGAGGTTCGCTACGTCGGGACACCCGCACACACCACGAACGACTCGACCGTGTGGGTGCCCGACCGCAAGGTTCTGTTCGCCGGCGACCTGCTGTTCAACGCAGGCACCCCGTTCCTTGTCATGGGGTCCCTCGCCGGCGCCCTCGAAGCCGTCGAGGCACTGTCTGGCTACGGCGCGGAGACGATCGTGCCCGGACACGGGCCTGTCGCCGGTCCGGAGCTGATCGACGACGTGCTTCGCTACCTGCGGTTCGTGCAGCAGGTCGCCGCCGAGGCGAAGTCGGCCGGGCTGAGTCCACTGGCCGCGGCCCGCGAGGTCGACCTCGGAGAGTTCGCCGACCTGACCGACTCCGAGCGCATCGTCGGCAATCTCCACCGGGCCTACCTAGAGCTCGACGGACACCCCCGCGGGGCACCGCTGTCCGACCCCCGCGAGGTTCTGGCTGACATGGTTGCCTTCAACGGCGGGCGACCGCTGTCCTGCCACGCCTGACCGGGCACGACCCAGGGAGCAGCACCATGAAGTGGGTGACCTACCACAGCCGCGCCGGCGTCCGCACCGGCATCATCGACGACGAGACGGTCCGCGGCCTGCCGGCCGGGACCTCCCTGCTCGGCCTGATCCAGGGTGGTCCCGAGACGCTGGCGGAGGCCGGTCGAACCGCGCGACGATCCCCTAGCGAGGTCCAACCCCTCGCCGACGTGCGGCTGCTGGCGCCCATCCCGCGGCCTCCGTCGATCCGAGACGGGCTGTGCTTCTTGGACCACCTGCGCAACTGCTACCGGGCCCTCGGGCGCGACACCCAGCTCCACCCGGCGTGGTCACAGTCGCCGGCTTTCTACTTCACCAACGCCGACTCCGTCGTCGGACCCTTCGACGACGTCCCAGTCGCCCCCGGCAGCACCATGTTCGACTTCGAGCTCGAGGTCGCTGCCGTGATCGGGAATCTGGGGCGGGACCTGCACCCCGACACCGCCGATGAGCACGTTGTCGGCTACACGCTCTTCAACGACTGGACCGCCCGCGACCACCAGCTCCGCGACTTCGCCCAAGGCATCGGGCTGGGCAAGAGCAAGGACAGCGCCAGCACCCTCGGTCCGGCGTTGGTCACCGTCGACGAGCTCGAGCCCTACCGTCGTGACGGTCGGCTCGCCCTCGAGCTGTCCGCCACGGTGAACGATCAGGAGATCACCCGCGGCACGCTCGAGGAGATGGACTGGAGCTTCGGCGAGCTGCTCGCCTACATCTCCCGAGGCGTCGACCTCACGCCCGGCTCGATCATCGCCTCGGGCACCGTCCCCGGCGGGTGCCTGCTCGAACACGTCGACACCCCGAATCCGGCCGACTTCGCCCGATGGCTCCACCCCGGGGACGTCGTGTCCCTCAAGGGTGAGGGCCTCGGCCAGACCCGCCAGACGATCCTGCCCGGCACCGACGCCATTCCCCTCCGCCCGGACCTCTGACGCCGCGGATCGATGGCTGCGGGCGCTGCCGATGGATCAGACTGCCTGCGTGTCGTCGTTCTCCGAGATGGGCCAGCGACTGTGGTCTGCGTCGCCGGGTCGGGTGTCCGAGGCGGTGCTGACGGGGTTTCGTGAGGGTGTCGCGCAGTCCCACGGCGTGGATCTGGTCGACACGCCGGCGCTGCACGCGTGGTCGGTCGGTAACCCCGACCTCTTCTGGGACGAGGCGTGGTCGCGCTTGGGGGTGCGTGGGCGCCGCGGTAGTGGGCCGGCGATCGTGGCGGGGCGGTCGCTGGCACAGACGACGTTCTTCCCTGAGGCACGGCTCAACGTGGCGGCCACCCTGCTCGGCCGCGACGGCGACGGGCCGGCGATCGTGGCACGCGACGAGGCGGGGTCGCGCCGGGTGCTGTCGTGGCGGCAACTACGGGAGCAGGCGGCTGCGTTCGCCGCGACCCTGCGGGAGGTGGGGGTGCGGCCGGGCGATCGGGTGGCCGCCTGGATGCCGAACGTGCCGGAGACGGTGGTGGCGTTCCTCGGCTCGGCGATGGTGGGGGCGGTGTTCAGCTCGGCCTCGCCGGACTTCGGGGTGGCGGGCGTGCTGGACCGGTTCGGCCAGATCGACCCCACGGTCCTGGTCGCGGCGGACGGGTACCGTTACAGCGGGCGCGTCTACGACCGGCGCGACGCGCTGGGGCAGGTGCTGGCCGGGCTGCGGGTACGGCCGGTGACGTTCGTCGTGCCCGTCCTGGGCGGCGGAGTGCCCTCGAGCGTGGCGGCCGTGCAGGATTGGTCGGACGCGGTGTCCAGGCCTGGGCGGCAAGTGTTCACCGAGCTGCCGTTCGACCACCCTCTCGTGGTGCTGTACTCGAGCGGGACGACGGGGGCGCCGAAGGCGATCGTGCACCGAGCCGGCGGGGTGCTGCTCAAGCACCTGAGCGAGCACCAGCTGCACTGTGACATCCGGGCCGGTGACCGGGTGTGCTACTACACCACCTGTGGCTGGATGATGTGGAACTGGCAGGTCTCGGCGTTGGCGTCGGGAGCGACGCTGGTGCTCTACGACGGGTCACCGATGCATCCCCGAGCTGGGGTGCTGTTCGAGGTGGCAGAGGCTGAGCGGCTCACCTTCTTCGGGACGAGCGCCAAGTACCTCGACGCGGCAGCCAAGGCGGGGCTGCAGCCGTCCCGGGACCACGATCTGGGCAGCCTGCGGACGATCACCTCGACCGGGTCGCCGCTGTCACCGGAGGGGTTCGGCTACGTGTACTCCTCGGTGCACCCGGATGTGCACCTGGCGTCCATCTCCGGCGGGACCGACATCGTCGGATGCTTCGTGGCCGGCGACCCGACGCGCCCGGTGCACGCCGGGGAGATCCAGGGCCCGGCACTGGGCCTGGACGTCGACGTCGTGGACTCCGGCGGCGCGAGCCTGCGGGCCCGCCCGGGGACCCGCGGAGAGCTGGTGTGCCGCAACCGTTTCCCGTCGATGCCGCTGGGCCTGTGGGGCGACGACACCGGCGAGCGGCTGCGGGCGGCCTACTTCGATGAGGTACCTGGGGTGTGGGCGCAAGGGGACTACGCCTGCGTCACCAACCACGGGGGGTTCGTCATCCACGGCCGCAGCGACGCCACGCTGAACGCCGGGGGGGTGCGGATCGGCACCGCCGAGATCTACCGCCAGGTCGAGGCGCTTCCGCAGGTGGTGGAGAGCCTGGCCATCGGGCAGGAGTGGGACTCCGACACCCGGATCGTCCTGTTCGTCGTGCTCACCCCCGGCACCGTGCTCGACGAGGCGCTGGCCGCCACCATCCGGCATCATCTGCGGGACAACTGCTCACCCCGGCACGTACCGGCCCGGATCGTCGCCGTCGCCGACCTGCCACGCACCCGCAGCGGCAAGCTCGCCGAGCTCGCTGTCCGCGACGCCGTCCACGGCCGCCCGGTCGCCAACCGGGAAGCGCTGGCCAACCCCGAGTCCCTGGACGCCATGCACGACCTCCCCGAGCTGGCGCGTTGAGCGTAGCCAGATCCCGCGGACACCGCCCCTGACACCGTCGGACCGTATCCCTGACTCAGGAGAACCGGTCAGCAGGACACACGCAGGTCCCCGCAGCGCCTCCTCGGGTGACTCCGCGACCGTCGCGGCGCCCTCGCGTCCACGTCGGCACATATTCTCGGAACTCGTGCCCGATTCGTCCCGCGTGTCGAGGCTCGACACGCGGGGGAGCGAGGGAGTATGTGTGCTGACGTTGCACGGCACCGCCAATGGATGCTGTCCACGCCCCCAGTTCCGGAGGTCAGAGCCGACGGGTGTAGCAGTGCAGAAGCCCGCGAGCGCTGCGGTGGGTCGAATGCACGTAGCCGTGGGACTCGAGCGCCTGCTGCACCGGCCCGCCCAGCGTCTGTCCCTCGAGCTCGGCGAAGGCGTGCAGAACAGTCCCTCCTGGTCGGACGAGCCTGTCGATCTCGCGCAGCTCGGCCGCCAGGTTCCAGCCGACGGCGTGACAGGTCAGCAGCACATCGGCGGTCTCATCGGGCAGCGGCACGGCATGCAGGACACCGTCGAGGACGTAGACGTTGTCCAGCCCCCGGCCGGCTGCCCTCCCCCGCAGGTAGCCGCGCAGCGCGGCGACCGGCTCGACCGCGAAGACGCTCGCTGCCAGCGGGGCAACCGAGAGGGCCACCCGACCCGTGCCCGCACCCGCGTCGATCACGCGGGCACCGGTTAGGTCGACCACACCGGTGACGGCAGCCACGTCCCACGGGATGGCCACACGTTCGTCGTAGTAGGCCGGCGCGCGCTGGTAGACGATCCAGTCCGCGACCTCCCACAGCACCACGTCGGCGCACCCCGGTAGCTCGTCCTCTGTCACGGCTGCGTACGTGGCGAGCAGCTCGTCCAGGGTGGGGGCAACCGGGGGATGCCGCATGCCCAGGAACCGGCGCAGCGAAGGCCACGCATGCAGGACTGCCGCCAGCTCACGTGCCGGGACTCGGTGCGGAAGCTCGGCCACCTCATGCGCCTCGAGCAGGAACAGGTCGTCCACGACCGGGTCCAGCGCCGGGAAGCTCCTGCGCAGCACCTCCGCGTACCCCACCGCACCCTCCCATCCGGCTCACACCACCGACAGGAGGTCAGATGCCGGGCGGTGACCGGCGGCGACGACGTCGGCAGCCAATGGCGTGATCCGATTGCTGGCGTCGGCTCCGTTCGGCGGAGTCCTCGGTGGCATGGGAGCCTGCCGCGAGTTCAGCGAGGGTGATGGAGCGTGGCATCACTCACCGGGACCCGATGAGGGTCTCGCACCGTCGCGGTGGCCACGCGCCCGCGTCCAGCGTCTGCCGCAGCACCTCTGCGCCGATCTGACCCGGGCGACCGAGAAGCGCAACCCGCCCCGTTTGCCTCCGCCGGACGGGGTGAGGATGACCAGCGGGTGCGCACGAACGGCGCCGTGTCAGGCGCGCAGAGCCCTGGCCAGCGCGGCGTAGTGCTCGACCAGGTGCCCCATGTCGTCGTCGGTGTGGGCGAGCGAGACCAGCCACTGCTCGTCGAGGCCGGGCGGGGTGAGGACGTGCCGGTTCACGCCCCACAGCCAGGACAGCTCGGCCACGCCGAAGTCGGTGGCCTTGTAGTCCCGGTAGTTGCGCACGGGTGTGGTCGCCCAGGTGACGCACCCCTTCACGCCGAGACCGACGGTGTGGGCCGGCAGCTCGTACTCCTCGATCACCGTCTCGAGGGCAGCCATCGCGCGCATGTTGATCGCCTCGGCGGCGTCGAGCGCCTCCTGCGTGCAGATCTCGTCGACGGCGCGGGCCGCGGCCATGACCAGCGGGCTGCCGTTGTAGGTGCCGAAGTGCGCCATCCGGCCGTCGACCACGACCTCCATGACGTCGCGCTTGCCCCCGAACGCCGCCAGCGGCAGGCCACCGCCGATGCTCTTCGCGAGGGTGATCAGGTCTGGCTGCACTCCAAGGCGTTGCGCGGCGCCCGCGGGGCCGGCGGTCAGGCCGGTCTTGACCTCGTCGAAGACCAGCACCACGCCGTACTCGTCGCACAGGGCGCGCACCCCGGCGAGGTACCCCTCGTCGGGCACCACGATGGCGAGGTTCTCGATCACCGGCTCGGCGACCATGGCGGCGATCTCGGCCCCGTGCTCAGCCAGGATCCGCTCGAGCATCGGCAGGTCGTTGTAGGCGACCACGTGCACAGTGCCGGCCTCCACGTCGAACGGCACGTCCCCGATCGGTGCGTCGGCCGGCCCGATGTCGGCCAGCGCGGGCTTCACGGATACCTGCAAGCCGTCGTACCCACCGTGGTAGCCGCCCTCGATCTTCACGATGGCCTTGCGGTGGGTGTACGCGCGAGCCACGCGGATGGCGTACATCAGTGACTCGGTGCCGGAGTTGGTGAACCGCAGCATGTCCAGCCCGAACCGCCGGCAGAACCGCTCGCTCATTTCCGTGGCCTGCGGCGACGGGGTGACGAACAGGGTGCCGGTCTCGTGCAGCGCGTTCTCGACGTGCTCGACTACGACCGGGTTCAGGTGGCCGACGAGCATCGCGCCGAAGCCCATCGACAGGTCCAGCAGCTGCCGGCCGTCGACGTCAGTCAGCCAGGCGCCGCGCGCCGACTCGATGGAGATCGGATAGGGCTCCCAGTGCTGGAACGACGAGGTCACCCCGAGCGGCAGAGTCCTGCTCGCCCGCGCGTTGTGCGCACCCGAGGCTGCGGTGCCGGAGGTGAATCGCTCCCATTCGGCGGCGAGGAGCTGCTCGACGCGACCGCGGGAGATCGGGGTCGACGTCTCGGGCAGCCAGCGGTGGGTTCCAGGGTCGTGGGCGGGCCATGCGCTGGGTGTGGCGAGCTCGGTCATGATGCCTCCGTGGAGATCCTGGAAGGGTTCGCTCGCGGCACTCTCTCACGCGCGCAGCCGCGAGTCCCCGGCGACCGGCTGGTGTCAGCTGCGCAGGGGCCTCATGCCTGGGGCCCGCTGATCCAGCCACAGCCGCGGCCGGCACCTCCAAGCACCCTCGACAAGGGGATGATCCAGAGCGCGCCCTCCCACCACATGCGCAGCCGCAGCAGCCACAGGTTCGACACATCGCAGTGCGCCAGCGCAGCAACTGCCACGGGCAGTAGGTGGCGAAGCGTGTCGGTTCGCGATGATCCGATAATCTGACCGGCGTCGCTATCCGATCCTTGGGCGCGGCAGGGCGGTCGCCCAGATCGAGCGGGTGTCGCTGGGGCGAGGGAGTGGCGTCAAGGACGTCCTGTGTCGGCACCGACCAGATCCGCGGTGGGAGAACGACCTGACGGAGGTCAGGGGACCACTCGAGGTCGACCAGTGACCGTGAGCCTGCTGCTGCTCGACACGACTTCCCTCATCGACCCCCGAACGCAGCGACCGTGACCTGGACGCCCTGATCGACGACCAGGACGACGTCGCCGTCGCGGCGATCACCGTCGCCGAGCTCAGCGTCGGTGTCGCCCTCGCGTCCGATCGCGCCAGGTCGAGGCGACAGACCTATGTCGATGCCATCGTCGCGTCCGTTGTCGTGCTGCCCTACGACATGACTGTGGCGCTCGTCCACGTGGAGCTTCTGGCCGGGGTGCGACGTTCGGGACTTCTGCGCGGCGCCCACGACCTGATCATCGCGGCCACTGCACGCGCCTGAGGTCGCATCATCGTCAGCGCCGATCGACGGGCGTTCGACGACCTCGCCGGGGTCACGGCGATCGACCAACGTTGACCTGTGAGTGCCCTTGGCTTGTCGCTGTCTTGATACCCGCAGACGTCCGTGTGCCCTACTTGATCCAGAGACGCAGGGCGATCAACGCGGCGAGGGCCGTGAGGTCGACGGCGAGCGTGCCGATCAGGGCGGCCGTGCTGGGTCGGCCGGGTCTGAGCAGCGCAACCTGCCAGGCGAGAAGGTTGAGGAGCGTGAGCGCGAGGGCGAGGTCGGAGGTGCCCACTGGGTCCCACCCTGCTGCCCACCCGGCGAGGACGATGGCGAGGGCCGGCAGGGCTGCCTCCAGGTGGGGCCACTCGTGGCGGGCCCACCGGACCATGTCGGCCAGGGTGCGGTCCCGCCATCCGGCATAGACGACGCGGGCGTAGATGTGGAACAGCCAGAGGGCGACGGCGTAGACGAGGATCTCGGCGGCGAGCGCGCCGAGGTTGTCCTCTTCCCAGGCTAGGCACACCACGGCGATGGCCAGGCAGCCGTAGATGCCCTCGGCGGTGATGCGACGCGTCAGGGTCCGACCGGCCACATCGTCGGACGGTAGCGGTGGTGGTGACCGTCAGGTGAGTCCTTGCGCGGGTCAGCGTAGGGTCGAGGTGACCTCTGCCGAGGCCGGGGCCCAAGCCCTCAGGGCCGACGAGAACGCTGGAGACCCGCGAAGGCCCCAGCAACGCCGGCGTGGACGGACAGCGCCCAGCGCCCCCACAGATCGCTTCGGCCAGCAGTCACGCGATGACCAGCACCGCGACGCCGAGCAGGACCGACGCCGGCGCATGAAGCACGTCTCGGGAGAGCACAGCCGCCGCAGCGACCCCGGCGTCGAGGATGTCGCCCACGCTCTCGGCGGACATGCCGGCGGCCGCCAGGACAGGCCACAGGAGGACGCTCTCAGCGCTCGCATGCAGGGGTGGCGCGCCACCTGCCAGGTGATAGCCAGCATGGCCGCCACGTCGGATCGCCACGCCAGCCCCCGAGCACCAGCAGTTGTGGAGGCCTCCTGGAGAGGGCTGCAGGCCGACGATCGTGAGGGATCCGCGTCTGACGTCGTCGCGGGCAGCGGTTCGGCGACCGCGCCCTCGCTGGGAAGTCCACCCTCCTTGATCCGAGGCTGCTTGGCGCCGCCGGGCCATTCCCGGAAGCGCCGAAACGCCATCGGGATGCCACGGGCCACAGACAGGTCCGGGCTGTCCATCACTTGCACGTGGAGATGCGGCTGGGTCGAGTTGCCCGGGTTGCCACACTCGGCCTTTGGCTGCCCCGCCCTCACCTCCTCGCCGACGGCGACCCGCATCGAGCCGGCCCGCAGGTGCGCCAGGACGACGAACGCGCCGCTGCGCTGCAGCGCGAGGATCAGATGGTGGGCGGCGATGGCCGCCACGCCGTGACGCAGGCGCGCCCGCTGACCCAGCTCATGCGGCACCAGGGCCAGCTGTGAGCGTCGCGCTTGGTGATCGATCTCGCCGTCGTGGACCTGCACGACGACGCCGTCGGCGGGTGCCAGGATCGGGCGGCCATAGGCGAAGAACCGCTGCACCGGTTCGGTGGCAAGCATGATCCGCCAGTCACAGCGGTCCGCCGTCCGATGGAGGTGGTCCACCCCCACGGAGTCGATGGCATACCGCTCACCCCACAGGTCCGTTCCGTGACTGCGGACCCGCCGAGGCCGGGCTGTTCCTGGTCAACCACCGATCCGTGAACGGCAGGCAGATCTCGACCTCCGAGGTCACCGGACTCGGCGAAGTCGGTCAGTAGCGGCCACCCGCGAACGCTAAGCCAGACCCCCTATGGCGGTCCAACAGTGCCGCGACGCCGATCCGCAGCCGTCCGAGCCCGGCTGGCAGCCGAGCGCATGCCCCGGGCGCGGCTGCGGGTGCTGGACT
>CAYHHE010000034.1:0-25941 GCA_964356295.1 uncultured Actinomycetes bacterium | reverse complement strand
CCACACCCACCGCCGCATGAACGGGGTGAACCGGATCTCAGGCCGACAGGCAGGCAGGCACCCCCGGTGGATCCGGCCGCGTGCGCGCGGCTGGCTGAGTCAGTGCCGGCTGCGCGCAGCGGCCACCCCGACCGCCGCGCCCCCAGCAGCTGCCCCGACTCCGGCGGCCACGGCCAGCTGGGTGGTGCGCCGACGTCGGCGGTAGTCCCGGATCCGCCAGCCGCGCTCCCGCGCGACGTCCCGCAGCGGCCTGTCGGGGTTGATGGCGCACGGGTCGCCCACCAGCGACAGCAGGGGGATGTCGTTGCTGGAGTCGCTGTAGGCCGCGCAGCGCGACAGGTCCAGGCCCTCTCGTGCCGCCAGCGCTGCAACCGCCTCCGCCTTGGCCTGCCCGTGCAGCACCTCACCGACGAGGCGTCCGGTGTACACGCCATCGATGTGCTCGGCTACGGTCCCCATCGCCCCGGTGAGCCCCAGCTTCTTCGCGATCACCGTGGCGATCTCCACCGGCGCCGCCGTCACCAGCCACACCCGCTGCCCCTGTTCGAGGTGCATCCGGGTCAGTGCCCGCGTTCCCGGCCAGATCTTGCGGGCCATCACCTGGTCGAAGATCTCGTCGGTCAACTCGCTCAGCTCCTCGACCGAGCGGCCCTCGATGAAGGTCAGCGCGAAGGAGCGGGCCTCGTTCATGTGCTCCAAGTTCTCTGCGCCGATCAGGAACTGACCCTGCGCCCACGCCATGCTGGCCACATCACGGGAGCGGAAGTAGCCACGTCGGTACAGCCCTCGGCCGAGGTGGAACAGCGAGGCCCCCCGCATGATCGTGTTGTCGACGTCGAAGAACGCCGCAGCCGTGGGGTCCTCGGCCGGCTGAGGGGCGTACTGGGCGGCCTCAGCGGCGGCCTGACCGGCCACCACGGTTCGCCGTCGTGGCCTCAGACCGCGGGCGGGTGCCATCGTCCCCACCATAGACTTGCCTTCATGGGGCCGTCCGTGCGCAATGTCGTCGATCTGCTCACCGGCACATCACAGGCGTTCCCCGACCATCCGGCCCTCATCACCGATGAGCAGACCATCACGTGGCGGGAGGTGGATGCGGCCGTCTCGCGGGTAGCCGCCTGGCTGCAGCAGCGGGGCCTGCAACCCGGGCAGCGGGTCGTGATCGTCCTGCCCACCTCGGTGGACTTCGTCACCGCCTATCTCGGCGTGCTGCGCGCCGACGGCGTCGCCGTCCCCCTGAACACCGCCTACACCGCCGGTGAGCTGGCGCGGCTCATCGGTAGGTCCGAGGCGTTCGCCGTCATCGCCGGCCCACCAGCCCTCGTCCCGGTGCGTCAGGCAGTCGCCGGCATCGGCGACGCACTCACCGAGGCGCCGGGAGATTCCTCCGAGCGCCGGGTGCCCCTGCTCGTTCTCACCGACACCGCCGTGGGCGAGGAGATCCCGTACGCCGACCTCCTCGACACGGACGGCTCGCCCGAGCCCACCACCCGTGGCAGTGAGGACACCGCGGCCCTGCTGTTCACCTCCGGCGCCAGCGCGGACCCCCGCGCGGCGATGCTCAGCCACCGGGCCCTGGTGTCGAACCTCGACCAGGTGCTGGCCCTGCGGCCCCCGCCTGTGACCGAGAACGACGTGATGCTCGGCGTGCTGCCGCTGTTCCACGTCTACGGGCTGAACACGGTTCTGGGTCAGGCCCTGGCGTCCGGCGCGGCCGTGGTCATCGAGGCGAGGTTCGACCCGAATGAGACGCTGGAGACGATCGTGCGGCACGGCGTCACCGTCGTTCCCGTCGCCCCACCCATGCTGGTTGCCTGGACCGAGGTCGACGACCTCGCCGGGGCACTGGTGGGGGTGCGCTACATCGCCAGCGGTGCAGCCGCCCTCCCCGTCCCCGTCCAGCAGGACATCGAGACGCGCGGCGGTGTGCCGGTCCACCAGGGGTACGGGCTCACCGAGGCAGCGCCGGTGGTCAGCACGACCTTCGCCTCCCCGACCGCCAAGGCCGGTTCGGTGGGCCGCCCCGTCCCCGGGACGGAGGTCATGCTGGTCGATGACGACGGTCAGCCGGTGGACGAGGGTGACCCCGGCGAGGTCGTCGTCCGGGGGCCGAACCTCTTCTCCGGGTACTGGCCCGGGGACGTCGAGGGACCGGACCGGGTCGGCTGGTGGCGCACCGGGGACGTCGCGTACGCCGACGCCGACGGCGACCTGTTCCTGGTCGACCGCATCAAGGACCTGGTGATCGTCAACGGCTTCAACGTCTACCCACGTGAGGTCGAGGAGGCCATCCTCGAGCACCCGCGGATCAGCGAGGCGGCCGTGGTGTCCATCCCGGACCGACGCAGCGGCGAGGCGGTCAAGGCGGTGGTCGTCCCCCACCTCGGACAGGTCGTCTCCGCCCAGGAGGTCGTGGACCACTGCCGTGAACGGCTGGCGAGGTTCAAGTGCCCGACGGTCGTCGAGGTTGTCGACGCGATGCCGCGAACAGCGACCGGCAAGATCGCCAAGGGCCGGCTGCGCGATGCGGCGGACCGGGCGGCGGACAAGAAGCGCGCCGGGCTGGCATGAGCGAGCCCGCCCGCGTGGTCCTCGTCGGCCGCGAGGGTTGCCACCTGTGCGAGGAGGCCCGCGAGGTGGTGGCGAAGGTATGCGCCGCGGCCGGTGTCACCTGGGTGGAGCGGGACGTGGACACCTCCCCGGACCTGCCCGCCGAGTACGGCGATCTCGTCCCCGTCGTCCTCGTGGACGGGAAGGAGCACAGCCACTTCCGGGTGGATGTCGCACGTCTGCGGGCGGCCCTGGGGTGAGGGGCCTGTCGCGGACTTTGTTCCAGCCTTCACAAGCGCCTACCCTGACCTCGCCGAACCCCAGGAGAACCGGAGCGTCGCGTGGCCCCTGCAGCCCGACGGCGGATCACGGTGCCGGGCCTGCGAGGCAGCGACCGAGCGGTTCCGGCGGCGACCGTGGCACGCCTGCCGCTGTATCTACGTGCGCTGGTCTCACTCGAGGACGGCGGCGTGTCGAGTGTGTCCAGCGAGCAGCTCGCGGCTGAGGCGGGCGTCACCTCGGCGAAGCTCCGCAAGGACCTGTCCTTCCTCGGCTCGTACGGCCGTCGCGGGGTGGGCTACGACGTCGCGGCACTGCGCGCCCACATCGAGGACGAGATGGGCCTGACCCGCGACCTGCCGGTGCTGATCGTCGGGGTGGGGAACCTGGGTCACGCACTGGCCAACTACGGCGGGCTCACCGGCCGCGGGTTCCGCGTCGTCGGACTCGTCGACACCGCCGACGGCATCGTCGGCGCGACCGTCGCCGGCGTCCGCATCCGACCTCTGACCGATCTCGAGGTCCTCGTGGCCGATCACCCAGGATGCATCGGTGTCGTCGCTGTTCCCGCTCCGGCGGCCAAGGAGGTCACCGACCGCCTGGTGCGCGCCGGGGTCCGCAGCATCCTCACCTTCGCCCCGGTGACCCTGGACGTGCCCGCTGGAGTGCACGTCCGCAAGGTCGACCTGGCCGTCGAGCTGCAGATCCTTGCCTACCACGAGCGGGCCAGAACAGCGGCGGTGGCCGGATGAGCGTCCTGCGCCTTGGAACCCGGCGGAGCCTGCTCGCCCGGCGCCAGTCCGCCGAGGTGGCCGAGCGTCTGGAGCGGTCCGTCGGTCGACCGGTGCGTCTGGTCGAGGTCACCACCCGAGGGGATGTGGACGGGTCGCCGCTGGCGCAGATCGGGGGGACCGGCGTGTTCGTCAGCGCGCTGCGCGAGGCCCTGCTCGACGGGGAGATCGACCTGGCCGTCCACTCGTTGAAGGATCTGCCCACGGCACCCGCCGAGGGCCTGCTGCTGGCCGCCGTCCCCGAGCGTGCAGACCCACGGGACGCGCTGTGCTCCGGCGGAGCCCGGCTGCACGACCTGCCGGCCGGTTCCCGTATCGGGACCGGGTCCCCACGCCGCGCCGCGGCGCTACGGGCGCTGCGGCGCGGGCTCGAGCCGGTGGAGATCCGCGGGAACGTCGACACCCGGATCGCCAAGGTCGAGGACGGCACCTACGAGGCGGTCGTGCTCGCCGCCGCCGGGCTGTCTCGACTCGGGCGCGCCGACGCGATCACCGAGGTGCTCGACCCGTCGGACATCCCGCCGGCCCCGGGGCAGGGCGCGCTGGCGGTCGAGGTGCGCGCCGACCGCGAGGCGGGCCTGCTCGAGGCGGTCGCCGGCATCGACGAGCCCCTGAGCCGGGCAGCGGTGCTCGCCGAGCGCGCATTGCTGGCCGCCCTGCAGGCTGGGTGCAGCGCCCCGGTCGGGGCGCTGGCGACCCACCTCCCCGGGGGCCTGCACCTGCAGGCCAGGGTCTGGTCCCCGGACGGCACCCGGACGCTGGGTGCCGCTGCCACCGGTCCGCCCGAGGCGCCGGCCGACCTCGGTTCGACCGTCGCTGCGAGCCTGCTGGACGACGGTGCCGCCGACCTCATGCCCGTCCAGGTCAAGGAGAGAACCCCGTGAGCAATGGATCGTACGAGCCAGCCGAGGTCGGCGCCGTCTCCTTCGTCGGGGCCGGACCCGGCGACCCGAACCTGCTCACGCGGGGGGCGGTCCGTGCCTTGGCCGAGGCGGACGTGGTGCTTCTCGAGCGCGCCGACCTGGTGCCCGCCGAGCTGCTGCCCGCGCACGCCGCCATCGCCGAGCACCCAGGCCCCAGTGCGGCCGAGGTCGTCGCGGCAGCCCGTACCGGGGCGCACGTGGCCCGAGTGCTCGTCGGGGACCCCTGGCTGGACTCGTTCGGCAGCGAGGAGGCGGCCGCGTGCGCGCGGGCCGGGGTCCCGTTCGAGGTGGTGCCGGGCGTCCCGTTCGCGACGGCGGTCACCGCCTACGCCGGGGTCCCGGTGGGCGCCGGGGACTCCCCGGTGACCGTCCACCTCGACGGCACGCTGGTGCTCAGCGGGGGACGGGCGGAGATCGCCGCGGTCGCCAAGTCGCGCCTCGCCGACGGCGCCGACCCCGCCGCGCCGGCGATCCTCGTCATGCACGGCACCACGCCCGCCCAGCACACCGAGAGCACCACGGTTGCCGACCTGGCGTACTGCCCGGCTCCTGACGAGCAAGTGGTCGCGATCCTGTCCACCGGCTCCCAGGAGCCGCTGGCCTGGTTCGAGTCCCGTCCGCTGTTCGGCTGGCGGGTGCTGGTGCCGCGGACGAAGGACCAGGCCGGCCCGATGGTGGAGCGGTTGACCCGCTACGGCGCCGTCGCTGAGGAGGTGCCCACCATCTCCGTCGAGCCCCCGCGTAACCCCAACCAGATCGAGCGCGCCCTTCGGGGCCTGGTCGAGGGCCGCTATGCGTGGATCGTCTTCACCTCGGTCAACGCCCTCAAGGCGGTACGGGGACGGCTGGAGGCCTACGGGCTCGATGCCCGCGCGATGTCGGGGGTCAAGGTGGCCGCCGTCGGTGAGAAGACCGCGCAGGCGCTGCGCGACTGGGGGATCCGGCCCGAGCTCGTGCCCAGTGGGGAGCAGTCCTCACGCGGCCTGCTCGTGGACTGGCCTGCGTTCGACCCCGACAGCGACCCGCTGAACCGGGTGTTCCTGCCGCGCGCCGACATCGCCACCGAGACTCTGGCGGAGGGGTTGACCGAACTGGGCTGGGAGGCCGAGGACGTGACCGCATACCGCACGGTCCGAGCCGCGCCCCCGGCCGCGCCGATCCGCGAGGCGATCAAGAGCGGGGCCTTCGACGCGGTGGTGTTCACCTCGTCGTCCACGGTGCGCAACCTGGTGGGGATCGCCGGCAAACCGCACCCGACGACGCTCGTGGCCTGCATCGGCCCCCAGACCGCCAGCACGGTGCAGGAGCACGGTATGCGGGTCGACGTGCTCGCGCCCGCCCCGTCCGCCGTCGCGCTGGCCGACGCGCTTGCCTGCTTCGCCCAGCAGCGACGTGACGAGCTGGTGGCCGCTGGGGAGCCAGTGGTCAAGCCGTCGCAGCGTCGTCGCGGATCGTCACGGCGGGCCACGTCCTCGCGGCGTCACGCGACGTGACGCAGACGCCAGTCGCCCGATTCCCCACCGCGCGGCCGCGCCGGTGGCGCGCCACCCCCGCGCACCGGCGCCTGGTGGCCGAGACCACCCTGCATGCGGGGGCGCTCGTCCTCCCGTTGTTCGTCGGCGAGGACCCCGAGCCTGCGCCGATCCCCAGCATGCCCGGGGTGGTGCGACACACCCGGGACTCCCTTCGTGCAGCAGCCGAGCAGGCCGCCGACGCGGGACTGGGCGGGGTCATGCTGTTCGGGGTACCCGCCGCCAAGGACTGCGAGGGCTCGGGGGCCTGGGACCCTGACGGCATCCTCAACCGGGCGATCGCCGACCTCGTCGGCACCGTCGGGGACGCCACCCTGGTCATGGCGGACCTGTGCCTGGACGAGTTCACCGACCATGGGCACTGCGGGGTCCTCGGCGCTGACGGCGCCGGCCGGAGCGTCGTCGACAACGACGCCACCCTCGGCCGGTACGCGCTGATGGCGCAGGCGCAGGCCGCCGCCGGGGCCCACGTGGTGGGCACCAGCGGCATGATGGACGGCCAGGTGGGCGCAGTGCGTGACGCGCTGGACTCCGACGGACGCCACGACGTGGCCGTCCTGGCCTACGCGGCCAAGTACGCCTCGGCCTTCTACGGCCCCTTCCGCGAGGCGGTCGACTCCTGCCTGGGTGCCGACCCCAGCGGGCCGGCGGACCGGGCGAGCTACCAGCAGGACCCGGCCAACGTTCGCGAGGCGTTGCGTGAGGTGCGCCTGGACGTCGCCGAGGGCGCCGACGCCGTCATGGTCAAGCCCGCCGGCAGCTACCTCGACGTGGTGGCCGCGGTCCGGGCCGCGGTCGAGGTCCCGGTGGCTGCCTACCAGGTGTCGGGGGAGATGGCGATGGTCGAGGCGGCCGCCGAGCGCGGGTGGATCGACCGTGACCGCGCGATCACCGAGACGCTGCTGTCCATCCGGCGGGCCGGCGCGGACATCGTGCTGACCTACTGGGCGCTGGAGGTGGCCCGCAGCGCCACTCGACCGATCCCCAGTCGTGTCGGTGCCGTGTCCGGAGGGACACTGCAGTCATGACCTCGGCCGACTGGATGACCCGGGCGCGGGCGGTCACGCCCGGCGGGGTCAGCTCCCCGGTCCGGGCGTTCCGGTCCGTCGGAGGCGAGCCGCGGGTGATGGTGCGTGGCCGAGGTCCGTACCTGTGGGACGCCGACGGCCGACGCTACGTCGACCTGGTCTGCTCATGGGGTCCGCTGCTGCTCGGCCACGCCCATCCCGAGGTGGTCGCCGCCGTCGCCGCCACAGCGGCGTCCGGGACGTCCTTCGGCACGCCGTCACCCCCGGAGATCGAGCTGGCCGAGCAGATCGTGGCGCGCATGGACCCGGTGGAGCGGGTCCGGCTGGTCTCCAGCGGCACCGAGGCCGCCATGAGCGTGGTGCGGCTGGCTCGCGCCGTGACCGGCCGCCCGCTGCTGGTCAAGTTCGCCGGGCACTACCACGGCCACGTGGACGCGTTGCTGGCCTCCGCCGGCTCGGGGGTGGCGACCCTCGGGCTGCCCGACTCCCCTGGTGTGCCGGCCGCGGTCACCGCCGACACCGTGGTGCTGCCCTACAACGACATCGACGCCGTCCGCGCCGTGCTGGCCGAGCGTGGCGACCAGGTCGCCGCCGTGCTGGCGGAAGCGGCCGCCGGGAACATGGGTGTCGTCCCGCCAGCGCCAGGGTTCACCGCCGCTCTGCGTGAGCTGACCCGCGAGCATGGAGCGCTGCTCGTCCTGGACGAGGTGATGACCGGCTTCCGGGTCTCGCGCGCGGGCTGGTACGGGCTGGAAGGGGTGCCCGCCGACCTGTACATGTTCGGCAAGGTCATGGGCGGGGGGTTCCCCGCCGCCGCGTTCGGCGGGCGTGCGGACCTGATGGACCGGCTCGCGCCGGACGGGCCGGTGTACCAGGCCGGCACCCTGTCGGGGAACCCGGTCGCCGCGACCGCGGGACTCACGACACTCCGGCTGGCCGCCGACGAGGTGTACCGAGGCCTCGACCAGACCGCCGACGCCCTGGTCACGGAGGTGAGGGCCGCGCTGAACGCCGCGGGCGTGGCGCACGTCGTGCAGCGGGCCGGGTCGATGTTCAGCGTGTTCTTCACCGATGCGCCCACCGTCTCGGACTACGCCACTGCCCGCGGCCAGGACACCCGGGCCTTCGCCGCGTTCTTCCACGCCATGCTCGACGCCGGGGTCTACCTGCCGCCCAGCGCGTTCGAGTCGTGGTTCCTCTCCGCCGCCCACGACGACGCTGCCCTGGACCAGGTGGTCTGTGCCCTCCCCGCGGCAGCCCGAGCCGCGGCAGCCCGACAGGCGGCCGCCCGATGACCACCCGGGTCCACGTCATGCGCCACGGGGAGGTGCGCAACCCCGACCAGATCCTCTACGGACGGCTCCCCGGCTACGGCCTGTCCGAGCGCGGGCTGGCCATGGCCGAGCGCATCGCCTCGGTGATGGCCGAGCGCGACATCACCGTCCTGACGTCCTCACCGCTGCAGCGGGCCCGCGAGTCCATCGCACCTCTCGCCGCTGCCCTCGATGTCGACCCCGGGATCGACGACCGGCTCGTCGAGGCGGGCAGCGTGTTCGAGGGCAAGCGCTTCGGCGTCGGGGACGGCGCGCTGCTGGTGCCCTCGGCCTGGTGGCATCTGCGCAACCCGTTGCGTCCCTCGTGGGGAGAGCCCTACGACATCGTCGCGGCTCGCATGCTGGCGGCCGTCGAGGACGCCGCCCGGGCCGCCCACGGGCACGAGGCGCTGCTGGTGTCCCACCAGCTGCCGATCTGGACCGCGCGGTGCGCCGCCGAGGGCCGACGCCTGTGGCACGACCCCCGGCACCGGCAGTGCTCGCTGGCGTCGGTGACCACGTTCACCTTCGACGGGGACTCGGCCGAGCCGGTGTCGGTGCAGTACACCGAACCGGCCCGCGACCTGCTCCCGGCGAAGACCTCGCGTCGCCTCCAGGTGGGCGCCTGAGATGAGCCGCCTGCCCGTACTCCTCGCCGCGGTGGTGCTCGGCGTCACCCTCACCGCCTGCGGCGACGGGCGCGTCGAGCCGGTCGCCGAGGCGGGCTTCGTCGAGGGCGGCGGGGTGGTGAGCGTCATCGACCCCGACGACCGCGAGCCCGCCCCCACCTTCGCCGGCCCGACGCTGGACGGGGACACCTGGGACCTGCAGGCGCAGGCGGGCAACGTGGTGGTGCTCAACGTGTGGGGCTCCTGGTGCGCACCGTGCCGTGCCGAGGCACCAGAGTTCGCCGCGGTCGCCGAGGAGACCGCCGCGGACGGCGTGGTCTTCGTCGGGGTCAACACCCGCGACACCCCGACCGCCGCGCAGGCGTTCGAGGACGAGTTCGGCATCGGCTACCCGAGCGTCGTCGACCCCGACGGACGGCTGCTGCTGGCCTTCCGCGACACCCTGCCGCCAGCCGCGATCCCCAGCACCCTCGTGGTGGACCGGGAGGGCCGGATGGCGGCCCGGGTGGTCGGACCCATCACGCAGGCATCGCTGTCGGCACTGGTCAGCGATGTCGCCGAGGAGGGTGCGTGAGCGGTCCAGCCGAGGCGGTGCTCTCCGGTCCACTTCTGGTGGCCCTCGGGGTGGCCGCCGTCGCCGGCCTGGTGTCCTTCGCCAGCCCGTGCGTGCTGCCGCTGGTCCCGGCCTACCTGTCCTACGTGACCGGGCTACCCGTGGCCACTCCCGACGCCCGTGGCGAGGCCGCCACACTCACCCGCACTCGGCAGACCAGCCGACTGCTGTCGGGCACTGCGCTGTTCATCGGCGGGTTCACCGTGGTCTTCGTCTCCTACGGGGCGCTGTTCGGAGGGCTGGGCAGTCTGCTGCTGGAGCACCAGGACCCCATCGCCAGGGTGCTCGGGGTGGTGACGATCCTCCTCGGGCTCGCCTTCGGGGGCTGGCTGCCAGGGCTGAGTGCCGAGCGTCGGCTCATGGACCGGTTCCCTGGCGTGGGCCTGGCCGCGGCCCCGGTCCTGGGGATCCTCTTCGCGATCGGCTGGACACCGTGCATCGGTCCGACCCTGGCTGCGGTGCAGGTGCTGGCGTTCGAGCAGGGCACCGCGGCCCGCGGCGCGCTGCTGTCCGTGGCGTACTGCCTGGGCCTGGGGCTGCCGTTCCTGGTCTTCGCGCTGGCCTACGGGCGCGCCGCGGCGCTGTCGTCCTGGCTGCGACGACACAGCCGCACCATCCAGACCGTGGGGGCCGTCGCTCTCGTCGCCCTCGGCGTCGCCCTGCTCACCGGGTTGTGGGGGCAGGCGATGGCTGGGCTGCAAGGCTGGGTGGCCGGCTTCGAGGTGCCGCTGTGACTCAGACGCTGCAGCGCCCGGCCGAGCCGGAGACCCCGGCGGGCCTCGGGCCGCTGCAGCTCGCCCGCTGGTCGTGGCGGCAGCTGACCTCGATGCGGGTGGCCCTGTTCCTGCTGTTCCTGCTGGCCGTCGCCGCCGTCCCCGGCTCGATCGTGCCGCAGCGCGAGGCCAACCCGCTGGCCGCGGCGGACTGGGCACAGCGCAACCCCGACCTCGCGGTGTGGGCCGAGCGACTGGGCCTGTTCGACGTGTACTCCACGCCGTGGTTCGCCTCGATCTACCTGCTGCTGATGATCTCCCTCGTCGGGTGCATCGTTCCCCGCATCGGGGTGCACTGGCGGGCGCTGCGCAGCCGTCCGCCGGCCCCGCCCCGGCACCTGGAGCGCCTGCCCGCGCACCGCGAGGTCAGCGTGACGGCGCAACCGGAGCGCGCCCTGGAGGCGGCCGAGCGTGTGCTGGCGTCCCGGCGGTTCCGGGTGCGCCGGGTCCCCGATGCGCGGGGCCCGGACAGTGTGGGCACCGCGCTGTCCGCGGAGCGCGGCTACCTCAAGGAGACCGGCAACCTGCTGTTCCACCTGGCCCTCGTCCTGGTGCTGGTAGCCGTCGCCGCCGGCAGCCTGTTCGGCTACCGCGGCAGCGTCCTGGTCGTCGAGGGGGAGGGGTTCGCCAACTCCCCGATCCAGTACGACGGGCTCACCGCCGGTGCACGCTTCGACCCCGCCGACCTCCCGCCGTTCGCCCTCACCGTGGACGAGTTCGTCATGGAGTTCGTCGCCGACGGGCCGGCCCTGGGCACCCCGGACGACTTCGAGGCCAGGGTGCGGCTCGTGGAGTCCCCCGGTGCCCCCGAGCAGGACCGGGTCATCCGGGTCAACAGCCCGCTGTCGGTCGAGGGCACCCTGGTCCACCTGCTCAACCCCGGCTACGCGCCGCAGATCACCGTGCGCGGACCGGACGGCACCGTGCTGTTCTCCCAGCCGGTTCCGTTCCTGCCGCAGGACGAGTCGTTCACCTCGACCGGGGTCGTCAAGGTGCCGCAGGCAGCGGCGCCCGACCTCGGCCTGCAGGGAGTCTTCCTGCCGACCGGGGTGATCGGTCCGGACGGGCCGCAGTCGGTGTTCCCCGGGCTGGGCAACCCGGTCCTGGTTCTGACCGCCTGGCAGGGCGACCTGGGGCTCGACGACGGCGTCACCCAGTCGGTGTACCGGCTGGACACCACCGGGATGCAGCAGCTCGAGGCGGACTCCGAGCCGTTCCGAGCGGCGCTGGAGCCGGGCAGCACCGTCACGCTGCCGGACGGCGCGGGGTCGGTGACCTTCGACGGTGTGTCGACCTGGGTGAACCTGCAGGTCAGCCGGAACGCCGGGAAGGGCCTGGCGCTCCTGGGTGCCGTGCTGGCCGTGCTCGGCCTGTTGCCGACCCTGTTCGTACGCCGCCGCCGGGTCTGGGTTCGGCTGCGCGAGGAGGCGGCGGGCGGCGGACCGACTACCGTGGTGACTGTCGCCGGCCTGGACCGGGTGGCCTCCGGCGACACCGGCGACCTGGACGAGGAGCTCGCGGCGATCGCGCGCTGCGTTGAGGAGGAACTGGCGTGAACGCCGACACCGCGGCTTACCTGAGCAACGTTCTCGTCGACGCGGCCATGATCGTCTGGGCGGTCGCGCTGGCCGCTTTCGCCGCTGACCTGGCCTTCGGAGCGCCGACGCGGCTCACCACGACCGTGGCCGTGGCCGTGGGCGTGGGCGGCCCGGCCGAGCAGCCGGCAGCGCGGCCGTCCGAGCCGACATCGGGGGAGCCCGCGACCTCGAGGTGGTGGGGGGTCGGGCGCGGCACGTTCGTGCTGGGTACCGCCATCCTCGGCGTCGGCGTGCTGCTGCGGGGTCTGGCGGCCGGGCGGGTTCCGTGGGGCAACATGTACGAGTTCGCCATCACCGGCGCGTTCCTCGTCGCGGTGGCCTTCCTCGTCCTGGCCCGGCGCTACGACCTGCGCTCCTTCGCGGTCTGGGTGACCGGCGTGCTGCTGCTGACCCTCGGGCTGGCCGTCACCGTGCTCTACATTCCCGCGGCCCCGCTGGTCCCGGCGCTGCGCTCCCCGTGGCTGGTGATCCACGTCGCCGCGGCCACCCTGGCGGCTGCGTTCTTCACTCTCA
The DNA here is from genome assembly GCA_964356295.1 of uncultured Actinomycetes bacterium. Lineage (GTDB taxonomy): Bacteria > Actinomycetota > Actinomycetes > Jiangellales > Jiangellaceae > CAVQGZ01. Next base: position 13,399 of record CAYHHE010000034.1, on the reverse strand, counting down.
GCATGGTCGCCACCACCCTCTACCTGGTGCGCGACACGGCCGAGCGGCGCGACCGGACTGAGGGTCGCCTCGTCTCCCGCCTGCCGAGCGCGGCCACCCTGGACCGGGTGGCCTACCGGGTGACCGCCTTCGGCTTCCCGGTGTGGACCTTCGCGGTCATCGCCGGCGCGATCTGGGCCGAGTATGCCTGGGGCCGCTACTGGGGATGGGACCCCAAGGAGACCTGGTCACTGATCACCTGGATCGTGTACGCCGCCTACCTGCACGCGAGGACCACCGCCGGATGGCGCGGCCGGCGTGCCGCGGTCATCTCGCTGGTGGCGTACTCGACGCTGCTGTTCAACTTCTTCGGGGTGAACATCGCCTTCGCCGGGCTCCACTCCTACGGTGGGGTGTGACCCGTGGCGGTGCGTGCCTAGAGCCCGCGCAAGAAGTCAGGGTCGTCGTCCGGGGCGATCGGGTGGGCCGGACCTCCGCTCTGCTGGCCTGGTGCCCGCCTCGAACGGCGGCCCACCACGAACCACGCAGCAGGCCCGAGCACCGGGAGCAGCACGATCCCCAGCACCCACCAGACCTTTCTCGGCAGGTGCTGGCGCGGGGTCAGCACGGCCTCCACGAGGGCGTACACCGTGACGGCCACCAGCAGCACGATCGGCAGCGCGCGCCCCATCCTGACCCTCCCTTCCCAGTACCACCAGGGTAGGTCGTGGCAGGGGGAACCGCAGGACGGGCTGCGACGGTGACGATCACCGTGCGCGACGTGCAGGCGGCCGCCCGGCGCATCGCACCCCACGTCGGCCAGACCCCCCTGGTACCCAGCCCCGAGCCGGGGCTGTGGCTCAAGCTGGAGAACCAGCAGCGCTCGGGCGCGTTCAAGGCCCGGGGGGCGTTCGCCGCATTGACGGCCCTGACCGCGGCGCAGCGGGCCGGGGGGGTGGTCACCCACTCCTCGGGCAACCACGGCCGGGCCCTCGCCGAGGCGGCCCGGGAGCTCGGCTGCCCCGCCACGGTCGTCGTCCCGGACACTGCGCTGGCGCACAAGGTGGCAGCGATCCGAGCCGCCGGCGCCCACGTCGAGGTCGTTCCCGCCGCGCAGCGGGCCAGCCGGGCTGCGGTACTGGCCGCAGCCGGGATGACGATGGTCCCCCCGTTCGACCACGAGGACGTGATGGCCGGCCAGGGGACGGTCGGGCTGGAGATCCTTGCCCAAGCCGCGGAGGCTGGACAGGCGGTGCGTCGGGTGTGGGCGCCGGTGGGCGGTGGCGGGCTGCTCAGCGGCATCGCCGTGGCGGTGGTGGGCACTGACGCATCGGTCACCGTCGTCGGAGCCGAGCCCGAGCTGGCCGGCGACTTTGCCGAGAGCGTCGCCCGTGGTCGGCGGGTGACCTGGCCGGTCAGCGACACCGGGCGCACCGTCGCCGACGGGCTGCGGCTGCCAAGCGTGGGCGAGCGTCCGTGGCAGCACCTGCACGCCCTGCGGATCGGCGTGGTGACCGTGACCGAGGAGCAGATCCTGCAGGCCATGGACTGGCTGGACGAGGCGGGCGTGCGCGCCGAGCCCAGCGGGGCGGTGTCGGTTGCGGCTGCCCGCGCGAGCGGCCGCCTCGCCGACGGGATCGACGTGGCGGTGGTGTCCGGTGGCAACCGGGCCGGAGCGGATGGGTGATGATGAGGCATGGCCCTGCTCAAGTACACGCTGCTGCGCCTGGTGCTGCTGGCCGTGACCGCCGGGGTGCTCTACCTGGTCGGGCTGCGCGACTGGCTGCTGCTGCTCGCGGCCCTGCTGCTGTCCGGCATCGTCTCGATCGTCGTGCTGAGCCGGGCACGGGACGAGGTGTCGACGTCGCTGACCGCGCGGCGTCAGACCATCGAGCAGCGTCTGGACGAGGGCGGCTCAGCCCAGGAGGAGCCCGGCGGTGAGCCCGAGCGCTAGCCCCAGCTCCGCCCGGGCGGTGTCCACCAGGGCCGGCACCAGCGCCGGCCCGGCGGCCCCACGCTGCACCGGGGCGGCCGCCCGCACCGCCCACGGCAGCGACAGCCACGCCAGCAGGGCCCGCGGGAAGCCGGCCAGCGCGACCGCAGCAGCGGCCGCGTACGCCCCGGCCAGCAGCAGCAGGAACAGCTGTCGGGTGCGCACGTCCCCGAGCCGCACCGCCAGGGTCAGCTTCCCGCTGGACTGGTCCCCGGGGCGGTCACGCAGGTTGTTCACCACCAGGATCGCGGTGGCCAGGCACCCCACGGCCATCCCTCCCAGCAGCGACGGAAGGGTGACCGCCAGCACCTGCACGTAGGTGGTCCCGACCGTGGCCACCAGCCCGAAGAACACGAACACCGCCAGTTCGCCCAGGCCCCGGTACCCGTACGGCCGGCTCCCGCCGGTGTAGCCCCACGCGGCGGCCACCGCCAGGGCCCCTACGCCGAGCAGCCACCACTGCCCGATCAGCGCGATCAGCACCAGCCCCATGACCCCTGCGGTCCCCAGGGCGAGGATGGCGGCTCGGCGGACCGCGTCGGCCGAGGCGGCGCCCGAGCCCACCAGTCGCATCGGCCCGACCCGATCGGCATCGGTGCCTCTTACCCCGTCGGCGTAGTCGTTGGCGTAGTTGACCCCCACCTGCAGCGCCAGCGCCACCCCGAGGGCCAGCAGTGCGCGCGCCGGCACGGCCGAGTCCGCCGCCGCGGCCGCACCGGTGCCGACGAGCACCGGCGCGACTGCCGCGGGCAACGTCCGTGGCCGCGCCCCCTGCCACCACTGTGCCGCTCTCGCCACCGCTCAGCGCTCCTGGACCAGCCGGGCCAGCGCCGCCCGGTCCACCTTGCCCGGTGCTGGACGCGGCAACCGCTCGAGGAGCCGAAGGTCGGCGGGCACGAAGCCGGGCTCGGCCCGCGCGGCGACGAACTCCCGCACCTGCTCCAGTGTCGGCGGGTGGTCCCGGTCCCGGGCGACGGCGAGCGCCACGACCTTGGTTCCCCACTCCTCGTCGGGGATCCCCACCGCGGCGGCGTCAGCCAGGTCGGGATGCTCGGCCAGCATCCCGTCCACGGCCGCCAACGGCACCGTGACACCGCCGCTGAGCACGACCTCGTCCACCCGGCCCAGCACCCGCAGGGACTCCCCGTCCCACCGGCCCAGGTCCTGCGTCGCAAGCCAGCCATCGTCGGTGAGCGGCACGTCACCGTCCGGCTCGCGGCGGGACGAGGCCAGCACCGGGCCGGCCACCGCGATCCTCCTGTCGTCCCCGACCCGGACCTCCACCCCGCGCAGCGGGCTGCCGTCCAGCACGCACCCCCCGCAGGTCTCGGTCATCCCGTAGGACTCCGCGACGGTGACACCGGCGTCCGTGGCGCTCTGCCGCAGCCAGGGAGGCAGGGCAGCGCCGCCGACGAGGACGGTGTCGAAGCCGGCCAGGGCCGCCCGTGCCGCCTCCCCGGCCTGCAGGAGCCGGCGCAGCTGGGTGGGGACCAGCGAGACGTAGCGACGCGGCCCCGCCAGCCTCGTCGCCGCCGCGACGAACCCCTCCGGGCCAGGGTCGGCGGCGACGACACCGGTCCCGGCGACCAACGCCCGCACGGCCACCATCACCCCGGCGACGTGGGCCAACGGCAGCGCCAGCAGCCAGGACCCCGGCCCCCCGAGCCGCTGGGCCATCGCCGACGCCGAGTGCGCCAGCGCCGGTGCCGACAGCACCACAGCGGACGGGCTGCCGGTGGAGCCGGAGGTCACCAGCACCAGGCAGCCGTCCACGGGACGCTGCGGCGCCACAGCGTCGCGCACCGTGCGCTGCCATGCCGGTGGACCGGTCGGAACCACCGCCACTGCCGGTGCGTCGTCCCCTGCCATCGCGCGCTCCAGCGGGCGCAGCAGCCGCCGCAGGTCGCTCGGACCACCCTCGGCAGGCACCACCTGCACGGCGCGCACGGCTCAGTAGGCCCAGCCGAAGCGTTCGAACTCCGCTCGACGCTTCTCCAGGAACGCGTCGCGCCCCTCGACCGCCTCGTCGGTCAGGTAGGCCAGTCGGGTCGCCTCGCCGGCGAACACCTGCTGCCCCATCAGGCCGTCGTCGCACAGGTTGAAGGCGAACTTCAGCATCCGCTGCGCCGTCGGGCTCTTGGCGGTGATGGTGGCGGCCCAGGCGATGGCCTCGCGCTCCAGCTCGGCGTGCGGCACCACCGCGTTGACCATGCCCATCCGATGCGCCTCCTGCGCGGAGTGGGCCCGTCCGAGGAAGAAGACCTCGCGGGCGAACTTCTGCCCGACCTGGCGGGCGAGGTAGGCCGAGCCATAGCCGGCGTCGAAGGACCCGACGTCGGCGTCGGTCTGCTTGAACCGGGCGTGCTCGGCGCTGGCCAGGGTGAGGTCGCAGACGACGTGCAGGCTGTGCCCGCCCCCGGCCGCCCAGCCCGGGACCACACAGATCACCACCTTGGGCATGGTGCGGATGAGCCGCTGCACCTCCAGGATGTGCAGCCGCCCCGCGCGAGCCGGATCGATGGTGTCGCCGGTGTCGCCGTCGGCGTAGCGGTAGCCGTCACGGCCACGGATGCGCTGGTCCCCGCCGGAGCAGAACGCCCAGCCGCCGTCGACCGGCGACGGACCGTTGCCGGTGAGCAGCACGCACCCCACGTCGGAGGAGCACCGGGCGTGGTCCAGCGCGGCGTACAGCTCGTCGACGGTGTGCGGGCGAAAGGCGTTGCGGACCTCGGGCCGGTCGAAGGCGACCCGGACGACCGGCAGCTCGACGTGCCTGTGGTAGGTGATGTCGGTGAGGTCGAAGCCGTCGACCTCCCGCCACACCGCTGGATCGAACGGGTTGGACGACTCGGCGCTCACTCGCGGGAGGATAGGTCCCATGTCCCGCGAGCCGACACCAGGCGCCACTGCGGCAGACCTGGTCGCCGCGGCGGCCGTCGTCCGCCTGCCGCTGGCCGTGCCGTTTCGCGGCCTGACCGGCCGCGAGGTGCTGCTGGCCCGCGGGCCGGCAGGCTGGGCGGAGTTCGCGCCGTTCGTCGAGTACGACGACCTCGAGGCCAGCCGCTGGTGGCAGGCCACTCGGGAGGCCGCGTTCGACGGCTGGCCGGCTGCGCGACGCACGAGCATCCCGGTCAACGCGACCGTGCCGGCGGTCGGTCCCGACCAGGTCCGCGCGGTGCTCGAGCGCGTCCCGGGGGCCACGACCGCGAAGGTGAAGGTCGCCGACCCGCACCAGACCCTCGCCGAGGACCTGGACAGGCTCGCGGCGGTACGCGACCTGCTCGGCCCCGCCGGCCGGATCCGCGTCGACGCCAACGGCGCCTGGGACCCCGGCACCGCGATCGCGCTGCTGCCTGCCTACGACCGGGCAGCGGGTGGGTTGGAGTACGTCGAGCAGCCGTGCCCGGACGCCGACGGCCTGGCGCGGGTACGCCGGGCCCTGGACATCCCGGTGGCCGCGGACGAGTCGGTGCGCCGCGGAGCCGATCCCGAGCAGGTACGCCGATCGGGCGCCGCCGACATCGTGGTCCTCAAGGTGGCGCCCATCGGCGGGGTGCGGGCCGGGCTCCGGCTGGCCGAGCGGCTGGGGCTTCCTGTGGTGGTCTCCAGCGCCCTGGACAGCAGTGTGGGCCTGGCAGCGGGGGTGGCGCTGGCCGCCGCTCTGCCCGAGCTGCCCTACGCCTGCGGGCTGGGCACGGCGGCACTGCTGGCAGACGACGTCACCGACGACCCGCTGCTGCCCGTCGACGCGCAGGTGCCGGTCCGTCCGGTGGTGGTGTCGCCGCACCGGCTGGCCCGCCTGGCCGTCGACCCGGCTCGCGCGGACTGGTGGCGGCGTCGGCTCGCACGGGCCGCGACCAGGGCGGCGTCGGCGTGACCGGCAGCGTGGAGCTGGCCCGGACCGTCGTGGACGAGATGGTTCGAGGCGGGGTGACCGATGCCGTGCTCAGCCCCGGGTCCCGCAGCGGCCCGTTGGCCTTCGCCCTGGCCGAGGCGGACGGGGCCGGGCGGCTGCGGCTGCACGTGCGCATCGACGAGCGCGGCGCGGCCTTCCTCGCTCTCGGGCTCTCGCGCCATACCGGGCGGCCGGTGCCGATCGCCTGCACGTCGGGGACGGCGGTGGCCAACCTCCACCCCGCCCTCCTGGAGGCCCGGCACGGCGGGGTGGCGCTGGTCGCGCTCACCGCCGACCGACCGGCCGAGCTGCAGGGCGTCGGTGCCAACCAGACCACCGACCACCAGCGCGTCCTGGGGGGGACGGTCGACTGGTCGCGTCGCCTCGCCGCTGCCTGCGACCACCTTCCCGAGCGGGGAGCGTACTGGCGCGCGACCGTCGCACGGGCGCTGCTGGCCGCGCGCGGGCAACCCGCCGCGCGACCCGGCCCTGTCCACCTCGACCTCGAGCTGACCGAGCCGCTGGTACCTACGGCCGACACCGGACCCACCCCGCCCGGACGACCAGCAGGGCAGCCCTGGGTGCGGGTGGACGCTTCGGCCGCTGCACCCGGGCCGGCCCTGCGGCTGGACAGCGCCGTCCCGACGCTGGTGCTCGCCGGCGACGGCGCCGGGTCGGTCGCCAACGAGGTCGCCTCACGCGCGGGCTGGCCGGTGCTGGCCGAGCCCACGTCCGGTGCCTGGGGCCTGGCCTCGGCCATCCCGAGCGCCCCGGCGGTGGCGGCCTGCGAGGTGTTCCTGAGGGCTCACCCGGTGCGGCGCGTGGTCGCCTTCGGCCGGCCCACCCTGTCCCGCAGCGTCCTTCGGCTGCTGCGCGAGGAGGGCCGGGAGATCGTCGTGGTGACCGGACGGCACGCCGAGTGGCCGGACCCCGGGCACCAGGTGAGCCAGCTCGCGGCGGCGGTGTCCCCCCGGGGGGAACCGCGCTTCGGCTGGCAGAGCCAGTGGCGGGCCGCCGGCGCGCGGGCTTGGCTCGGCATGCGGGACCTGCTGGCTCGGGAGCCGTGGCCGACCGAGCCGGGCGTAGTGGCCCAGGTCATCGCGGCGCTGCCGCCCCACTGCGCGGTCCTGCTGGGCTCCAGCCAGCCCATCCGGGACGTCTACCTGGCCGCTGCCCCGCGCGCGGACGTCCGGCTCATGGCCAACCGCGGCCTGTCCGGCATCGACGGCACCCTGTCCACCGCCGTCGGGATGGCCTTGGGTCACGGCGGAGCGTGCTACGCCGTGGTCGGGGACCTGGCCTTCTGGCACGACGCGACCGCCCTGCTCGTCGGCGCTGCCGAGCCGAGGCCGTCGCTGTGCGTGGTGGTGGTGAACAACGACGGTGGCGGGATCTTCGGTCTGCTCGAGCCGGGGGAGCCCCAGCACTCCGCGGTCTTCGAGCGGGTCTTCGCCACCCCCGTCGGCGGCGACATCGGCGCTTGGTGCGCAGGCGTCGGTGTCGAGCACGTCGCACCGACCTGCCAGGACGACCTGGCCGCCGCGCTCACACCCCGGCCGGGGACCCGGGTGGTCGAGGTGCGGGTGGATCGTGCCGGCAACCGTGCCCTGCAGACCCGACTCCACCGGGCCGCCCGCGCGGCGATCGACGCGGCCTGAACGATCGTCTACCATCGGCGCCGCACGTTCATCACGAGCGGCTGAGGGATCTGGCCCGACGACGCCGCAGCAACCGGGTCACCACGACCGACAGGTGCTAACTCCAGCGGCACGGCCTTCGTCCCGGAAGGCTGTGCCGACAGATGAGTGTGCCGTGCCACGGGCTCGCCGCCAGGCTCCCGGCGCACGTCGGACCCCCGGGACCCGACGCCGCCGAGGGCGGCAGAGAGGAGCCACTGCCGTGGCCACCACCCAACGACCGGAGACCCTGGCGGTGCACGCCGGCCAGGAGCCCGACCCGACCACCAACAGTCGGGCCGTGCCGATCTACCAGACCACGTCGTACGTGTTCGACGACACCGACCACGCCGCGGACCTGTTCGCGCTGCGGGTCCCGGGCAACATCTACACCCGGATCATGAACCCGACCCAGGCGGTGTTCGAGGCCCGCGTGACCGCCCTCGAAGGCGGCGTCGGCGCGCTGGCGACGGCGTCCGGATCCGCCGCGGTCACCTACTCCGTGCTCAACCTCACCTACGCCGGGGACAACATCGTCTCCGTCTCCACCCTCTACGGCGGCACCTATGCCCTGTTCGCGCACACCCTGCCGCAGTTCGGCATCGAGGTTCGCTTCGTCGACCCGGACCGTCCCGAGGACCTGGGCGCCGCGGTCGACGACCGGACGAAGCTGGTGTTCGTCGAAACCATCGGCAACCCCAAGATCAACGTCGTCGACATCGCCGCCTGGGCCGACGCCGCCCACGCCCTCGGCCTCCCGCTGGTCGTGGACAACACCGCACCGACGCCGTACCTGTGCCGCGTGTTCGACCACGGAGCCGACGTGTCGGTGCACTCGGCGACGAAGTACATCGGTGGGCACGGCACGTCCATCGGCGGCGTGATCGTCGACGCCGGGACCTTCGACTGGGCCGGGCACGCCGACCGCTTCCCTGGCCTGACCGCGCCGGACTCGGCCTACCACGGTGTGGTGTGGACCGAGGCCGTCGGGAACCTCGCCTACATCATCCGGGCCCGCACCGTGCTGCTGCGCAACACCGGCGCCGCCATCGCCCCGCTCAACTCGTGGCTGTTCCTGCAGGGGCTGGAGACCCTGCACCTGCGCATGGAGCGGCACAGCGCGAACGCCCTGGCTGTCGCCCGCTTCCTGCAGTCGCACGACGCGGTGTCCTGGGTGAACTACCCGGGCCTGGACGAGAGCCCGTACAAGGCGACCGCGGACAAGATCTTCACCGGGTGCGGCTATGGCGGCCTGGTGTCGTTCGGCGTGCGCACCGGCAGGGGCGGCGGCCGCACCTTCATCGAGAACCTGGAGCTGTTCAGCCACCTGGCCAACATCGGCGACGCCAAGTCGCTGGCCATCCACAACGCCACCACGACGCACAGCCAGCTCACCCCCGAGGAGCTCGAGGCCGCCGGGGTGCCCGAGGACATGGTGCGGCTCTCGGTCGGCATCGAGCACGTCGAGGACCTGCTCGCCGACCTCGACCAGGCGCTGACGAAGGCTGCGAAGGCCTCCTAGTCCCCGTGAGCGTCGGTCTCGTCCAGACCCAGCGGGTCGTCCTGGCCACCCCGGACGACCCGCTGGTGCTGGCGTCGGGGCGCTGCCTGCGGCATGTGGAGGTGGCCTACGAGACCTACGGGACGTTCACCGGTGACAACGCCGTCTTCGTCTGCCACGCCCTGACCGGCGACGCCCACGCCGCCGGGCACCACGGGGACCCGGCACGCCGAGGCTGGTGGGACAACATCATCGGCCCGGGCCGTCCGGTGGACACCGACCGGTTCTTCGTCGTCTGCGCCAACCTGCTCGGCGGCTGCCACGGCACCACCGGCCCCTCCTCGGTCGACCCCGACACCGGGCGGCCCTACGGGATGGACTTCCCCCTGCTGAGCGTGTCGGACCTGGTGGCCACCCATCGGCGGCTGCTGCGCCGGCTTGGCATCCAGCGCCTGCACGCCGTCGTGGGCGGCTCGCTGGGCGGGATGCAGGCGCTGTCCTGGGCGTTGGAGGCGCCCGAGGAGGCGGCGGCCGCCGTCGTCGTCGCCGCGTCCAGCCGGCTCAGCGCACAGAACATCGCCTTCTCCGCCGTCGCCCGGGAGGCAATCATGCGCGACCCGGACTTCCAGGCCGGGGCCTACTACGGCACCGGGCGCAGCCCCCAGGTCGGCCTGGCGGTGGCCCGGATGATGGCGCACATCACCTACCTGTCCGAGGCCGCCATGACCGCCAAGTTCGGCCGCAGGTTCCAGGACTCCGACACCCCCCGGTTCGGCTTCGGCGTGGACTTCCAGGTGGAGAGCTACCTGCGGCACCAGGGTGAGTCGTTCCTCACGCGCTTCGACGCGCTGTCCTACCTCTACCTGTCGCGGGCGCTGGACTACTACGACCCGTTCGCCGAACCGGACGCACCCGGCCAGCTGGCCAGGATGGCCCGCTCGGGCACCCGCGCCCTGGTGCTGTCCTTCGACACCGACTGGCGCTTCGACACCAGCCACTCGCTGCGGATCGCCCGGCGGCTCGAGCACGCCGGTGTCCCGACGACCTTCCGAGAGGTCGCCAGCGAGACCGGGCACGACTCGTTCCTGCTGCCCGTCCCGGAGTACCACGCCATCGTCGAGGCCTTCCTCGACGCCGGGACGCGCCGTGCGCCTTGACCTGGAGATCGTCTCCTCGCTGATCCCCCCGGGCAGCCGGGTCCTCGACCTCGGCTGCGGCCAGGGAGACCTGCTGGAGTACCTGGGGGCGCACGGGCGCCGCGGCACCGGCGTCGAGATCGACGCTGAGTCCTTCCTGGCCTCTGTCCGACGTGGGGTGGCGGTGCTCTCGCTCGACCTGGACTCCGACCTCGGCGCCTTCGCCGACGACTCCTACGACGTGGTGGTGCTGTCGCAGACGCTGCAGACCACCCGCCGCCCCAGACACGTGCTGACGCAGATGGCCCGGATCGCGCCTCGCGGCATCGTGTCGGTGCCGAACTTCGCCTACTGGCGGCACCGGGCCGAGCTGCTGCTGCTGGGACGGATGCCGATGTCGGCCGAGCTGCCCTATCCGTGGTACCAGACACCGAACATCCACTTGTCGACGTTGCCGGACACCGAGTCGCTCATCGCCGAGGTGGGGCTGACGGTCCAGCGCCGGGTGCTGCTGGACGAGCAGCACCGGCCGCTGCGCCGCAGCGGGGTGGCGTCCAACGTGCGCGCCGCCCGCGCGGTCTACGTGGTGACCCGGCGTACCTGACCCAGCGCGCGGCGCATCGGGGTGAGCTTCGCGTCGGCCTCTGCCAGCTCGTCCTCCGGCTCGGAGCCAGAGACGATGCCGCAGCCGGCGAACAGCCGCAGCCGCCGCGGGTCCTGGCGGTCGAGGGCGGCGCAGCGCAGCGCGATCGCCCACTCCCCGTCCCCGCTGGCGCCCACCCACCCCACCGGCCCGGCGTAGCGCCCCCGGTCCATCCGCTCCAGCTCGGCGATCGTCGCCCGGGCCACGTCCGTCGGGGTTCCGCAGACGGCCGCGCTGGGGTGCAGGTCCGCGACCAGCTCCAGCGCGGTCCGGCCGTCGTGCACGACTCCGGTCACGTCGGTGGCCAGGTGCATGACGTTGGGCAGGTGCAGCACGAACGGCGACTCCGGCACGTTGAGCGAGCCGTGGTCGGCCAGCGCGTCGGCCACCGACCGGACGGCGAGCTCGTGCTCCTCGAGGTCCTTGCTCGAGCGGGCCAGCGATGCGGCAAGAGCCAGGTCGCGGGTGTCGTCGCCGGTGCGACGGATGGTGCCTGCCAGCACCCGGGAGGTCACCAGCCCGCGCTCCAGGCGCACCAGCATCTCTGGTGTCGCGCCGAGCAACCCGTCGACGGCGAACGTCCAGCAGGTCGGGTACTCCGCGGCGAGGTGACCCAGCGCCCATCGCGGATCGACCGGGTGGTCGGCCTCGGCGACGACATCACGGGCGAGAACCACCTTCTCCAGCAGGCCTGCGGAGATCCGTTCCACCGCCTGCGACACCGCCGACGCCCACTCCTGCCGGCTCAGCGTGCCGTCCCGGAGCCGCACGCGGCCCGCCCCGGTGGGCGCCGCCGCCACCGTCGGCGACCACGCCGCGGGCACCCGGTCCTTGCGGCTCAGCGTGGTCACCCAGGCGATCCCGTCCCGGCGACCCACCACCACCTCGGGCACGACCAGGACCGAGGTGCCCTCGTCGGCGAAGGTGAACGAGCCGAAGGCCACCGGCCCGCTGCCGGGCACCTGTGCGTCGTCCCGGACGACCGCCCCGCGCAGCGCCTGCCGCCAGGTGGCCGCCGCCGTGAGGAACCGGTCAGGTCCGCTCAGCTCCCAGCGGGCGACCTCTCCCCAGCCGACCATGCCGTCACCGCGACGCAGCCACACCAGCCCACCCGGGTCGTCGAGCAGCGCCAGCAGCGGCCCCGGGTCGGGCACCAGCCGGGTGCGCACCACCAGACCCGAGACGGGCTGCGCGCTGATCGACACGGGCGGCAAGGGTACGACCCGGCTGCGTAGCCTGGCGCGGTGAGCCCGCGTGCGGACTTGTCCAAACGACCCGACCAGGTCGCGGCGATGTTCGACGCGGTCGCCCGGCGCTACGACCTGACCAACGACGTGCTGTCCGCCGGCCAGGACCGGCGCTGGCGGCGCGCGGTGGTCGACGCGCTCGGCCCAGGATGGGGTCGGATGCTGCTGGACCTGGCCGCCGGCACCGGCACCTCCAGCGAGGCCTGCCACGACCACGGCTGGCGGGTGGTGCCGGGCGACTTCTCCCTCGGCATGCTCCGCGTCGGCAAGGCGGTCCGCACGCACCTGCCGTTCGTCGCCGCGGACGGGCTGCACCTGCCCTTCGCCGACGCCGCCTTCGACGCCGTCACGATCTCCTTCGGGCTGCGCAACCTGGTCGACCCGGCGGCCGGCCTGGCCGAGATGGCCCGGGTGACGCGCCCCGGCGGGACCCTGGTGGTGTGCGAGTTCAGCCACCCCACGGCACCGGCCTTCCGGCGGGTCTATGAGAACTACCTCGTCAGGGCTCTGCCGCCCATCGCCCGCAGGGTCTCCAGCGCCCCCGACGCCTACGTCTACCTGGCCGAGTCCATCAAGGACTGGCCCGACCAGGCTGACCTCGCGACCATGATCGACACCTGCGGATGGACCGGCGTTCAGTGGCGCAACCTGACCGGCGGCATCGTCGCCCTGCATCGCGCCACCCGTTCGATCCACGATCGTCCCCAGCCATAGGATGGCCAGGTGAACCCGTTCGTGCCCATCCTCGGGCTGGCCGGACTCGCTGCGGCGTTCGCGCTGTTCTCGCTGGTGGCCGGCAAGCTCGCCGGCCCGTCCCGGTTCAACCGCGCCAAGATGGATGCCTACGAGTGCGGGATCGAGCCGACCCCGCAGGCCGCAGGCGGCGGACGGTTCCCGATCAAGTACTACCTCACCGCGATGATGTTCATCATCTTCGACATCGAGATCGTCTTCCTGTACCCGTGGGCCGTGCACTTCGACTCCCTCGGGCTGTTCGGTTTCTACGCCATGGTGCTGTTCCTCGTCCTCATCACCGTCGCCTACGTCTACGAATGGCGTCGCGGTGGCCTGGACTGGGACTGACGAGCGCCGGTGAGGTGAGAGTGATCGCATGGGCATAGAGGAGAAGCTGCCGAGCGGGTTCCTGCTCAGCACCGTCGAGGGGCTGGCGGGCTACTTCCGCAAGGGGTCGCTGTGGCCGGCCACGTTCGGGCTGGCCTGCTGCGCCATCGAGATGATGACCACCGGGGGTCCCCGCTACGACCTGGCACGGTTCGGCATGGAGGTCTTTCGCGCCTCCCCCCGCCAGGCCGACCTGATGATCGTGGC